>NZ_JCALCW010000057.1:0-20484 GCF_059812545.1 Mycobacterium sp. NGS50
GCCCGATTATCGGTCTGATTACACGCTCGGCGTCAGTGGCGGCTCGCGATCCCGGACACCGCCTTGCGCCACAACCATTTTCGTTGCTCCGCGGGCTCGCCATCGGTGGGCTCATCGAGTTCGGCGCCCTTGTACACCGCCAGATACACCTCGACGGTGGTGACGATCAGGATCATCAACACCGGTCCGATGACGATGCCCCAGAAGCCGAACATCGCGATCCCGGAAAACACCGCGAGCAGCATCAGCGCGGAATCCAGCCGGGCCGCCCGCGGCACCAGAATCGGCCGCAGCACATTGTCGATGTTGGTCACCACCAGTAGGTGAAACAGCACCACGAACGCGCCGCCGATCACATGGCCGAAGAACATCATGCCGATCCCGAACGGCATCGACACGATGCCGCCGCCCAACGGGATAACCGACAGCGCGGTCAACAGGATCGCGAAGATGAACAGGCCCTGATGAAACCCGCCGATATAGATCGAGGCCGCCCCGGCAACGCCCTGACACACTGCGATCACGAACTGGCCCATCACCGTTCCGCGAACCATGGCGCCGGTTCGGTTCAGGTAGCGGTCGGTGATCTCCTCGCCCAGCGGGTTGAGCTGACGGATCAACGTGCGGATCTTGTCCCGGTTCACCAGCAACGAGATGAACACGTACAAGAAGATGATCGCCGACGCGATGCCCGCCACGACACCGCCCACCGCCCCCTGCAGGGCGTGCAGCAGCACGTCGCCGCCGCGTTGGGCGACGGTGACGATGGCGTGCCGCAACGACTCGGGCGTCACGGTGACATGGACGAACGGCAGCCGGCTCAACAGATCGTTGACCATCCGCAGTGTCTTGTCGCCCAACGTACTCAGATCCGTACCGGCGACCCAGTCGCCGACCGCGCCCACCATCCGGGTGATCTGCATGATCCCCAACGCGACCACCGCGGCCACCGGCACGATCACCACCAGCAAGGCGGCCAGCAGGGTCAGCGCCGCCGACAGGCCGGCGGAGAACCGCTGCTGCAGACGCTGGTAGAGCGGGTTGAACAGGTAGGCGCCCACCGCGGCCACCACGATCAGGATGAAGAACCCGCGCAGAAAGTACGCGCCGAATGCCAGCGCGATGATGGTGGCCACCGCCAGCGCGCGGCGTTGGGTGAGGCTGAATTCGGTGTCCATCGCCGCACCCTAATCGGGGAGTTTCGCCGATTGTGAACCTACGGCGGAAAATCCCGCGGAATGTCGCCGTGGATTCACATTCGGCGTCAATCGGCGGGCGCGGCGAGTTTCATCACGTGGCTCAACACATCCGGATAGCGGCGCAGGTGTGCGCCGCCGTTGAGATCGAGCACCTCACCGGTCAGCCACGACGCACCGGGGGAACACAGGTAGGCCACCGCATCGGCGACGTCCTGCGGGGTGCCGGCGCGGCCCAGCGGGGTGTTCTCCAGGTATTCCTCGACGACGCCGGGGATGGCGGCGGCCGGCGCGGTCAGCGGCGTGTGCACGAAACCGGGGGCCACCGCGTTGACCCGGATTCCGCGCGGGGCGAGCTCCAGGGCAGCGACCTCGGTCAGCATCGACAGCCCGGCCTTGGCGGCGCAGTAGGCGCTCATCGCCGCCGCGGGCTGTCGGGCGTTCAGCGAGGAGATCGACACCAGCGCGCCGCCGTCGCGCAGCTGGCGTCCGGCGTACTTGGCGACGATGAAGGCGCCGGTGAGGCACACGTCGATGACCTCGCGGAAACCCTCCACCGGCATGTCGACGATCAGGCCGACGTTGCTGAACCCGGCGGTGTTGACCACCACGTCGACCGGTCCGGCGTCGAACAGCGCGGCCACCGACGCCTCATCGGTGACGTCGACGCTGGCCGCGGTGTGCGGCGCGCCGAGTTCGGCGGCGACGGTCTGCGCGCCGGCGGTGTCGCGGTCGGCGACCCTCACCCGGCAGCCATCGGCGGCCAGCGTGTGCGCCACCGCCCGGCCGATGCCGGAGGCACCGCCGATCACCACCGCGTCGCGCGAGGTCATACCGAACTCCGATCCGGTCGAGGGTCACCCCACTTGTCGCGGATCGCCCCCCATGGGTCCGCGTATTGCCTACCGCTGCGATAGTAGGCGGCGCGGCGGGTGAAGATCTCCCGGGTTAGCGGTGCGACGACGCGCAGCAGGTGACGTTTGACGCCGGCCCCGTCCGCGGTTTCGGCAAGCATGTCCGGCCAGGAATGCCGTTGGTGGCCAAGGACTTCCTGGGCGCGGCCAGAATCCATCCAGTCGGTGTTGAACCAGTCGTCGTCGCCGCCGGGGTTGCCCGGCAGCCCGGTGGGCAGCCCGCCGACCAAGCCCATCGCCGCGGCCACCGCGGTCGCCACATCGCCCTGCACCTGACGGTGGGTGTCGTCGCCGCCGATCAGCAGGGTCTCGCCGACCGCCGGGGCGGTGGTGGCGGCCGCGAACGCCCAGGCGACATCGCGCACGTCCACGGTCTGCAGTCGTCCGTCGGTGGGCAACAGGCCCTCGAAGTACAAGTTGTCGAGCTTCATGTAGGCCGCCGGCTCCACGGTCAGCACACCGCCCAGCCGCAGCATCACCCAGTCCAACTCGCTGCCGCGGACCAGGCGCTCGGCCTGCACCTTGTGGTCGCCGTAGACGTCGGCCGGGTTGGTCGGGGTGTCGGCGGTCAGGACGCCGGACACGGTGTGCGGATTGCGCGATCCGTACACCGCGATGCTGGACGCCTGAACGAATCGGGGCGGCGCCGGTTGGTTGGCCGCGGCCGCCAGCAGATGCCCGGTGGCGTCCACGTTGACCTTGCGGGCCAGCTCGCGCCGCATGTAGATGAACGGCGGGATGACCGCGGCCAGGTGCACGATCGCGGTCGGTTGTACCTCGGAGACCAGGGTGTCTACGGCAGTCGGGTCGGTGAGGTCGGCGTAGCGGACCCCCACCGCCGCCGGCAGATTGGCCGCCGCCTTGCGGTTGGCGGGCACGTCGAGGTCGGTTGCGACCACCCGGCGGCCGTCCTCGGCAAGGCGCCGCACGGTCGCCGACCCGACCAGACCGAACGCGCCGGTGACCAAAACTGTGTCCATGTAGCCGTAACTCGTTTCCGGTGCGCTGTTGTTCGCCTGGCGGCCGCCGCGCTACCACCTGCCTCGCCGAGTTCGCATCGTTACAGTTTCCGGCGAAATTGACAAGGCCCACACCCGGCTGCGGGCGGCGTCGGCGCCACCTCTTCCGTCAAACGGGTCGTGCGATGACCGCGGGCGGAGCACCCTGGAGGGGTGAGGAGGTGATTTCGATGTATGACCGTGATTTGGACCTCGGCTGGCGCCTCGACATCAACTTCGACGAGGACGACACCCACACTCATGCGACGGTGTGTGCCCACCTCGGCGACGGCCAGTCCATGACCACCCGGGGGGATGCCTACCGGCACCCGGACGACGCCAATCAGCCGGCCGTGGGTGAGGAGATCGCCGCGGCCCGCGCGTTGATCGCTCTGGGCAGCGCGATGCTGCAAACCGCGTCAGGCCAGATTGAGCGGGCCGTTCACCACCCGGTCCACCTGTACCGCTGAGGTCGCAGCGGCGCGGCCGGTTTCCGCCGAACGTGAAGCTGGGCTCACCGTCGAGGTCGAGCGTGAGCCCAGCTTCACGCTCGGCAAGGAGCTACTCGGGAACCGGCGGGGCGACCAGCGTCGCCACGTGCGGATGCGCCTCCGCCTTGACCTGTTTGAACAGCTCTTTGTAGTAGGGCAGACAGTCCGCCATCGCCTGCTCGGTGGTGAACAGCGGGGTGTACCCGAGATCGCGGTGCGCCTTGGCGATGGAGAAGTAGTTGTCCATGTAGAGCCGCTCCACCGCGCCGGGCTCCAGCAACGGCTTGGGCAGGCCGAACCGGTAGTGCAGCCACTGCCAGCTCGCCATCGCATCGCGCACCAGCCGGCCGCTGACCCGGAAGCGGGGCCAGTTCTCCCCGCACGCCTCCATGATCGGCCGGGCGAACTCGAACATGTTGATCGGTTCGCCGTCGTTGATGAAGTAAGCCTGTCCCGGTGCGGTGCCGCCCGGCACCAGGTGCTCGCCGGCCAGGATGAAACCGTGAATCAGGTTGTGCACGTAGGAGTTATCCAGCTTGGCGCTCTTTCGTCCGATCAGCACCTTGACGTGCCCGGCGACGACGCTTTCGAACAGCCGCCGGAACATCGTCTGATCCCCGTCACCCCAGATCCCGGACGGGCGAATGGCGCAGGTCAGCAAGCCGTCCACGCCGTTCTGGGACAGCACGTACTTCTCGGCGGCCACCTTGGTTTCGGTGTAGAGGTCGTTGAACTTGGTGGTGTAGGGCATCGATTCGTCGCCGTTGCGGATCTGCTGGCCGCCCATCACCACGCTGTTGGATGCGGTGTAGACGAACCGCTGCACGCCCGCGGCGCGGCCGGCCGTCAGCAGGTTCTCGGTGCCGCCGACGTTGATCCCGAAACTGCGCTGACGCAGCTCGTCGGTGACCTCGGCGCCGCCGGCCAGGTCGATGATCGCGGCGGTGTGGATGATGGTGTCGATCCCGGCCACCGCGGCGGCCACGGTCTCGGGGTCGCAGATGTTGCCCTGGACGACCTCCAGGTTGGGGTTGTCCGGCAGCGGTGACGGCGCCAGGTCGAAGGAGCGCACCTGGTGGCCGCGCTTGAGCAGTGTCGTCACCAAATTGGCGCCGACGAAGCCGGAGCCGCCGGTCACCAGGACGCGGCCGAGTTCGGTTGTCAGCGATACATCCGTCATGGGAGGGGAGCATAACTGAAACGTGTTTCAGTTACGAGCGGATTGGCAAAAAATTATTGCCCGCTCAATTCTCGTCGGCGTCCTCGGAGGACAGCGCATCCTCCACTCGCTTACGCGCGCCAGCTAAGTGCTCCTCGCAGCGCTTAGCCAGCTTCTCGCCCCTTTCCCACAGATTCAGCGACGCATCCAGATCGAGTCCGCCCTGCTCCAGGAGCCGGACCACCTCGATCAGTTCGTCGCGGCAGTCTTCGTAGCCCAGGTTACTAATGGGCCTAACTTTGTCACGCTCGTCATCGGCCATCAGTCGGGCCCTCACTCACCGTCGCCACCGCCCCATCAGACACCCGCACCCGCAATCGGGTGCCCGCCGGGGCTTCGTCCACCGACCGCAACACGCTAGTCGAGCTGTCCGCCGAGACGGTCTGCACCACCGCGTAGCCGCGGGCCAGGGTGGCCGCCGGCCCCAGTGTCGCCAGCCGGGCCGACAGGTGCCCGATTCGCTCGGTCTCCGCACCGATCAACCGGGTGATATCGCGGCGGGCCGCGGACCGGGCACGGTGTACCTCGTCGGCGCGCGCCGACAGCGCGGTCAGCGGATCCGCCAGCACCGGGCGGCTGCGCAACGCGGTCAGGGCACGCTGTTCCCGCGACACCCAGTTGCGCAGCGCTTGAGCGCTGCGGCGGCGCAGGTCGTCGATCAGGGCCTGCTCGGCGGCGGTGTCGGGAACGATCTTCTTCGCCGCGTCGGTCGGGGTGGCCGCCCGCAGATCGGCGACCAGGTCGCACAGCGGGTTATCGGGTTCGTGGCCCACCGCGCTGACCACCGGGGTGCGACACGCCGCGATCGCGCGGCACAGCGTCTCGTCGGAGAACGGCAGCAGATCCTCCACGCTGCCGCCGCCGCGCGCGACCACGATCACGTCCACTTCGGGGTCGGCGTCCAACGCGCGCAACGCCTCCACGATCTGCGGCACCGCACCGGCGCCCTGCACGGCGGTGTTGCGGATCGCGAAGTGCACCGCGGGCCAGCGGGTGCGGGCCACCGTCGTCACATCGTGTTCGGCGGCGCTGGCGCGGCCGGTGATCAACCCGACGGTGCGGGGCAGGAAGGGGATCGGCCGCTTGAGTCGCGGATCGAACAAGCCCTCGGCGTGCAGCAGCTGGCGCAGGCGCTCGATGCGGGCCAACAGCTCGCCGATCCCGACCGCGCGAATCTCACTGACCCGCAACGAGAAACTGCCACGTGCGGTGTAGAACGTCGGCTTGCCGCAGACCACCACCTGCACGCCTTCGGTCAGGGCGACCGGCGCACTGGTGACCAGCTGGCGCGAACACGTCACGGTCAACGACATGTCGGCGGCCGGGTCGCGTAAGACCATGAACACGGTGCCCATGCCGGGCCGCACATTGATCTGAGTCAGCTGGCCCTCCACCCAGACGGTGCCCAGCCGATCGATCCAGCTTTTGACCCGGGTGGCGACGGTACGAACCGGCCAGGGCTGTTCGGCGGAGTTCGCCGGTACGGTCACTTGGCGGTCGCGCGGGTGATTCTGTTGGCGAGCAGCGTCTGGAACGGCGCCCGCGACTTGGTGGCCTCCTCGTAGGCCAGCAGCGTCTCGAGGTCGTCCAGGCTCAGCGATTGCAGCCGGGCCCGCAGCTGGGCCAGCGTCAGCCCGTCATACCCGAGGTTGGTGACGGTGTCGGGGACCGGTCCCGCCGACGCGGAATCCCGCGGGGCGGTGGTGTTGGCCGGGGCGTCGGCGTCGGTCAGCGAGTACAGCGCGAACCGGCCCTCGGCCCGCCGCTCGCCGTCGTTGATGCCGGTGGTGGAGATCACCTCGGTGGCGTCGTCGGCGTCGCCGAAGTCCTCGTCGAAGGTGGCCCACTCGGGTTGTTCGTCCTTCGGCGGAAACAGGCTCTCCAGGGTGGCGTCGCCCTTGATGGCGAGTTCGGCCAGGTTCTGCTGCCAGCGCATCACCATGTGCGCGGCCTGGCTGGCCAGCGTCATCGGATACATCAGGATGGTCTGGGGCAGCTTCATGGTCTCCTCGACGGCCATCGTCGCCGCGCCAACCAGCAGCCGAACCCCGTACGGTGCAGTTCCCATGTGTTCCAGCCTGCCTTAATGGCCCGTCAGCTCCAAGACCGGGGTTGGCGTGGTGCTGCGATGGCGTGCCGGCGGCGGCGGAAAGTACCCTGGTAGTCATGCCTTCGACCGTCAACATGGGGATTCCCGGGACTACTGGCTCCCTGGTCGACAAACCGGCCGGCAAGCGGGTGCTGCTGGCCGAGCCGCGCGGATACTGCGCCGGAGTCGACCGGGCCGTCGAAACCGTCGAACGGGCGCTGGAGAAGCACGGCGCACCGGTCTACGTCCGGCATGAGATCGTGCACAACCGGCATGTGGTGGACACCCTGGCCAAAGCCGGGGCGGTGTTCGTCGCCGAAACCGATCAGGTCCCCGAGGGGGCGATCGTGGTGTTCTCCGCGCACGGGGTGGCACCCAGCGTGCACGAGTCCGCCGCCGAGCGTGAGCTGCAGGTCATCGACGCGACCTGCCCGCTGGTGACCAAGGTGCACAACGAGGCCAAGCGGTTCGCCCGCGATGGTTACGACATCCTGCTGATCGGGCACGAGGGCCACGAAGAGGTCATCGGCACCGCCGGCGAGGCACCGGATCATGTGCAGCTGGTGGACGGGCCCGACGCGGTGGACGCGGTCGTCGTCCGCGACGAGGACAAGGTGGTGTGGCTGTCGCAGACCACGCTGAGCGTCGACGAGACCATGGAGACCGTGGAGCGGCTGCGGCAGCGGTTCCCCAAGCTGCAGGATCCGCCCAGCGACGACATCTGCTACGCCACCCAGAATCGTCAGACCGCGGTCAAGGCGATGGCGCCGGAGTGCGAGCTGGTGATCGTCGTCGGATCGCGTAACTCGTCGAACTCGGTGCGGCTGGTCGAGGTCGCGCTGGGAGCCGGATCTCCGGCCGCGCATCTGGTGGACTACGCCGAGGACATCGACCCGGCCTGGCTGGACGGTGTCACCACCGTCGGCGTGACGTCCGGGGCGTCGGTTCCCGAAGTGCTGGTTCGCGGTGTGCTGGAGCGGTTGGCCGACCACGGCTACGGCGTGGTCCAGTCGGTGACGACGGCCAACGAGACGCTGGTGTTCGCGCTACCGCGCGAGATCCGGCCCGCCCGGCACTGAATCGGGGGCGAGATCCGGGGCGAGATCCGGGGCGAGCAGACGCAAATGTGCCCTGAATTGCGGGTTTTAGGGCACTTTTACGTCTGCTCGCGGGGACGACGGACCCGGGGCTCATCGCGGTCGGCCGCGCCGCGATAGCGCACCTGCGAAATCGGATGATGCGTCGAACCAGCGCCGTTGGGAGCTGCCGGACGCCGGCGCCGCGGCTCCGGCGACTCGTAGGAATCGATGGGCTCGTAGGCGTCGACGCGGCTGCGGCGCACCGGGGTTTCACGGCGCTCGCGCGGGTCCCGACGGGCGTCGCGCGGCTCACGGGGGCGCCGACGCGGATCGGGTGCGATGTCGCGTTCGTCTTCCGGGCGGGGCCGGCGGGGCCGCTGCGACGACGGGCGGCCGGCGTCGTCGCGCACCGGGCGGGGATGCCGTGAGCGGGAGGCGGCCGCCCTTCCGCCCGCGCCGCGGGTAGCAGCCGCACCGGGTCCGGATCGGGTGGTATGGGCCGGGCGATCGGCACGGGGCCGGCGCGCCGGTTTGGCCGCGGGCTGCTCGGCGTCGCGGCCGAAGCGATGCGACCACAGCGCGGCGAGTTTGGCCACCAGTCCCTCGGTCGGCTCGGCGTCGTCGGCGACCAAGGCACGAGCCCCCCACCCCAGGTACCAGCGCACGATGCCGATCGCCAACACCGCGGCCGAGGTGAGCAGCATCAGTGGGAACCGTTCGATCAACGGATAGCCGCAGTTGATCAGGATGTTCTTCAGCCCGGGGAACGCGGCGCCGTGGAACAGCCAGTACGCGCCGGGCACGGTGACGAACAGGATCAGCGGCGGCTGGATCACCGCGGTGAACACACCGGACTGCTGCACGGTGAGCACGGCCACCACACAGCCCAGTACATACAGTGTCGCGAAGACGTGACCGAGCTCTCTGTTGCCCGATCCGGCGTCGTAGGCGAACCCGATGGCGGTCGCGGTGAGAGCGGTCAGAACGGCCGCCCACCAGGGGACACCCGCCAGGCGGGGATGGATTGAGCGCTGATCGGCAGCCACCGCCGACCTTCCCCGCTGTCCAGACACACGTTGACCGTACCGGCTGCACGCGCAAACACCGGTAACGACGTTGTCCTCCTGGTGTGCGGGCGCAGCTCCGGCGCACCCTAGACTTGGTTCCCCGTGAGCCTGAGCCTGGGAATTGTGGGGTTGCCCAACGTCGGCAAGTCGACCCTGTTCAATGCGTTGACCCGCAACAACGTGTTGGCCGCCAACTACCCGTTCGCGACGATCGAGCCGAACGAAGGTGTGGTTCCGCTGCCGGACCCGCGGCTGGACAAGCTGGCTGCGATCTTCGGCTCCGAGCGCATCCTGCCGGCACCGGTGACGTTCGTCGACATCGCCGGGATCGTCAAAGGCGCCTCCGAGGGCGCCGGGCTGGGCAACAAGTTTTTGGCCAACATCCGCGAATGCGACGCCATCTGCCAGGTGGTGCGGGTGTTCGCCGACGACGACGTGGTGCACGTCGACGGCAAGGTCGACCCCGAGGCCGACATCGAAGTGATTGCGACCGAACTGATCCTGGCCGACCTGCAGACCCTGGAGAAGGCGGTGCCGCGGCTGGAGAAGGAAGCCCGCAACAACAAGGAACGCAAACCGGTGCATGAGGCGGCGCTGGCCGCCCAGCAGCTGCTCGACGGCGGGACCACCCTGTTCGCGGCCGGCAGCGACACCACGCCGCTGCGGGAGCTGAACCTGCTCACCACCAAGCCGTTCCTCTACGTGTTCAACGCCGATGAGGAGGTGCTCACCGACGCGGCGCGGGTCGCGGCGTTGCGTGAGCTGGTCGCGCCGGCCGACGCGGTTTTCCTGGACGCCAAGATCGAGGCCGAGCTGGCCGAGTTGGACGACGAGTCGGCGATGGAGCTGCTGGAGTCCATCGGGCAGAGCGAGCGCGGCCTGGATGCGTTGGCGCGGGCGGGCTTTCACACGCTGCGGTTGCAGACCTATCTGACCGCCGGGCCCAAGGAGGCCCGCGCCTGGACGATCCACCAGGGCGACACCGCGCCCAAGGCGGCCGGGGTGATTCACACCGACTTCGAAAAGGGTTTCATCAAGGCCGAGATCGTGTCCTTCGACGACCTGGTCGAGGCCGGGTCGATGGCGGCGGCCAAGGCCGCCGGCAAGGTGCGCATGGAGGGCAAGGACTACGTGATGGCCGACGGCGACGTGGTCGAGTTCCGCCACGGAGGAACCTCAGGGAGCGGTAAGAAGTAGATTTGGATCGTCAGATGCGACGCCTACTGTCAGCGGCATGAGTGAGTGGGAAGCCTTCGTCTGCTGCACCTGTTATTGCGACGGCCGTGCGACGAAGCCGCCGTTTCCGTGCGATGAATTGATGGTCAACCACCACGGAATCGTGACGCTGAAGCGAAGCGAGAATCCTGGCCAAGACCCAGATGAACTGTGGAACTGGCGCGTCGGCGATAGCGACGATCTCGTTGGGCGCGCCTGTGTTCACCCGTGGATGCATCTCGTCGACGAGATCTTCTACTGGCCTGGCAGTTTCTACCATTCCTTGAGCTACCCCACGGTCGAGCGCCTGGTCGGGGAGGGCCACTATCCCAATCTGAACGAGGCGATTCACTCACCGCCGCAATACGAATTCGAATCCGGCGGCATCTGGCTTGCGGCGACTCAGGCCGCCGAAGCGCTTGCAGAATTGAGGAACCTCCAGGCGCTATTGCAGGACGATCTTGCTGAGCCCGACGCGCATTTCCTGCGAGCCTTGGAACGGCTCTTGACCGCGTCGACGCGGACCGGCAATCCCGTCATCAACCACTTCAACGGCATCATCGATGACTCGGGTTGGTGACCCGTCGCGCTGACCACGAAGCGGATCGTCGTCGAGTTCCGCTTCAACGTGTAATAGGCATCGCGCCGAACCGAGATTCGGCGACGTGGGCTTCGCCACCTGGTCTAATGATCGCCATGCTGCTCGTTGAACGTGCGCTGGCCGGGCTGGCTCGTCAGCTCGGTGAACCGGACGGGTTCGCCGGCCGGGTTGTCGGACGCCTCCTCAACCGCGGCAATCGTTCAATTGTCGTCGCTGCGGTCGCCGCCACGGGTTGCGGTCCGGGCGCCGACGTCGCTGACATCGGTTTCGGCGGAGGCGTCGGACTTGACCTCTTGCTGGGTTGCGACGGCGTGGTCGTTCACGGCGTAGAGATGTCCGAGACCATGCTCACTGACGCGAAGCGCCGGTTCGCTGGCAGCGTGGATGGTGGACGGCTGCTTCTGCATTCCGGTCGGATGGAGAGCCTGTCGCTCGACGATTCCTCACTGGACGCCATCATCTCGACGAACACGATGTATTTCGTGCCGGATCTCGCCGCCGCTCTGAGGGAGCTCGTGAGAGTGCTGCGGCCAGGCGGGCGACTGGTGCTCGGGGTTGGCGATCCGGGCCAGATGTCCAAGATGCCGTTCACGCGACATGGGTTCCGGTTACGTCCCATCGACGAGCTGGTGGCGGCTATCCGCGAGGCGGGTTTTGGCAGGATCGAGGACAGGCGCGTCGGTGATGCCCCGGGCGCCTTCCATCTTCTGGTGTGCGAGTTGCCGGCCTGACGTCGCCGACGGCGACCCGGTCGAGTTCCGCTTCTCAGTTGATGATCTCGTCGCGCTCCTCGGCCCGCAATGCGGCCAACCGGTCGTGCCACCCCTGCAGCGCCTCGGGAGACAGCCGCGGCCAGTCGTCGACTTCTGCGATCACCCGCAGCGGTTCGCTGCTGCGGTAGGAGCGGGTCGGATTACCGGGGAACTTCTTGTCGGTGACGTTCGGGTCGTTCTCGAACCCACCGGTCGGTTCGACCAGATACACCCGCGGGGTGCCGTCGCCGGCCGCGAGCTCGGCCGCCAGCCCGGCGCCGTCGCGCAGGGCGGTGAAATAGATGTGGTTCATCACGATCTCGGGCCGGTAGTTGGAACGAAAGCCCGCGGTGAGCAGGTCGCCGACCCGCAGGTCGGCCTTTGTTCCGTGGAAGAACGGTCCCTCGTCCAGCACCTTGTCCACCGCCACAGGGTATCGATCCAACGCTGACGTGACGGCGTCGGTGCCGACGCGAACCCGATCGTCGTGGCATCATGAAGCGCATCAATTGATGCGTATGGAGGTGCACAATGCGAACGACGGTCACCATTGACGATGCGCTGCTGGAGAAGGCCGCCGAGCTCACCGGCGTGCATGAGAAGGTGACTCTGCTCAGGCAGGGTCTGGAGACGCTGATTCGGGTCGAGTCTGCGCGTCGAGTTGCCGCGTTGGGCGGAACGGATCCGGACGCGAGCGCCGCGCCACGGCGGAGGGCCGCGGGGGAGTGATTCTCGTCGACACTTCGGTGTGGATCGATCACCTGCACGCAAACGACTCGAGGTTGGCGTCCCTCCTCAACGAAGACCAGATCGGTTGCCACCCGTTGATCATCGAAGAGTTGGCGTTGGGATCGATCAGGCCACGCGACGAAGTCTTGGACGCACTGGCAAACCTCCGCCAGTTCCCGGTCGTCACTCATCGCGAGCTTCTCGCCCTGGTCAACTCGCGGCAGCTGTGGGGACGTGGGCTGAGCGCGGTCGATGCCGGCCTCCTGGGTTCGGTCCTCATCGCCGACGGGGCGAGGTTGTGGACGAGGGACAACAGGCTGAAGGTTGCCGCCGCCGAGGTGGGCATCAGCCTGGTCCGGGAGTCCTGATCCGACGTCGTTGTCGGAGGCGTTGACTACCCTGCCGGCTGCAACCCCACGAACCGCATCCCAGGGAGACCCGCATGAAGTTCATCTCGACCCGCATCATCACCGCCGACGTCACCCGCCTCGTCGCGTTCTACGAGATGGTCACCGGCGTCTCCGCCGTGTGGGGGAACGAGCTGTTCGCGGAGATTCCGACGCCGATCGGTGCGCTGGCCATCGGCAGCGACAAGACGGTCCCGCTGTTCGGAGCGGGATCCGCCGAGCCGGCAGCCAACCGGAGCGCCATCCTCGAGTTCATGGTCGACGACGTGGACGCCGAGTACGAGCGCCTGCGCGGGCATCTGATCGAGGTCGTGACCGAGCCGACGACCATGCCGTGGGGTAACCGCGCGCTGCTGTTCCGGGACCCGGATGGCAACCTCGTCAACCTGTTCACGCCGGTCACCGACCAGGCCCGCGCCAAATTCGGGCTCTGACCTGCGGTGATGCCCGGTGTGGGTGATTGACCAGAACCCGGGGACCGACCGGGGCCATTCGACTAATTCATACCGTTTACCAGGTAATTTGTCGCTGAATTCCGGGCTCCGTCGATCCGATCGATTGCATTCCTATAGCGCGCCGATAACAGCAAACTAAATATGACCTCGCTCACATCTGCCAAAGACGCCGCAAACGGGCTATACAAACACCGGTATAAGGGTGTAAGTGTAGACACACGCGCCACAGAAACCATTCTGACCAGCGAGTTAGCCAATCACCGGAGTGACCTGCCCCGGACCTGCCGTGCGGTGTAATCTACGTCATGCGCTGGGTTAATCGTGACGACACCCACAAATCTTGGTTGCTGGTGCTAACTCTTGTTAGCGTCCCAAGCCATGTTTGTTTTGGAATCACTGATGGCATTAATCCAGCAGGTTTCAGGCACGCCGTATGTCACCGGCGGCGATTCTCCTGCAGGAACGGATTGCTCGGGATTGGCTTCCTGGGTAACGAATACTGCAACTGGTCGTCCCACATTCGGTAACCGGTTTAACACCGGGAATGAAGAGTCCGCCCTGCTCGCACGGGGTTTTCAATACGGAACCGCCCCCAATGCATTGGTGGTGGGCTGGAACGGCCATCACACCGCGGTGACGCTGCCGGACGGCACGCCGGTTTCCAGCGGTGAAGGCGGTGGCGTCCGCATTGGTGGCGGCGGCGCCTACCAGCGCCAATTCACCCATCACATGTTCTTGCCGATGGACCAGGTGCAAGACGGCGACTTCGCTGAAGATCCGGCGCCCGCACCGCCGTTTGAAGCCCTGGTCGACGCGCCGGCCCCGATGGAGGAGCCAGCCCCCGTGGAGGGCGCGGTGTTCGTCAACGTCGTCCACGAGGTCCCTGACGCTCCGGAGCCCCCGCCGGCGCCCGAGCCCGCCGAAGGCGCCGAGAACCCGGACGCCTAAGCGCTGATATCGGCCACAGACGCCCTGCCTAGCCGCCCCTGGTGGCCGGACAGGGCGTCTGTCGCATTGAACTCATGCTGACGCCAAACCGCGGTCCAGCGCTCGCCGCACACTAGTGTCAGCTGACTATGACCACCTCGACGAGCCACCTGGCCGGCATCATCTCCGCGACCGAAGGCGCGGTAGCCGCCGACCCGGCCAACGCCAACGTCGTATTCCGTGCCTCGGCGCAGGCGCATGACGCTGTGGCCAGCTCCGTCACCCTCGGCAACTACAGCATCGAGGTCGATGAGCCACCGGCGCTCGGCGGCGAGAACGCCGCGCCCAACCCGGTCGAGTACTACCTGGCGTCGCTGCTGTCCTGCCAGGTCGTCACCTGGCGCTTCTGGGCCGACAAACTCGGCATCGCTGTCGACCGCATCAGTGCCCGCGCCGAGGGTGATCTGGACGTCCGCGGCTTCTTCGGTATCGACGACGCGGTGCGTGCCGGCTTCTCCGAGGTGCGGGTGGTGGTGAGCGTCAGCGGTCCGGAAACCCCGCAGCGCTACCAGGAACTGCTCGAAGCCGTGGAGGCGCACTGCCCGGTGCTGGACCTGACCCGCCACCCGACCCCGGTGCACACCACGCTGGAGGTTTCCTAGCCGACCACCGCGATCTCGCGGCCCAGCTCATAACCCGGGGTCAGCGGCAGAATGTCACCGCTCCAGAACGACCCGGGGTCGAACCAGTTGGAGTGCTTGTCGGTGGACAACAGCCCCATCTCCTCGTAGGTGATGGCGACCGTCTCCGCGCAGTAGGCGGTCTCCATGGCCACCGCGCGCTGCCGTGTCTTGCGCCGCTGGCTGGCTTCGCGCACCTTGCGGTCGACGACCGGGATACCCCGTGTCCAGTCGTTGGGGGTGGGCAGGCGCCCGCGCAGCCACCGTCCGGTGAGCTTTGCCGTGGTCGGGAACGCCGTGCCGTCCATCCGGGCCACCACCCGCAACATCCGGTCTTCCTGTTCCCGGCTGGCGTAGGGCGTCAACTGACGAAACCAGCATCGCTGGTCGTAACGCTGCCGCCACTGTTCGACGGCTTCGCGGAGGTCGTTGAGCTGCACGCCGCGGTGGTTGGTGCCCGTCCACACGTCGGTGAGTTTGTCGCCGAGTTCGGCATGCCAGATCAGCGGCGGCAGGTCGTCGATGGCCACCGCCATCCCGACGTGGTTCACCGGGGCGTTGGACAGGGTCTGGATGGCGCGGTCCGGACCGGAGCGACCGCGAAACAGCCAGATGTCGCCGGTCCGGGTTTCCCGCAGCGCTCGATCCAGGTTCACCGTGTGCGCATCCACGACTGCACCATAAAGCGTGCCCCTGCCCCAGGGCGCCATGAATAGGGTGTGTCTCATGTGGCCCAAGAGCAGTGTCTGGAAGTGGATCGGGATGGCCGGTGTGGTCGGGGTGGCCGCCGGCGGGGTACTGGTCGCCCGTGACCAGCGGCGCCGCAAGGCCTACACCGCCGATGAGATCCGGGCCCGGCTCCATCAACGGCTGGCCGACTCCAACGGTCAGGCCCGCTAGGCCTTGACCTCGTAGAGGCGATGGCTGCCGGCGAAGCCCTTGAGTTCGACGTCGCGGCCGGCATCGACCGCTATCCCGTCGCAGGCGGCGACGGCGTCGCGCACCGGCTCGCTGACCAGGATCTGATCGCCGTCGGCCTGGGCGGCGACCCGCGCCGCCATCGCGACGTTGCGGCCGAACAGGTCCTCACCGCGGCGCACCGATCGGCCCATGTGGATGCCGATGCGCACCCGGATCGCGTGTGTGCGCCGACGATTCTGGCTGCGCAGCGCCCGCTGGATATCGATGGCGCACCGCGCCGACTGCTCGGCCTGCGCAAAGGCGATCATGAAGCCGTCGCCCTGGCTTTTGACCACATACCCGCCGTGCTTCTTGACCAGCCTGCCGACCAGTTCGTCATGGCTGCCGAGCAGGCGAACCCAGGCGCGGTCGCCGAGTTCCTCGTTGAGCATGGTGGAGCCCTCGATATCGGAGAACAGGATCACCACCCGCCCGTCCGGTGTGATGCGGGCCAGATCGGGGCGCTCGACCGCAGCCCAGTCGGCGAGGTCTTCGATCGAACTGCGCACCGCGGCGCCGATTCCTTGCTTGCGGACCAGGTTGGCGGTCTGCCAGACGGTTTTGACGGCCTCGCGGCCGCCGGCCAGCAGCCAATTCCGCGGTTCGGCGCGTTGCTGCAGTGCCGCGATCTCCTCGCGGCTGCGGGCAAGCTGCACCCACAACACCACCAGCCCCACCGCTTCGGCGGCGGCGATGCCCGCCAGGACGTAGACCGCGATCATTGCGGGTCCTGCCCAATCAATCGCCATGGGCAGCATCTTTCCGTCAGCGGCGCACGAACTGCACGACGGCGTCGCTGAACGCGTCGTTGTCGTCGCCGGCGGCGGTGTGCCCGGCGCCGGAGAGTTCGACGAACTCGGCGCGCGGCACCTTGGCCAGGAAGTCCTGCACGCCCTCGGTGCTGACCACATCGGAGAGCTTGCCGCGGATCAGCAGGATCGGGATGGTCAGGTCGATCGCGGCCTGCTCGATCCTGTCGGTGCGCAGTCCGGGGTCGTCGCCGGGTTTGGTCATCAATGCCGGGTCCCAATGCCAATACCAGCGGCCGTCGCGCAACCGCAGGTTCTTCTTCAGCCCTTCCGGGCTGCGGGGCTTCTTGCGGTGCGGCAGGTAGGCCGCGACCGCGTCGGCGGCCTGCTCCAGCGAGTCGAAGCCCTCGACGCCTGAGAACATGAAGTCGCGGATGCGGGCACTGCCATTCTTCTCATACCGGGGCACCACATCGACCAGGACCAGCTTCGTCACCTGCTGCGGCCCGGCCTGATCGGCCACCAGGATGCTGGTCAGCCCGCCCATGCTCGCCCCGATCAGCACTACCGGCCGGCCGACAGTGCCCAGCACGCTCAGCACGTCGTCGCACAGCGTTTCGATGGCGTAGTCGGCTTCCGGGGCCCAGTCGCTGTCACCGTGGCCGCGGGTATCGAGGGCGATGACGTGATAGCCGGCGTCCGCCAGAACCTGGCCGGTGTTCTTCCAGGAAAACCGGTTCTGGCCCCCACCGTGCAACATGATGATGCTGGGCCGGTCGGTTGCCGTGCCGCCGTTCCACTCGTCAGCGACCAAGGTGATTCCGCCGGCTCCGGGGTACTCGACCGTCTGGGGCGTGCTGTTCATCCCCGTGACGTTACTTTGTGCCGCTAACGATTGTGGCGTGCGCCCGCGACGGTAGTATCCAGCAGCAGGTAGGCAGATCGGAGCAGGCGGGAGGGCGGCGCTTGTGTCTGAGCCACGCTGGGTTGACGTGTCGGCGCCAGAAGGCGAGCTGAAGGCATTGACCTGGGGGTCGGCCGACGCCCCGATCGCCTTGTGCCTGCACGGATTTCCCGACACCCCCTATGGGTGGCGGCGCGTTGCGCCGGCCCTGGTCGCCGCGGGCTGGCGGGTGGTTGCACCGTTCATGCGCGGCTACGCGCCGTCAGCGATCCCCGCCGACGGCAGCTATCACCTCGGCGCGCTGATGGACGACGCGCTGCGGGTGCGTGCGGCGGCCGGCGGCACCGCGCACGATGTGGTGATCGGCCACGACTGGGGAGCGTTGACCGCCACCGGACTGGCCGCGATGCCCGACAGCCCGTTCACCAAGGCCGTGATCATGTCGGTGCCGCCCCCGGCGGCGCTGCGCAAGCCGGGCGGGCCGGGCGAAACGGTTCGGTTGGCCGGGCGCCTGCCGGCCCAACTGCTCCGCAGCTGGTACATCAGCTACTTCCAATTGCCCTGGCTGCCAGAGCGTTCCACCTCCTGGATACTGCCGTTGCTGTGGCGGCGATGGTCGCCCGGCTACGACGCGGAAGAGGACCTGCGGCACGTCGACGCGGCGATCGGAACCCCGGAGGGGTGGCAGGCCGCGCTGGGGCCGTATCGGGCGCTGCGCAGCACACGGCCGCCTGAGCGCTACACCGACTTGCACCGCCGTTGGCTGGAGTT
The DNA here is from genome assembly GCF_059812545.1 of Mycobacterium sp. NGS50. NCBI lineage: Bacteria > Bacillati > Actinomycetota > Actinomycetes > Mycobacteriales > Mycobacteriaceae > Mycobacterium > Mycobacterium sp. NGS50. The sequence continues at coordinate 18,204 of NZ_JCALCW010000057.1, forward strand.
GCCGCGGCTGCCGAGCCTGTATCTGCACGGCCGTGACGACGGCTGCATGTCACCGGGGCTGGCGCGCCCGGTGGGCCAGACATTGCCGGCCGGCAGCGAGGTGGCCATCGTCGAGCACGCGGGGCACTTTCTTCAGCTCGAAGCCCCCGACGAGGTCTCCGAGTTGATCCTGAACTTCATCGGTAACCCCGGCTGAGGTGGTGATGACCGCACACCGGATGGCGGCGGTGGATGCGCAGTACTACTGGATGTCGGCGAAGGTTCCCAGCGATCAGTTCGTGGTCTATGTCTTCGCCGGTGTGCCAACGGATTTCGACCGTGCGGTCGAGGAGGTGCTGGAGCGCGCCCGGGCCTGCCCGAATCTGATGATGCGGCTCGACGACCGAGGCGGGCTCAGCTATCCGATGTGGGTGCCCGGCGACGGCCCGGACGCTGTTGTGCGGCACCCCCTGGCCGACAACAGCTGGCGCGGCTGCCTGGATGCGCTGGCCGGGCTGCCCGACGATCAGGTCGACGCGCGCCGCAGCCCGTGGCGGTTACACGTCTTCGACCCGGTGGGTGATGTTCCCGGCGGCGGGCCGGGCACCGTCGTGGTGCTGCAGGGTGCGCACGCGTGGGGCGATGGCACCTGGGCATCGGGCCTGGCGGCCTGGCTGCTCGGCCGGCGGATGCCGGTGCCCGGCGTGATCCGGCCGTCGCGGGGTGTGCTGCCGTGGCGTGCCGTGGTGTCCGCGCGGGCGCATCGCCGACTGGTCCGCGACACGGCGGCGGGACGCCTGCCCGAGCCGGTGGGATCGCGGCCGGCGCTGATCACCAATACCCGACCCGCCGGTGCCCGGGTGGTGCGGACGTTGGTGCGACGTCGTGCGGAGCTGTCCGGGCCCACCGTCACCGTCGCTGCGCTGGGCGCAGTGTCCACCGCACTCTCGGGGTACCTCGGGGTGGCGGATGTCGCCGCCGAGGTGCCGATGGCCAAGCCCGGTGTTCGGCTGGGCTACAACCACTTCCGCAATGTCTCCGCCGGACTGTATCCGGAACTGCCGCGTTCGCAGCGAGCCGAGCGGATCGCGAGTGACCTGTCCGACGGCCGGAGCCGGGCCGCGCATCCGGCGGTCCGCGCGGCCGACGAGGCGTTCGCGGTGACGCCCGCACCGTTGCTGCGCTGGGGCGTCAGCCAGTTCGATCCGGCTGTGCGACCGACGCAGGTATCCGGTAACACGGTGGTGTCCAGCGTATTTCGCGGTGCGGCCGATCTGCGATTCGGCGATGCGCCGGTGCTTTTCAGCGCCGGATTCCCGGGGCTGTCGCCGGCGATGGGGCTGACCCACGGTGTGCACGGCATCGGCGACACCGTCACGGTCACCGTGCATGCGGCCGAATCCGCCATCGCCGACATCGACGACTACCTGCAGCGACTCGACGCCGCGCTCTAGCGCTCAGGGGAGGTCCTGCCAGTCGGTGGACAGGCGGGCCGACCACTGCGGTGGGCGGCGCTGTTGAAACGCGCGTACCCCTTCGGCCGCGTCGGCGCCGCCCATCACCTTCAGATGCAGCGCGGTCTCCAGATCGGCGACCTGCTGCGGGGTGTAGCCGTGGCGGGCGGTGTCCCACAGCAATCGTTTGGACAGTGCGGCCGACATCGGGGCCACGTTGACCGCGATGCCGCGGGCCACCTCCAGCGCCGTCGGCAGCACCTCATGTGCCGGGAGCACCCGGTTGGCCAGCCCGATCCGCAGCGCCTCGGCGCCGTCGAAGGTGCGGCCGGTCAGCAGCAGCTCGGCGGCGTGGGCCATGCCGATGATCCGAGGCAGCGTCCAGTGCGACATCGCATCCGGAAGCACCCCGCGGCGCACCTGGGGGATCGCGTACTGCGCGTCGTCGGCCATGATCCGCATGTCGGCCTGCAGCGCGATGGTCAACCCGATCCCGATCGCGTGCCCGTTGACCGCCGCGATCACCGGCTTGCGCAGCGCGAACGCGGGCGGATTGACCGGTGACGCGCTGAAACCGTCCTGGTCCGGGGCGGCGAATGCATCGGCTCCGGCGGTCATGTCGGCTCCGGCGCAAAACGCCGGAGGGGTGCCGGTCAGCACGATCGCGCGGACCCGGTCGTCGTCATCGAAGCGCTGGAAGCATTCACCGAGGCGACGGCCCATCTCGGCGGTGAAGGCGTTGCGCTTGGCGGGCTGATTCAGCGTGACCAGCCCGACTGCGCCATCCACCTCGGCAAGCACGACCTCGGTCACCGGTCCTCCTCTTTCGGGTCACGCTACCGTCGGGT
>NZ_JCALCW010000058.1:0-20339 GCF_059812545.1 Mycobacterium sp. NGS50
ACTTGTCGTGCCTGGATGCAATCTCGCGGTGGATGTTGGCGTGCGAGCAAATGTTACTGACGCGTAGTTCGCGTTCTTAGAGTTGGCCTGCCGGCAAAAGTGACGAAAACCACAGTCATCCCGCGTAGGTGTCGGTGGCAGCTCGGTGACCTCCGTGTTTGGCGTCGGCTGGGCGGCGTGCGCGAGGCCCCTGGCGTCGAAGGCTCCCTAAGAACAGTGCAATAATCGGTACCGGCAGTGACATACAAACTTTCGGGCGGGTCCACTTCAACGTTGCACGCTGATCGCGGCGACGCGCAGTGCCCGTCACCAGAGTGACGGAAGGCGGGGGCGTGGGTCCCAACGGCGACGGCTCCGGGGCAGCACCGGAGCGGCAGAAGCTCGAACAGGTCGTCATCCGCTTCGCGGGCGACTCCGGTGACGGTATGCAGCTCACCGGCGATCGGTTCACCTCCGAGGCCGCCCTTTTCGGCAACGACCTCGCGACCCAGCCGAACTATCCGGCCGAAATCCGGGCACCTCAGGGCACGTTGCCCGGGGTCTCGTCCTTCCAGATCCAGATCGCCGACTACGACATCCTGACCGCCGGTGACCGGCCCGACGTGCTGGTCGCGATGAACCCGGCGGCGCTGAAAGCCAACATCGGTGACCTGCCGCGCGGTGGGCTGGTGATCGCCAACTCCGACGAGTTCACCAAGCGCAACCTGGCCAAGGTCGGTTACGAGGCCAACCCGCTGGAAAACGACGAGCTGTCCGAGTACGTGGTCCAGGCGGTCGCGATGACCACGCTGACGCTGGGCGCCGTGGAGGCCATCGGCGCGTCCAAGAAGGACGGTCAGCGCGCCAAGAACATGTTCGCGTTGGGGCTGTTGTCGTGGATGTACGGCCGGCCGATCGAGACCAGCGAGCGGTTCATCCGGGAGAAGTTCGCCCGCAAGCCCGACATCGCCGAAGCCAACGTGCTGGCCCTCAAGGCCGGCTGGAACTACGGCGAGACCACCGAGGCGTTCGCCACCACCTACCAGGTGTCGCCGGCGAAGCTGCCGGCCGGTGAATACCGGCAGATTTCCGGCAACACCGCCCTGGCCTACGGCATCGTCGCGGCCGGCCAGCTGGCCGACATCCCGGTGGTGCTGGGCAGCTACCCGATCACCCCGGCCTCGGACATCCTGCACGAGCTGTCCAAGCACAAGAATTTCAACGTGCTCACCCTGCAGGCCGAGGACGAGATCGCCGGTATCGGCGCCGCGTTGGGCGCCTCCTACGGCGGCGCGCTGGGTGTGACCAGCACCTCAGGACCGGGCTTGTCGCTGAAATCCGAGGCCCTCGGTCTGGGCGTGATGACCGAGCTGCCGCTGTTGGTCGTCAACGTGCAGCGCGGCGGGCCGTCCACCGGGCTGCCCACCAAGACCGAGCAGGCCGACCTGCTGCAGGCGCTCTACGGGCGCAACGGTGAGTCCCCGGTCGCGGTGCTGGCGCCGCAGTCGCCGTCGGACTGCTTTGAAACCGTCATCGAGGCGGTGCGGATCGCGATCTCGTATCACACCCCGGTGGTGCTGTTGTCCGACGGCGCCATCGCCAACGGTTCGGAGCCGTGGCGGATTCCCGACATTGCCGGCTTCGAACCGATCAAGCACACGTTCGCCAAGCCCGACGAGCCGTTCCAGCCCTACGCGCGCGACCCGGAGACCCTGGCCCGCCAGTTCGCCATCCCGGGCACACCCGGCCTGGAACACCGCATCGGCGGGCTGGAGGCCGAAAACGGCTCCGGCAACATCTCCTACGACCCGGCCAACCACGACCTGATGGTGCGGCTGCGCCAGGCCAAGATCGACGGGATCAGCGTGCCCGACCTCGAGGTCGACGACCCGACCGGTGACGCCGAGCTGCTGTTGATCGGATGGGGCAGCACCTACGGCCCGATCGGTGAAGCCTGCCGGCGCGCCCGGCGCCGGGGAACCAAGGTTGCCCACGCCCACCTGCGCCACCTCAACCCCTTCCCGAAGAACTTGGGTGAGGTGCTGCGGCGGTACCCGAAGGTGGTCGCGCCGGAGATGAACCTGGGCCAGTTGGCGATGCTGCTGCGCGGCAAGTACCTGGTCGACATCCAGTCGGTGACCAAGGTTCAGGGTGTCTCCTTCCTGGCCGACGAGATCGGCCGGGTGATCCGGGCCGCTTCCAGCGGCACCCGCGGGACCCTGGCCGACATCGAAGAAGACAAGATGATGGTCGCTCGGTTGTCCGCGGTGACCGTGGGCAGCGCTGCGGGAGCGCAGGAATGACGCGGGCGACGAAGCGACAGGAGGAGCGGCGCAGATGACTGACGTGATCGGCCACCGGATCGGCGAGGACCTCGGACTGGTTCCGGGACCGTCCAAGATGAGTCTGGTCCCCACCACCGACCAGCCGCAGAAGGCCAAGGACTTCACCAGCGACCAGGAGGTGCGCTGGTGCCCCGGATGCGGTGACTACGTCATCCTCAACACCATCCGGAACTTCCTGCCCGAGTTGGGGCTGCGGCGCGAGAACATCGTGTTCGTCAGCGGCATCGGCTGCTCAAGCCGGTTCCCGTACTACCTGGAAACCTATGGTGTGCACTCCATCCACGGTCGTGCCCCCACCATCGCGACCGGTCTGGCGGTGGCACGCCCCGATCTGTCGGTGTGGGTGGTCACCGGAGACGGCGACGCCCTGTCGATCGGTGGCAACCACCTGATCCACGCGCTGCGCCGCAACGTCAACGTCACGATCCTGCTGTTCAACAACCGGATCTACGGGTTGACCAAGGGGCAGTACTCGCCGACCTCCGAGGAAGGCAAGATCACCAAGTCGACGCCGATGGGCTCGCTGGACCACCCGTTCAACCCGGTGTCGCTGGCGCTGGGCGCCGAGGCGACCTTCGTGGGCCGCGCCCTGGACTCCGACCGCAACGGGCTGACCGAGGTGCTGCGCGCCGCGGCTGAGCACCGCGGCGCCGCGCTGGTCGAGATTCTGCAGGACTGCCCGATCTTCAACGACGGGTCGTTTGACGCGCTGCGCAAAGAAGGCGCCGAGGAGCGGGTGATCAACGTCCGTCACGGCGAGCCGATCACATTCGGCGCGAACGGCGAATTCTGTGTGGTGCATTCCGGTTTCGGACTCGACGTGGCCAAGACCGCCGACGTCGACGCCAGCGAGATCGTGGTGCACGACGCCCACTCCGCCGACCCCGGCTACGCCTTCGCACTGTCGCGGCTGTCCGACCAGAACTTGGACCACGCTGTGATGGGCATCTTCCGTCAGGTGACCCGGCCGACCTACGACGACGCCGCCCGCGCCCAGGTCGCCGCGGCGCGGGAGTCGACGCCGCACGACACGGCGGCCTTGCAGTCGCTGCTGCGTGGCCGCGACACCTGGACCGTCGACTGAGGTGAGCCCTCCGGCCCCGCTTCCGCTGGCAGGGATTGTGCTGGCGGGCGGGGCGTCGCGGCGGATGGGCCGCGACAAGGCGACGCTGACGGTACCCGGCCTATTCGGTGACCGGAGCCTGGTCGAACACGTCGTGGACGTGGTGGCCCGGCGCTGCGCACCGGTATTCGTGATCGCCGCGCCCGAACAGGTGCTGCCGGACCTGCCCGTCCGGATTCTGCGCGACGAGATGCCCGGCGCCGGTCCGCTGGCCGCGACCGGCCAGGGATTGCGTGCCGCCGCGGCCGCCGGGCGGGACCGGGCGTTCGTGTGCGCGGTAGACATGCCGCTGCTGGCGGTTGGATTGATCGATGCTCTGCTCGACGCCTCCGCGGGGTCAGCTGCCGAGGCGGTGCTGCCGCACGAGGAGGATGGGGGCCGCGACCACTACCTGGCCGCCATCTACCGGACCGCGCTGGTCGGGAGGATCGACACGTTGGTGACCGCGGGGGAGCACAGTATGCGCGCCCTGGTCGGTGCGGTCACCGCCCGACGGATCGAGGTGGCGGACCCAGCGATGTTGGCCAACATCAACACACCCGCAGAGTTGAGCGCGATTCAGCGCGATCGGTAGCGGCGCCGAGTACATTCCGAGGTCGGGGTCCTAGGGGGTGAACTCGAAGGGAGCCGGCTATGCGGCGGGCGCGCCAATGCCCTACGGGCAGCGTCGTGGGCGTCATCGCGGGAGCCTGTCTGATCACCGTCCTCCCGCTGTGTCCGCCCGACATCGCCGACCCGTCGCCTGCGGTGCGGCTGGCCGGTATGGACACCACCGACCCGTCGCTCGGTGACGGTGTTGCGCTCATCATGGGCGGCAGCGGCTACCCCAATCCCGCACCGAGGTATGCCGATACCGTCGACTCACTTTTCCTGGAGCCGCACGGCTTCACCGGTACTCCGCAGATCCTGTACACCCCGGAGGGGTTCTATCCGACCACCGGCGTCAAGACGCTGCCCGCCGACATCTCAGAGGCGCAGGGAGCGCAGATCCTGACGTCGGCCATCGAGCATCAGATCGCCGGTGGCGGGGTGGACGCACAGAATCCGGTGGTGGTTTTCGGGTACTCGCAGAGCGCCGCCTTCTCCGCGATGACCATGCAACAACTCCACGCCGACGGTGTCTCGCCCGACGATGTTCATTTCGTGCTGATCGGCAACACCGCCAACCCCAACGGGGGGCTGTTGGAACGCTTCGACGTGCCGATCGGGACGCACCCGTCGATTCCCAGCCTGGGTATCGAGTTCGGCAACCCGACGCCGGATCTGTTCCACACCGACGTGTACACGCTGGAATACGACGGCTTCGCCGACTTCCCCAAGTACCCGATCAACCTGCTGGCCGATCTGAACGCCTACGCCGGCATGATCTACCAGCATTTCGCCTATCTGGGTTTGACCGCTGAACAGATCGCCAACGCCGTCCCGTTGGAGACGACCGCGGACGACACCCTCACCCAGTACTTCATGATTCCCTCGGACGGCCTGCCCCTGCTGGAACCGCTGAGGCTGATCCCGGTGCTCGGGCAGCCGCTGTATGACCTGCTCGAACCCGACATGCGCATTCTGGTGAACCTGGGCTACGGCAGCATCACCGACGGCTGGGCCTCGGGGCCGGCGAACGTGCAAACCCCGTTTGAGCTGTTTCCGACCGCCCTCAACTGGGCCGAGGTGGGTAGCGCGCTGGTTCACGGCGCGCAGCAAGGGATCGGACAGGCATGGCAGGACCTGCTCGATCCGGCTACCTACCAGATCACTCCGCTGCTGGATAACCCGTCGCTGGCGACCTTGGAAGCGGCGGCCTACGGGGCGGGCCTCATCGACACACCGCATCCGGACTCCCTGGAGGAGTTGCTGGCCGCCCTGATGGGTGGCGGCTCGGAGCCGACGCCACCGTCCGACGGGTCGTTCCTGTCGTTCATGAACGATCTCAGCACGTCGCTGTCGGACAGCTATTCGCACCTGCTGCCGATACTCGACACCATCACCGCGCTGACCGTCACCCTGCCGGCCTACGACGTCAGTTTGTTCCTCAACGAACTCGAGGCAGGAAATTGGATTGAGGCGATCGGTGATCCGTACGCCGCGAATATGGCGCTGATCCCGCTGGCGATACTACTGGGACTGATGTGACATCCCGTGCTACTGGGTAAATGGAGCAAATTGTGCGAACGCCGGATTCCGCGCCCATGAAGGGGTCTGCACATGTATTCGTTGCCGTTGGCGTAATCGTTGGGGGATTGTTTCTTAATCCGTGCGTGACCGACTCAGGCTGCGGCTGGGTGGCTCGGTGCCGGCGCAGCCGACCGCGCTGTCGAGGTCGTTTTTAGCAACGGGGTTGGTAGGAACGGGAATTCGGCGATTGTGAGCTTGCCGGCGGGTTCGCGTCCGGTTTCGGCGAGCAGCGCGGCGGCACTTCGGCAACCACTCGCGCGATGCGGGTGGGTCAGTCGTAATGTGCTGAACGACAGCAGATAAGCAGCGTCCTGGTGATCGTCGCCTCGACGACGGCCGGGTTCAGCAAATCGGTGGCGTTTCCGGTGACCGGGCAGGGTGCGCGCACGGTTCAAAGGGACCGTTCAGCGGCGCTGGCATGTGGTGCAGCTAACAATATCTGGGTGATGTGCCTCACTGCGAACTGAGTATGCACCTAGATTTACCTGAGCGAAAAATTCCTCGTTGACCTGCGGAAATCAATCAATGGTCGGTATGTGATCGCCTCGTAATCAAACCGATATATGCGTGTCGCGCGAGATGACGAATCGTATTCCGATCTTCTAAGTTCGCTTTCGCCTCGCAAGTGGGCAAACAAATTGAATCCACGGACCCGCGTGTGAGCGGGGGTGCGGCAGGCCAACCGGCCTCCGCGGCCACCGGGCGAAAGCCCGTCGGCGCAGATCTGCCCCCGCTGTCGTGCCTGACCGAGACGGCACGCCCCGAGCCCCCGCCCGACCCGGGCAACCCGCCCACCGTCGTGGGCTCACTTCGGCGCCCGCCCCGCGAAAGGAACCACGTTGACGAACCTCCGCAAGACCCTCACCAAGGCGGCGATCACCGGAAGCCTCGTGCTGGCGCCGGTCGCCCTGTCCACCGCTACCGCGCACGCGGACAGCGTGAACTGGGACGCCATCGCCGCATGTGAGTCCGGCGGTAACTGGTCCATCAACACCGGTAACGGCTACTACGGCGGCCTGCAGTTCAACGCCGGCACCTGGCGTGCCAACGGCGGCAGCGGTCTGCCGCACCAGGCCAGCCGTGAAGAGCAGATCCGGGTGGCCGAGAACGTGCTGCACAGCCAGGGCATCCGTGCCTGGCCGGTCTGCGGCCGTCGCGGCTGAGAACGGACGAACCTCGACGACGCCGGGCAATTGCCCGGCGTCGTTGGCGTTCAGCACCCAACCGTGCGCGAGTAGCGTCGGCGTGATGACGACCCGCGAATTCGACATCGTCCTCTACGGCGCGACCAGCTTCGTCGGCAAGCTGACCGCCCAGTACCTGTCCATCGCCGGCGGCGCTGCCCGCATTGCGCTGGCCGGTAGATCTGCGGACCGCCTCACCGCGGTCCGCGACACGCTGGAGGAGTCCGCGCGGGAATGGCCGATCCTGATCGCCGATGCCGGGCAGCCGTCCACCCTGGATGCGATGGCCGCCCGCACCCAGGTCGTCGTCACCACCGTCGGGCCCTACTCCCGTTACGGGCTGCCGTTGGTCGCGGCGTGCGCCGCGGCCGGCACCGACTACGCCGATCTGACCGGTGAGCCGCCGTTCGTCCGCGACAGCATCGACCAGTTCCACAAGCAAGCCGCCGACACCGGCGCCCGCATCGTGCACGCCTGCGGTTTCGATTCCATCCCGTCGGATCTGACGGTGTTCGCCCTGTATCGCCGGGCCGGCCAGGACGGCACCGGCGCCCTGTGCGACACCGACTATGTGCTGCGCGACTTCTCCGCCGGGCTGTCCGGCGGCACCATTGCCTCGGGGATCGAAGTCATGGACGCCGCGTCCCGCGACCCCGACACGCGTCGCCAGTTGCTGGACCCCTACACCCTGAGCGGCGACCGCGCGGCCGAACCCGACCTGGGTCGCCAGCCCGACCTGCCGTGGCGCCGCGGCCGCAACATCGCGCCGGAGTTGGATGGCCTGTGGACGGCCGGATTTCTGATGGCGCCGGTCAACACCCGCATCGTGCGACGCAGCAACACCTTGCTGGACTGGTCCTACGGGCGTCGCTTCCGGTATTCGGAGCACCTGAGTGTGGGCTCCTCGGTGGCGGCGCCGCTGGCCGCGGCGGTGGGAAGCGGTGTGGGCAACGCGGCGTTCGCTGTGGGCAGCCGCTACTTCCGGCTGCTGCCGCGCCGGTTGGTGGAGCGGTTGCTGCCCAAACCCGGCACCGGGCCCAGCGAAGCCGCCCGGGACCGCGGCTACTACCGCATCGAGACGTACGCCACCACCGACAGCGGGGCCCGCTATGTGGCCCGGATGGCCCAGGACGGGGACCCCGGCTACAAGGCCACCGCGGTGCTGCTGGGCGAGAGCGGGTTGGCGCTGGCGCTGGACCGGGACAAGCTGTCTGATCTGCGCGGCGTGCTGACCCCGGCGGCGGCCATGGGTGACGCGCTGCTGACCCGATTGCCCGCGGCCGGGGTGTCGCTGAGCACCGAGCGGCTGGCCTAACGCGCGGCTGCCGAAGCGCTGACCCTCGGCATCGGGTGGACTACTGTCGGCGGTGCGACAGACAACACTCCCAGCGGCATTCCAGCGACGAAGGTGAACACTTTATGTCCGGTCTCGACGACCTCCTCGCCCAGATTCCCGTTCAAGACCTCGCCAGCAAGGTCGGTGCCAGCGAGGAGGACGTGAACAACGCCATCCAGACGCTGATCCCGGTGCTGGTCGGCGGGCTGCAGCAGAATGCGGAGGACCCCGACCACGCGTCGAAGATCGAGTCGGCGGCCAACACGCACGCCGCCAGCGGCCTGCTGGACACCGGTGTCAGCATGGATCAGGTCGACGAGGCCGACGGGCAGAAGGCGATCGCGAAGATCTTCGGCGGCAGCGACACCTCCGAAGTCGCCGCCGCGCTGGCCGGCGGCGGCGCCGGCAACAGTGACCTGCTCAAGCAGCTGCTGCCGCTGTTGGCTCCGATCGTGTTGGCCTACATCGGCAAGCAGATGAGCCAGGGCAACGCGCCCGCGCAGCAGCAGGCCTCCGGGGGCGTGCTGGGTGACGTGCTGGGCAGCATCCTGGGCGGTGCGGCCAAAGGCGGCGGCGGTGGCAACTCGTCGATGGGCAGCATCCTGGGCAACGTGCTCGGCGGCAAGGCCGGCGGCGCGATCGGTGACATCCTCGGCGGCCTGCTGGGCGGCAAGAAGTAGCGCCCTCCCGCCGAGCAGACATAAATGTGCCCTCAACGAGGGTTTTCGGGGCACATTTATGTCTGCTCGCGCGTCGTTCCTAGAATTGTGCGGTGACCGCCGACCCGAGCCCCGCTACGCCCGACGCCCTGCCCAAGTCGTGGGACCCGGGTGCCGAGAGCGCCATCTACCAGCGCTGGGTGGACGCCGGCTACTTCACCGCCGACCCGGCCAGCACCAAGCCGGGCTATTCGATCGTGCTGCCCCCGCCCAACGTGACCGGCAGCCTGCACATGGGCCATGCGCTGGACCACACCCTGATGGACGCGTTGACCCGGCGCAAGCGGATGCAGGGCTACGAGGTGCTGTGGCTGCCGGGGATGGACCATGCCGGGATCGCCACCCAGAGCGTGGTGGAACGCCAGCTCGCCGTCGACGGCAAGACCAAGGAAGACTTCGGCCGCGAACTGTTCATCGACAAGGTGTGGGACTGGAAACGTGAATCCGGCGGCACCATCGGCGCCCAGATGCGCCGGCTCGGCGACGGTGTGGACTGGAGCCGTGACCGATTCACCATGGATGAGGGCCTGTCGCGGGCGGTGCGGACCATCTTCAAGCGCCTCTACGACGCCGGGCTGATCTATCAGGCCGAGCGGCTGGTCAACTGGTCGCCGGTGCTGGAAACCGCGGTCAGCGACCTCGAGGTCAAATACGACGACATCGACGGCGAACTGGTGTCGTTCCGGTACGGCTCTTTGCAGGACGCACAGCCCCACATCGTCGTGGCCACCACTCGACTCGAGACGATGCTGGGCGACACCGCGATCGCGGTGCACCCCGACGACGAGCGCTACCGCCACCTGGTCGGTACCACGCTGCCGCACCCCTTCCTGGACCGCCAGATTCCGGTCGTCGCCGACGGGCACGTCGACCCCGAATTCGGCACCGGCGCAGTCAAAGTCACCCCCGCCCACGATCCCAACGACTTCGAGATCGGGTTGCGGCACAGCCTGCCGATGCCGACGATCCTGGACACCAAAGCCCGGATCGCCGACACCGGAACACAGTTCGACGGCATGGACCGCTTCGAGGCCCGCGTCGCGGTGCGTGAGGCACTGGCCGCGCAGGGACGCATCGTCGCCGAGAAGCGGCCCTATGTGCACAGCGTCGGGCATTCCGAGCGCAGCGGTGAGGTCATCGAGCCGCGGCTGTCGATGCAGTGGTGGGTCAACGTCGAGTCGCTCGCCAAGGCCGCCGGTGATGCGGTGCGCGGCGGCGACACCGTCATCCACCCGAAAAGCCTGGAACCGCGCTGGTTCAGCTGGGTCGACGATATGCACGACTGGTGCATCTCCCGGCAGCTGTGGTGGGGGCACCGCATCCCGATCTGGCACGGCCCGGGCGGTGAGAAGGTGTGCGTCGGGCCCGACGAAACCCCGCCCGCCGGTTATGAGCAGGATCCCGACGTGCTGGACACCTGGTTCTCCTCGGCGCTGTGGCCGTTTTCCACCATGGGCTGGCCCGAGCGCACGCCGGAGCTGGAAAAGTTCTATCCCACCAGTGTTTTGGTCACCGGCTACGACATCCTGTTCTTCTGGGTGGCCCGGATGATGATGTTCGGAACCTTCGTCGGCGACGACGACGCGATCACCATGGGTGGTTCGCGCGGGCCGCAGGTGCCGTTCACCGACGTGTTCCTGCACGGGCTCATCCGTGATGAGTTCGGCCGCAAGATGAGCAAGTCCCGCGGCAACGGCATCGACCCGTTGGACTGGGTGGAGATGTTCGGCGCCGACGCGCTGCGCTACACCCTGGCCCGCGGTGCCAGCCCCGGCGGTGACCTGAGCATCGGCGAGGATCATGCCCGGGCGTCGCGCAACTTTGTCACCAAGCTGTTCAACGCGACCCGGTTCGCGCTGCTGAACGGCGCGGCGCTGGCCCCGTTGCCGGACCAGGCCGACCTGACCGACGCGGACCGCTGGATCCTGGGGCGGCTGGAACAAGTTCGCGCCGAGGTGGATTCCGCACTGGACGGCTACGAGTTCAACCGGGCCTGCGAGGCGCTGTACCACTTCACCTGGGACGAGTTCTGCGACTGGTATGTGGAGCTGGCCAAGGCGCAACTTAGCCAGCAAGCCGAGCCGGCCAACACCACGGCGGTGCTGGCAGCGGTGCTCGACTCGCTGCTGCGGTTGCTGCATCCGGTGATCCCGTTCGTCACCGACACGCTCTGGCAGGCGCTGACCGGGCGGGAGTCGGTGGTGATCGCCGAATGGCCGGCGCCGTCCGGGATCACGCTGGATCAGCGTGCCGCCCAGCGCATCACCGACATGCAGAAGCTGGTCACCGAGGTGCGCCGGTTCCGCAGCGATCAGGGCCTGCGCGACCGGCAGAAGGTGCCCGCCCGGTTGGGCGGGATCACCGAGGCCGACCTGGACAGCCAGATACCGGCAGTGACCTCCCAGGCCTGGCTCACCGACGCGGGAGCGGAGTTCCGCGCGTCGGCGTCGGTGGAGGTGCGCCTCTCCGGAGGCACCGTCGTCGTCGAACTCGACACCTCCGGCACCGTCGACGTCGCGGCCGAACGGCGGAGGCTGGAAAAGGATTTGGCGGCCGCGCAGAAGGAGTTGGCCACCACGTCGGCCAAACTCGGCAACGACGCATTCGTGTCCAAGGCGCCCGCCGACGTCGTCGACAAGATCCGTGACCGCCAACAACTGGCCCGCGAGGAAACCGAGCGAATCACCGCGCGGCTCGCGGATCTGGCATGAGGTGCGTGTGACCGACCCGACCCCGGATGAGATCGCCTCGCTGCTGCAGGTCGAGCACCTGCTGGACCAGCGCTGGCCGGAAACCAAGATCGAGCCCAGCCTGACCCGGATCAGTGCGTTGATGGATCTGCTCGGCTCACCGCAGCGCAGCTACCCGTCGATCCACATCGCCGGCACCAACGGCAAAACCTCGGTGGCGCGGATGGTCGACGCGCTGCTGACCGCGCTGCACCGCCGCGCCGGGCGCACCACCAGCCCGCATCTGCAGTCCGCGGTGGAACGCATTTCCCTTGACGGCAAACCGATCTCGCCGGCGCAGTATGTGGCGGCCTACACCGAGATCGAGCCCTTCGTGCAGATGGTGGACACGCAGTCGCAGGCCGACGGCGGCCCGGCGATGAGCAAGTTCGAAGTGCTCACCGCGATGGCGTTCGCCGCCTTCGCCGACGCCCCCGTCGACATCGCCGTCGTCGAGGTCGGGCTGGGCGGACGCTGGGACGCCACCAACGTCGTCAACGCACCGGTCGCGGTGATCACCCCGATCGGCATCGACCACGTCGACTACCTGGGCGACAGCCTCGCCGCGATCGCGGGGGAGAAAGCCGGCATCATCCACCGGTCGCACAGCGACGTGGACACCGTCGCGGTGATCGCCCAGCAGCCGCCGGAGGTGAAGGAGGTGCTGCTCGAGCAGGCGGTGCGCGCCGACGCCGCGGTGGCCCGGGAGGGCTCGGAGTTCGCGGTGCTGGACCGCTCGGTCGCCGTCGGCGGACAACTGCTGACCCTGCAGGGCCTGGGCGGGGTGTACACCGACGTCTTCCTGCCGCTGCACGGCGAACACCAGGCGCACAATGCGGCGGTGGCGTTGGCGGCGGTGGAGGCCTTCTTCGGGGCCGGGCCCGACCGCCAGCTCGACATCGACGCCGTCCGCGCCGGGTTCGCCGCGGTGGCCAGCCCGGGCCGGCTGGAGCGGGTACGCAGCGCCCCGACGGTGTTTGTCGACGCCGCCCACAACCCGGCCGGTGCCGCCGCCCTGGCGCAAGCGCTGGCCGACGAATTCGACTTCCGCTATCTGGTCGGCGTGCTCAGCGTGATGGCCGACAAAGACGTCGACGGCATCCTCGCCGCCCTGGAGCCCGCCTTCGACCAGGTCATCCTCACCCACAACGGGTCGCCGCGGGCCTTGGACGTCCAGGAGCTGGCGCTGGCCGCCGAGCAGCGGTTCGGCCCCGACCGGGTCAGCACCGCCGACACCCTGGCCGACGCCATCGAGGCGGCGACGGCGCTGGTGGAAGACGAGGCGGCCGACGGGCAGATCTCCGGGACCGGGATCGTCATCACCGGCTCGGTCGTCACCGCCGGCGCCGCGCGCAGCCTGTTCGGGCGTGATCCGCAGTGAGCACCCCCGCCTCGGCGCCGGACCCGTGGCGCAGTTTTCGCGGCGTGATGGCCGGCACCTTGATCCTGGAGGCGATCGTCGTGCTGCTGGCGCTGCCGGTGGTCGGGGCGGTCGGCGGTGGCCTGACGTCCGGCTCGCTGGCGTACCTGCTCGGCGTGACAGCGGTGCTGTTGGTGCTGGTCGGGGTGCAGGGCCGCAGCTGGGCGATCTGGGCGAACCTGGCCGTGCAACTGGTGCTGATCGGCGGCTTCCTCGTCTATCCCGGGGTGGGCGCGGTCGGGGTGCTGTTCGCGTTGGTGTGGGCGCTGATCGCCTACTTCCGGGCCGAGGTGCTGCGCCGCCAGCAGCGCGGACTGTTACCTGGCCAGCAGCCGCCGCCGGATTGATCGGTACGCTGTCGCGGGCGAAGGCCCCAGCCGAACGATGAGAAGGAGTGGCGCCTGATGACCGAGCGGACCCTGGTATTGGTCAAGCCCGACGGCGTAGAGCGGCGACTGGTGGGCGAGATCCTGCGCCGCATCGAAAGCAAGGGCCTGAGCATCGCGGCGCTGGAACTGCGCGTGGTCAGCGACGAGCTGGCCCGCAGCCACTACGCCGAGCACGACGGCAAGCCGTTCTTCGGCTCGCTGCTGGAGTTCATCACGTCGGGTCCGGTGGTGGCCGCGGTCATCGAAGGTCCGCGGGCGATCGCGGCGTTTCGTCAGATCGCCGGCGGAACCGACCCGGTGGAGAAGGCCACACCTGGGACGATCCGCGGCGATTTCGGGCTGGAAACCCAGTTCAACCTGGTTCACGGCTCCGATTCGCCCGAGTCGGCGCAGCGCGAGATCGGCCTCTGGTTCCCGGCGCTGTAAGTCCTCTGCCGAGCAGACGCAAAAGTGCCCGATTTCGTGCTGAATAGGGCACATTTGCGGCTGCTCGCGGGAGTGATGGTGGGCGGCTGGTGACCACTGGTTGCCGCACCTGGTCCGGATCCGCCCGGTGGTGTGGGATACTGGCCGAGGATGAACGTCACCGGATCGGTGTCGGACATCCGGATGAAGACTTCGACGAGCGCGACCACCGTTAGCGATGCGGCGCCGACCGTCCAGCCATCATTCAGCCAGGCACCGAGTGCGTTCCACCCGAGCCGCTCGGGGCGAGACCACCACAAGCCCGGGAGAAACCTCTCGGGTACATAGCGGAAGCCCTCGCGTGGCCGCGTCAACCGACGCGCCCGGGGGCTTGAGGAGACTTACGTGGCCGACGATGCCCATATTGACGACGTATCAGTAGCGCCCGCACCGCAGGAGGACCTGCCGGAGCGGCTGCGAGTCCACTCGCTGGCGCGAGTGCTCGGGACGACCAGTCGACGGGTGCTCGATGCACTCGCCGAGCTGGATGGCCGGGTTCGCAGCGCGCACTCCAGCGTGGACCGCGTCGATGCGGTCCGGGTCCGTGATCTGCTCGCGGTCCCCAGCGCGGAGGAACCCGCCGCGGTCGAGACCGGCGAGCCCGAATCCCGGCTGATGCTGGAGACCGCGGTGACCCACGCCGAGTACATGCCGTTGTTCGTCGCACCCCAACCGGTGCAGCGCGTAGCGGTCGACGTTGCTGATGACGGTGACGACGATGACGACGACGCCGAGGAGTCCGACGACACCGACGACACCGACGACGGTGAGGGCCGCCCGGCCAACAAGCGCCGCCGCCGGGGCCGTCGGGGCCGCGGCCGCGGCCGCGGTGACCAGGCCGGATCCGAGGACGCCGGCGACGGCGACACCGCGGATTCCGACGACACCGACGACACCGCCGACGGTGGTGAGGATTCCGGTGAGGACGTCGGCGACGAGGAGGCCGGTACCGGCGCCAGCCGTCGCCGTCGCCGTCGCCGTCGCCGCAAGACCGGCTCCGGTGACGACGACGCGCCCTCGGCCGACGATCCGCCGAACACGGTGGTGCATGAGCGCGCGCCACGCGCCGGCAAGGGCGACAAGGACTCCGACAACGACGAGATCCAAGGGATCACCGGGTCGACCCGGCTGGAGGCCAAACGCCAGCGACGCCGCGACGGGCGCGACGCCGGCCGGCGCCGCCCCCCGATCCTGAGCGAGGCCGAGTTCCTGGCCCGCCGGGAAGCGGTCGAGCGGGTGATGGTGGTGCGCGACAAGGTGCGCACCGAGCCGCCGCATCAGGGCGCCCGCTACACCCAGATCGCGGTCCTGGAAGACGGGGTCGTCGTCGAGCATTTCGTGACGTCGGCGGCGTCGACGTCACTGGTCGGCAATATCTACCTGGGCATCGTGCAGAACGTGCTGCCGTCGATGGAGGCGGCGTTCGTCGACATCGGCCGCGGCCGCAACGGCGTGCTCTACGCCGGTGAAGTGAACTGGGAGGCCGCCGGACTGGGCGGTGCCAACCGCAAGATCGAGCAGGCACTCAAACCCGGCGACTACGTCGTCGTGCAGGTCAGCAAGGATCCGATCGGGCACAAGGGTGCCCGGCTGACCACTCAGGTGTCGCTGGCCGGCCGCTACCTGGTCTACGTGCCGGGCGCGTCCTCGACCGGGATCAGCCGCAAGCTGCCGGACACCGAACGCCAACGGCTCAAGGAGATCCTGCGCGAGGTCGTTCCGTCGGATGCCGGGGTGATCATCCGCACCGCGTCCGAAGGGGTCAAAGAAGAAGACATCCGCGCCGACGTGACCCGGCTGCAGGAGCATTGGCAGCAGATCGAGGCCACCGCCGCCGAGACCACCGCCAAAGCCGCCGGCGCCGCCGTCGCGCTCTACGAGGAACCGGATGTGCTGGTCAAGGTCATCCGCGACCTGTTCAACGAGGACTTCTCCGGGTTGATCATCTCCGGGGACGACGCGTGGGCCACCATCACCGAATACGTCAACGCGGTGGCCCCCGAACTGGTCGCGAAGCTGACCCAGTACGCGCCGCCGGTCGGGCCGGACGGACAGCCGGGACCCGACGTGTTCGCCGTGCACCGCATCGACGAGCAACTGGCCAAGGCGATGGACCGCAAGGTGTGGCTGCCCTCGGGCGGAACCCTGGTCATCGACCGGACCGAGGCGATGACGGTCGTCGACGTCAACACCGGAAAATTCACCGGTTCGGGCGGCAATCTCGAGCAGACCGTCACCAAGAACAACCTGGAAGCCGCCGAGGAAACCGTGCGCCAACTGCGGCTGCGCGATATCGGCGGCATCGTGGTCATCGACTTCATCGACATGGTGCTGGAATCCAACCGGGACCTGGTGTTGCGCAGGCTGACCGAGGCACTGGGCCGCGACCGGACCCGCCACCAGGTCTCCGAGGTGACGTCGCTGGGACTGGTCCAGCTGACCCGCAAACGGCTGGGGACCGGCCTGATCGAAGCGTTCTCCAGCTCGTGCCCGCACTGCGCCGGTCGCGGCATCATGCTGCACGCCGATCCGGTCGACTCCGCCGCGCCCGGGCGCAAGTCCGAGTCCTCCGGCGGCAGGCGCAACCGGCGCTCCAAGAAGGGCAAAGCCGACGAGCCGGCGGTGGCGAAGGTGCCGCCGCACGTACCGGGCGAACACCCCATGTTCAAGGCGATGGCCGCTGCGAACGGCCGCCACGACGAGGACGGCGACGAGACCGGCGAGTCCGTCGAACCCGGTGAGGAACTGGACGAGGAAATCCAGGTCGTCCACGAGCAGGCCGAGGACCGGGGTCCGCAGGATCTGGGGGACGACGAGTTCGACGACACCGACGAGGCCGACGACGGCGACGACGGCGACGACGAGGTCGACGTCGATCTGGACGAGGACGAGGACTACGACGACGATCTCGACGTCGACGACGATGACGAGGCTGACGACGAAGCCGACGAAGCCGATGACGTAGATGATGATGACGACGACGAGGACGACGAAGACGACGAAGACGACGAGGTCTCGGCCGTCACCGCGCCCCCGGTCGTGAATCGGCGGCGCCGCGCGGCGGCCCGCCCTGCCGGCCCACCGACCCACGAGGACTGACCCGGTTTGACCCCTTACCCGCTGGTCAAGTACCCTTGAGCAGTTGTCGCCAGGACCGGTCCGCAGGCTGGTCAGCGACGGCGGGATAGCTAACGATCCCGCACCCCAGACCCGTGCGCGCAGCCGACCGGTAGCGCGCGCCCGCAGAGCAGAGGAAGCAATGGCGACGTACGCAATCGTCAAGACCGGCGGCAAGCAGTACAAGGTCGCGGTCGGAGACGTGGTCAAGGTCGAGAAGCTCGAGTCCGAGCCCGGTGCCAAGGTTTCGCTGCCGGTCGCGCTGGTCGTCGACGGAGCGAAGGTCACCACCGATGCCGCAGCGCTGGCCAAGGTCGCGGTGACCGGCGAGGTCCTCGAGCACACCAAGGGCCCCAAGATCCGCATCCACAAGTTCAAGAACAAGACCGGCTACCACAAGCGGCAGGGTCACCGTCAGCAGTTGACCGTGCTCAAGGTCACTGGAATCAAGTAGCAGGGGAGCGAACGAGATGGCACACAAGAAGGGCGCTTCCAGCTCACGTAACGGCCGGGATTCCGCAGCTCAGCGGCTCGGTGTCAAGCGGTTCGGCGGCCAGGTCGTCAAGGCCGGCGAGATTTTGGTGCGGCAGCGCGGCACCCACTTCCACCCCGGCGTCAACGTGGGCCGCGGTGGCGACGACACGCTGTTCGCCACGGCGGCCGGCTCGGTGCAGTTCGGTGTCAAGCGCGGTCGCAAGACCGTCAACATCGTCCCGGTCGGCGCCACCAACTGAGTGTCGTCGAGTGTGAACTCACGGCGAGCATTCGACCCGAAACCCGCCCTACGTTCACACTCGGTGGCGGATAGGTGACGTGCGATGCCCCGGTTTGTCGACCGAGTCGTCATCGACGTGCGGGCGGGTTCCGGCGGTAACGGCTGCGCCTCGGTCCACCGCGAGAAATTCAAGCCCCTCGGCGGGCCCGATGGTGGCAACGGCGGCCGCGGTGGCAGCGTCGTCCTGATCGTCGACCCGCAGGTTCACACCCTGCTGGACTTCCACTTCCGCCCGCACCTGGCCGCGCCGAACGGCAAGCAGGGCATGGGCGGCAACCGCGACGGCGCCGCCGGCGCCGACCTGGAGATCAAGGTTCCGGACGGGACCGTGGTGCTCGACGAGCAGGGCCGATTGCTGGCCGACCTGGTCGGTGCCGGCACCCGGTTCGAGGCAGCCGCCGGGGGTCGCGGCGGGTTGGGCAACGCCGCGCTGGCGTCGCGGGCCCGCAAGGCGCCCGGATTCGCGCTGCTGGGCGAGAAGGGCCAATCCCGCGACCTCACCCTGGAGCTCAAAACCGTCGCCGACGTGGGCCTGATCGGCTTTCCGTCGGCCGGAAAGTCCTCGCTGGTCTCCACGATCTCGGCCGCCAAACCGAAGATCGCCGACTACCCGTTCACCACGCTGGTACCCAATCTCGGGGTCGTCTCCGCCGGTGAGCACACCTTCACCGTCGCCGACGTGCCCGGCCTGATCCCGGGCGCCTCGGCGGGCCGCGGGCTGGGACTGGACTTTTTGCGGCACATCGAACGCTGCGCGGTGCTGGTGCACATTGTGGATTGTGCGACCGCCGAACCCGGGCGTGACCCGATGTCCGACATCGACGCGCTGGAAGCCGAACTGGCCGCGTATCAGCCCACCCTGCAGGGTGATTCATCGCTGGGGGACCTCACCGACCGCCCCCGGGCGGTGGTGCTGAACAAGATCGACGTGCCCGATGCCCGCGAGCTGGCCGATTTCGTCCGCGATGACATCGCCGCGGAACGCGGCTGGCCGGTGTTCGAGGTGTCGACGGTCAACCGAGACGGACTGCGCGCGTTGACGTTCGCGCTGTGGGAGTTGGTGGAGACCTACCGCGCGGCGCAACCCGAACCGGTGGCGCGTCGCCCGGTGATCCGCCCGATCCCGATCGACGACACCGGCTTCAGCGTGGAAGCCGACGGATACGGTGGTTTCCTGGTGCGCGGAACCCGGCCCGAACGCTGGATCAGCCAGACCGATTTCGGCAACGACGAGGCCGTCGGTTACCTGGGGGACCGGCTGGCGCGGCTGGGCGTGGAGGAGGAACTGCTGCGGCTGGGCGCCAAAGCAGGCTGCGCGGTGACCATCGGCGACATGACCTTCGACTGGGAGCCGGCCACCCCCGCCGGGGTCGACGTGGTGCCCTCCGGGCGCGGCACCGACATCCGGCTGGAACGCAGCGAGCGGGTGCGCGCCGATGAACGCAAACAGGCCCGCCGTGACCGGCGCCGCCCCGGCGAGGAATCATGACCACACGCGACGCGGTCCGCACCGCGCGCAGCGTCGTCGTCAAGGTCGGCACCACCGCGCTGACCACGGCTTCGGGCATGTTCGACGCCGGCCGGCTGGCGTCGTTGGTCGAAGCGATCGAAGCCCGCATGAAGGGTGGCTCCGACGTGGTCATCGTGTCGTCCGGAGCGATCGCCGCCGGTCTCGAACCGCTGGGATTATCCAAGCGCCCAACAGATTTGGCGACCAAACAGGCCGCTGCCAGTGTCGGTCAGGTGGCGCTGGTGAACGCCTGGAGCGCAGCCTTCGGTCGCTACCAGCGCACCGTCGGCCAGGTGCTGCTGACCGCCGGCGACATCGCGGCGCGGGTGCAGCACACCAACGCCCAGCGCACGCTGGACCGGTTGCGGGCACTGCACGCGGTGGCGATCGTCAACGAGAACGACACGGTGGCCACCAACGAGATCCGCTTCGGTGACAACGACCGGCTCTCGGCGCTGGTGGCGCACCTCGTCGGCGCCGACGCGTTGATCCTGCTCTCCGACATCGACGGGCTCTACGATGCCGATCCCCGCAGCGAACAGGCCCGCTTCATCCCCGAGGTGCGTGATTCCGCCGACCTGGCGGGTGTCGTCGCCGGGCAGGGCAGCCACCTGGGTACCGGCGGGATGGCGTCGAAGCTGTCGGCGGCGCTGCTGGCAGCGGATGCCGGGGTGCCGGTGCTGCTGGCCGCGGCCGCCGATGCCGCCACCGCGCTGGGCGACGCATCCGGGGGAACCGCGTTCGCGGCGCGGCCGAATCGGATGTCGGCGCGCAAATTCTGGGTGCGCTACGCCGCCGACGCCGCCGGCTCTGTGACGCTGGACGCCGGAGCGGTCGACGCGGTGCTGACCCATCGTCGCTCGCTGCTGGCGGCCGGGATCACCGCGGTGGCGGGCCGGTTCGCCGGCGGCGACGTCATCGAGCTGTGCGGCCCGCACGGTTCGGTGGTGGCCAGGGGTGTGGTCGCCTACGACTCCGCCGAGCTGGCCGGCATGATCGGCCGCTCCACCGCCGAGCTGCCCGCCGAACTGAGGCGGCCCGCCGTGCACGCCGACGACCTCGTCGCGGTTTGACTC
>NZ_JCALCW010000059.1:0-18975 GCF_059812545.1 Mycobacterium sp. NGS50
GGGGGGCATTTCTGTTATTTCTCAATCACTTTCAACTCGTCGTCCATGCGAAGTCGCGGCCGCGCAGCGGCACTCGATCACGCGCGGATGCGGGGCGCGGCATTGGCGGGAAGCTACCCCACCTTCACGAGATGCAGGCCCACCGGCGTGCTGAACATCGGCGATTCCCAACTGCCCGTCAGCGAATCGTTGTCGAGCGTGAACGTGCTGTGGAAACTGTCGGTCGCAGTCCAGGTCTTGCCCTGCAAGTGGTACTGCTGGAGTTCGTCTGTGGTGTATGCGCCGGCAAGGTTTTTGCAGCCGGCGCCGCACGACGTGATATTCACGGTGAGCGTCTTGGGACCCGAGTTCCAGTCCTGGGTCTCTTCATAGGTGCCGTCGACCAGGTCGGCGGACGCCGGCGCCGACAGCCCCAGCGCTGCACCGGCCATCACCGCCGCCAGGGTCGCAATCCGGGTGGTCTTCATTGGTGTACTTCCTTTCTCCGGTGACCGGGACTCCGGCACCGCGTTGTAAGGACACTAGGTCGGTCGGGCGTCCCGCGGATACAGGGATTTCCCTTGTATTGGCTGCTGAGCGACCCGCGCCGCGTTTGGCCGAGGCACAACCCGACGGCGCCGCAAGCAACGGCGTCCGGACCGGTTTCGGTCGTTGCTGTGGCACGACGATGCCGGCGGCGAATGCCGGGTCAACGGGATTGGTGCGGTCGGCTCCCCATCCGCGCAGCGCCGTATCCTGACACGAGGCTTTACGGCGAAAGGTTTCAGTGGTCGAGAACAGAGCAGGTGGCGAGCGGCGTCAGTCGCGCGATGGCACCCGAAGTGGTCCACGCGGTCCGCAGCAGGGGCGGGGGAAGGGTACGTCGGCGCCGACGAGGTCGGGGCCGGATCGTGCGCGCTGCGCCCAGCCGCAACCCAACGCCGGCGACGCTGAACGCCAATCGGGACCCGCGCTTCCGAAGGACATCGAGGCCGCCCAGCTGGCACCCGAGGTGCGGCGCGAGCTGTCCACCCTGGACAAATCCACCGCGGACTTCGTGGCACGGCACCTGGTGGCGGCCGGCGAACAGATTCTCGAGGACCCCGAGGCCGCGTTGGAGCACGCCCGCGCCGCCCGGGGCCGCGCCGCACGCATCGCTGCGGTCCGGGAAGCTGTCGGCATCGCCGCGTATCACTGCGGTGACTGGGCGCAGGCGTTGGCCGAACTGCGCGCCGCACGCCGGATGGGCAGCAAGTCGGCCCTGTTGCCGCTGATCGCGGACTGTGAACGCGGCCTGGGCCGCCCGGAGCGGGCCATCGAGCTCGCCCGCGGGACCGAGGCCGCCCAGCTCACCGGCGACGAGGCCGACGAGCTGCGGATGGTCGTCGCCGGCGCCCGCACCGACCTGGGTCAGCTCGAGCAGGCGCTGAACCTACTGTCCACCCCCCAGCTAGACCCCACCCGCACCGGGGCGACGGCGGCGCGATTGTTCTACGCCTACGCCGACACGCTGCTGGCATTGGGTCGCACCCAGGACGCGCTGCAGTGGTTCTTGCGGTCCGCGGCCGCCGACGCCGACGGAGTCACTGACGCCGAAGAGCGGGTCGGCGAGCTGAGCTGACGTGACAACGCTCGCTGACCAATATGATTGCCTGCTACTCGACCTCGACGGGACGGTGTTTCGGGGCGGGGAGCCCACCGTCGGTGCCGTGGAGACCCTGGCCGAGCTGCAGAGCCGTGCCTTGTTCATCACCAACAACTCCTCGCGCGGGGCCGGCGAGGTCGCCGCGCACCTGAGCGAGCTGGGCTTCAGTGCCGTCGCCGACGACGTCGCCACCAGCGCCCAGATCGCGGCGCATCTGCTGGCCGGCCAGCTGCCCGGCGGATCACGGGTCCTGGTGTTGGGCACCGCGTCGCTGG
The DNA here is from genome assembly GCF_059812545.1 of Mycobacterium sp. NGS50. Classification (NCBI taxonomy): domain Bacteria; kingdom Bacillati; phylum Actinomycetota; class Actinomycetes; order Mycobacteriales; family Mycobacteriaceae; genus Mycobacterium; species Mycobacterium sp. NGS50. Next base: position 1,900 of record NZ_JCALCW010000059.1, read on the forward strand.
CCGCCGAGATCGCCGGCGTCGGATTGCAGCCGGTGCGGCTGGCGTCCGACGAGCCGGCCGCGGTGGTCCAGGGCCTGTCCACCGAGCTCGGCTGGACGGACCTGGCCGAGGCGGCGCTGGCCATCCGCGCCGGTGCGGTGTGGATGACGACCAACGTCGACAAGACCCTGCCGTCCGAGCGCGGACTGCTGCCGGGCAACGGCTCGATGGTGGCCGCGCTGCGCACCGCGACCGACGCCGAACCCCAGGTGGCGGGCAAGCCGGGGCCGGCGTTGCTCACCGAGGCCCTGACCCGCGGCGACTTTCACACCCCGCTGGTGGTCGGAGACCGGCTGGATACCGACATCGCCGCCGCCAATGCCGCCGAGTTGCCCAGCCTGATGGTGCTCACCGGGGTCAACTCCGCCCGCGACGCGGTGTACGCGGTGCCCGCGCAGCGGCCGACCTACCTGGCGGAGGATCTGCGCGCACTGCACCAACCCGCCGAGGCGCTGCGGATCGCCCCGCAGCCGTGCTGGCAGGTGGCTGCCGACGGCCACACCGTGACGGTCAGCGCCGCCGACGGCGACACCGGCGACGGGCTCTCGATCGTTCGTGCCGTCGCGTGCGCGGCCTGGGCGGCCGCCGACGTCCCGGTGACGGTCCGGGCCGGCGACGACACCGCCCGCGATGCCCTGAAGCGGTGGTCGCTGATCGAGATCGACTAGCGTAAGCAGTGCTATGACGATCGAACCCGACCGGATTCGCGCCGAGATCGACACGCTGCTCGCTGAGCTGGCGTCCGACACCGACGCCGATCTCGATGCGATAGCCCGCCGCCTCAACGAACTGCACGACATCCTGGTGCACGCGCTGGAATCGGTGGAGAAGGGCTGAGCGCGGTGACACGGCGTGCCCGCGTCGACGCCGAATTGGTCCGGCGCGGGCTGGCGCGTTCCCGCCAGCAGGCCGTCGAGCTGATCAGCGCCGGCAAGGTGCACATCGACGGGATGCCGGCCGCCAAACCGGCCACCGCGATCGCGGTGACCGCCAACCTCACCGTCGCGGCCGACCAGGGCCGCAGCTGGGTGTCGCGGGGCGCGCACAAACTGCTGGGCGCCCTGGACGCTTTCGGGCTGTCCGTTCAGCAGCGGCGCTGCCTGGATGCCGGCGCATCGACCGGCGGGTTCACCGAGGTGCTGCTCGATCGCGGCGCGGCCGAAGTCGTCGCCGCCGACGTCGGATACGGGCAGCTGGCCTGGTCGCTGCGCTCGGATCCGCGGGTCAGCGTGCTGGAGCGGACCAACGTCCGCGACCTGGCGCCCGAGGCGATCGGTGGCCGTGTCGACCTGATCGTCGCCGACCTGTCGTTCATCTCGCTGGCCACCGTGTTGCCCGCGCTGACCGGGTGCGCCGGCCCCGACGCCGATATCGTTCCCATGGTGAAGCCACAGTTCGAAGTCGGGAAGGGCCAGGTGGGTGCCGGCGGCGTGGTCGAGGACCCCCAGCTGCGCGCGGGCGCGGTGCTGGGCGTGGCAGACAAGGCCGAACGGCTCGGCTGGCACACCGTCGGGGTCACCGCCAGCCCGCTGCCCGGGCCGTCCGGCAATGTCGAATACTTCCTGTGGCTGCGAGCCCAGTCCGACCGGCCACTGACCGGGGACACGCTGGCGCACGCCGTCGCGACCGCCGCCGAACAGGGGCCGCAATGACCGAACGCACCATATTGCTCGTCGTGCACACCGGGCGCGAGGAGGCCGCCGACACCGCGCGCCGGGTCGAGAAGGTGCTCAGCGACAGCGGTATCACGCTGCGCCGCCTGGGCGTCGACCTCGATGTGACCGACACCGAGGCCCACGCCGCACAGGGCTGCGAACTGGTGCTGGTGCTCGGCGGCGACGGCACCTTCCTGCGCGCCGCCGAACTGGCCCGCAACGCCGACATTCCGGTGCTGGGCGTCAACCTGGGCCGGATCGGATTCCTCGCCGAGGCGGAGGCGGAAACCATCGACGCCGTGCTGGATCGGATCATCGCCCGCGATTACCGGGTGGAACACCGCATGACGCTGGATGTGCGGGTACGTGTCGGCGGCCAGGTCATCGACAGCGGCTGGGCGCTCAACGAAGCCAGCATGGAGAAGGGATCACGCCTCGGTGTGCTCGGCGTGGTCATCGAGGTCGACGGCCGGCCGGTGTCGACGTTCGGCTGCGACGGGATGCTGGTGTCGACACCGACCGGATCCACCGCCTACGCGTTCTCCGCGGGTGGGCCGGTGCTGTGGCCGGATCTCGATGCAATCCTGGTGGTGCCCAACAACGCTCACGCCCTGTTCGCACGTCCGATGGTCACCAGTCCGGACGCGGCGATCGCGATCGAGGTCGAGGCCAGCGGCAACGACGCGTTGGTGTTCTGCGACGGCCGCCGCGAAATGCTGGTGCCCGCCGGCGGACGGCTGGAAGTGTCGCGTTCGGGGTCGCCGGTCAAGTGGGCCCGGCTGGACAGCGCACCGTTCACCGACCGGCTGGTTCGCAAGTTCCGGCTGCCGGTCACCGGCTGGCGCGGGCAGTAGCGGTGCTGACCGAACTCCGGATCGAATCGCTGGGCGCCATCAGCGTCGCGACCGCCGAATTCGACCGCGGCCTCACGGTGCTGACCGGTGAGACCGGCACCGGCAAGACCATGGTGGTGACCGGGCTGCATCTGCTGGGCGGCGCCCGCGCCGACGCCAACCGGGTGCGGTCCGGGGCCGCCCGCGCGGTGGTGGAAGGGCGCTTTTGCACCGGCGAGCTCGGTGAGGCGGCCGCCGGCCAGGTCCAGCAGATCCTGGATGCGTCGGGCGGTGAACGCGACGAGGACGACAGCGTCATCGCGCTGCGCACGGTCAGCAGCGACGGGCCTTCCCGGGCGTATCTGGGCGGCCGCAGCGTGCCGGCCCGGTCGCTGAGCGGGTTCACCACCGAACTGCTGACATTGCACGGGCAGAACGACCAGCTGCGGCTGATGCGGCCCGACGAACAACGGGGTGCGCTGGACCGGTTCGCGGCCGTCGGCACCCGCCTGGAGCGCTACCGCAAGCTGCGCGACGGCTGGCAGACCGCGCGCCGCGACCTGATCGACCGGCGTAACCGGGCCCGCGAACTCGCCCAGGAGGCCGACCGGTTGGCGTTCGGCCTGCAGGAGATCGACGCCGTCGACCCCCAGCCGGGCGAAGACGACACGCTGGCCGCCGACATCCGGCGGCTCTCGGAGCTCGACGCGCTGCGCGAAGCCGCCGCCCAGGCCCGGGCCGCGCTCACCGGCGCCGACGAGGAGACGGCCGGAATCGGCGAGGTGACAGCGCAATCCGCCCTGGCGCGGGCCAGGTCGCTGCTGGAATCCACCGATGACGCCGCGCTGCAGGCACTGAGCGGTCAACTCGGCGAGGCGCTGACCGCGGTGTCCGACGCCGCCCGCGAACTGGGCGACTACCTCGGCGCGTTGCCCGGCGACGCCAGCGCACTGGAAACCAAGTTGGCCCGGCAGGCCGAATTGCGCGGCCTGACCCGCAAATACGCCGCCGACATCGACGGGGTGCTGGCCTGGGCCCGCGAATCCCGGGACCGGTTGGCGCAACTCGATGTGTCCGAGGAGGCGTTGGTCGGGCTGCAGGGGCGGGTCGACGAGCTGAGCGGCCAGGTGGCGCAGGCGGCCGTCGACCTCAGCCAGGCGCGCAGCAAGGCCGCCGGGGGACTGGCCAAGGCCGTCACCGCCGAACTGGCCGGCCTGGCGATGGCCGATGCCGCATTCACCATCGGCGTGAGCACAGCCTCGGCCGCCGAAGACGATCCGGCCGCGCTGCCGCTGCCCTCCGGGGTGATCGCGCACGCCGGCAGCGACGGCGTGGACACCGTCGAATTCGGCTTCACCGCGCACCGCGGCATGACGGTGCTGCCGCTGGCCAAGAGCGCCTCGGGCGGCGAGTTGTCGCGGGTGATGCTGGCGTTGGAAGTGGTGCTGGCGACGTCGTCGAACCGCTCGGCGGGCACCACGATGGTCTTCGACGAGGTCGACGCCGGGGTGGGCGGCCGAGCGGCGGTCCAGATCGGGCGGCGGCTGGCCAGGTTGGCCGACAGTCACCAGGTGATCGTGGTGACCCACCTGCCGCAGGTCGCGGCCTACGCCGATGTGCACCTGATGGTGGAACCGACCGGACGCAACGGCGCCAGCGGGGTGCGGCGCCTCGACGACGAGGAGCGCGTCGCCGAACTGGCCCGGATGCTGGCCGGGCTCGGCGAGACCGACACCGCCCGGGCCCACGCCCGAGAACTCCTCGACGCCGCGCAGGCCGACCGGACCTCCTGACGCCGAGCAGACGCAAAAGTGCCCTTTTCGGGGCGAAAAAGGGCACTTTTGTGTCTGCTCGCCGAGATCACCCTGTTACAAATGTGACGCAATTTAACTTCTGAGGCTGGTGTTACGGCGCGCCTCCACGGCTCGGCCGCGGATCGCCGACAGAATCGCCCGCATGAGGATGTCTGCGCTTATGTCCCGTAGTAGTACGTCGCGGCCGGGTCTGGTCGGCACCGCCCGGGTCGACCGCGATATCGATCGACTGCTGCGACGCGTGTGCCCCGGCGACATCGTCGTCCTCGATGTGCTCGACCTGGACCGGATCACCGCCGACGCCCTGGTCGAATCCGGAATCGCGGGCGTGGTCAACGCCTCGCCGTCCATCTCGGGGCGCTACCCGAACCAGGGGCCCGAGGTGCTGGTCGCCAACGGCGTCGCCCTGATCGACGAGGCCGGGCCGACGGTTTTCAAGAAGGTCAAGGACGGCGCCAAGATCCGGCTGCACAACGGCGGCGTGTACGCCGGTGACCGCCGGTTGGCGCTGGGCACCGAGCGCACCGACCACGACATCGCCGAGATGATGCACGAAGCCAAGTCCGGGCTGGTTTCGCACCTGGAAGCGTTCGCCGGCAACACCATTGAATTCATCCGTAGCGAGAGCCCGTTGCTGATCGACGGTATCGGCATCCCCGACATCGACGTCGACCTGCGGCGCCGGCACGTGGTGCTGGTGGCCGACGAGCCGCACGCCGCCGATGATCTGAAGTGCCTCAAGCCGTTCATCAAGGAGTACCAGCCGGTGCTGATCGGGGTGGGCGCCGGTGCGGACGTGCTGCGCAAGGCCGGGTACCGCCCGCAGCTCATCGTCGCCGACCCCGAACAGCTGTCCGTCGACGTGCTCAAATGCGGTGCGCAGGTGGTCATCCCCGCCGACGCCGACGGCCACGCACCCGGCCTGGAACGTATCCAGGATCTGGGTGTGGGCGCGATGACATTCCCGGCCGCCGGGTCGCCGATCGACCTGGCGCTGCTGCTGGCCGACCACCACGGCGCGGCGCTGCTGGTCACCGCCGGCCACACCGCCAGCATCGAGACGTTCTTCGACCGGACACGCGCGCAGAGCAACCCGTCGACGTTCCTCACCCGGCTGAAGGTCGGGGAGAAGCTGGTCGACGCCCGGGCCGTTGCCACCTTGTACCGCAACAGGATTTCGGCCGGGGCCATCGCCTTGCTGGTGTTGACGATGCTCATCGCGGTGATCGTCGCGCTGTGGGTGTCGCGCACCGACACCATGGTGCTGCACTGGATCATGGACTACTGGAACCAGTTCTCCCAGTGGGTGCAGGGCTGGATCACCTAGCACCGTGATTTCGCTACGTCACCACGCGATTTCGCTGGCCTCAGTGTTTCTGGCGCTGGCGATCGGAGTTGTGCTGGGTTCGGGCCTGCTGTCCGATTCACTGCTGTCCGGATTGCGTCAGGAGAAGCGCGACCTGCATTCGCAGATCAACGCGCTCAACGACGACAAGAACGCACTCAACGAGAAGCTGGGCACGGCAGACGATTTCGATGCCCAGGTTGCGCCCCGAGTGGTGCACGACGTGCTGGCAGGTAAATCGGTGGTGCTGTTCCGGACGCCGGACTCCCACGACGACGACGCCGAGGCGGTCTCGCGAACCGTGCGGGCGGCCGGCGGAACGATCAGTGGGACGGTGGCGCTGACCCAGCAGTTCGTCGACGCCAACGCCAGCGAGAAACTGCGCACCGTCGTCAACTCGGCCATCCTGCCCGCCGGTGCGCAACTGAGCACCAAACTGGTCGATCCGGGGTCGCAAGCCGGTGACCTGTTGGGCATCACGTTGCTGACCAATCGCGACCCCCAGGTGCCGGCTGTCGACGACACCCAGCGCGACACGGTGTTGGCCGCGTTGCGCGACACCGGGTTCATCAGCTACGGCTCCGAGCGTGTCGCGGCGGCCAACGCCGCGGTGGTGATCACCGGCGGGAGGATCGGCGAGGACGCCGGCAACCAGGGCGTCAGCGTGGCCCGATTCGCGTCGGCACTGGCCCCGCACGGCACGGGCACCGTGCTCGCCGGTCGGGACGGGTCATCGTCGGGCAACGCCGCGGTCGCCGTGAGCAGGGCCGATAGCGGGATGGCGGCCGCGATCAGCACGGTCGACGACGTCGAGGTCGAGTCCGGGCGGATCACCGTCGTGCTGGCCCTGGGCGACTTGATCAACGGGGGCCGGACCGGCCAGTACGGCCTGGGCGCCGGTGCGACATCGGTGACAGTCGCGCAGTAGCGGGCGTGTTAGCGCCGACTGCGCGGCGTCGGTGTTAGGGTGAGATTCCGTGGATCGGCAGGCTCCCACACCTGCGTTTGTCGTCACGGAGGTCCCTGTTGCGAAAGCACCCGCACACCGCTACCAAGCATCTCTTCGTCACCGGTGGCGTCGCGTCGTCTCTGGGTAAGGGACTGACCGCCAGTAGCCTCGGCCAGCTGCTGATCTCGCGGGGGCTGCAGGTGACGATGCAGAAGCTCGACCCCTACCTCAACGTCGACCCGGGCACCATGAACCCGTTTCAGCACGGGGAGGTGTTCGTCACCGAGGACGGCGCCGAGACCGATCTCGACGTCGGCCACTACGAGCGATTCCTGGACCGGGACCTGTCCGGCTCGGCCAACGTCACCACCGGACAGGTGTACTCCACGGTGATCGCCAAGGAGCGCCGCGGCGAGTACCTGGGCGACACCGTGCAGGTGATCCCGCACATCACCGACGAGATCAAGCGCCGGATCCTGGACATGGCCGAACCGGACGCCCAGGGCAAGCGCCCCGACGTCGTCATCACCGAGATCGGTGGCACGGTAGGCGATATCGAGTCTCAACCGTTCCTGGAGGCCGCCCGGCAGGTCCGCCACGACGTGGGCCGCGACAACGTGTTTTTCCTGCACGTGTCGCTGGTGCCGTATCTGGCGCCGTCCGGCGAACTCAAGACCAAGCCGACCCAGCACTCGGTGGCCGCGCTGCGCAGCATCGGTATCACCCCGGACGCCCTGATCCTGCGGTGCGACCGCGACGTCCCCGAACCGCTGAAGAACAAGATCGCGCTGATGTGCGACGTCGACGTCGACGGCGTCATCTCCACACCCGACGCGCCGTCGATCTACGACATCCCCAAGGTGCTGCACCGCGAGGAGCTCGACGCCTTCGTGGTGCGCCGGCTCAACCTGCCGTTCCGCGACGTCGACTGGACTGAGTGGGACGATCTGTTGCGCCGCGTCCACGAGCCGCACGAAACCGTACGAATCGCGTTGGTGGGCAAGTACATCGACCTCTCCGACGCCTACCTGTCGGTCGCTGAGGCATTGCGCGCCGGCGGCTTCAAGCACCACGCCAAGGTGGAGATCCGCTGGGTGGCGTCCGATGCCTGTGAGACGCCGAGCGGGGCAGCCGCGTCGCTGACCGACGTGCACGGCGTGCTGATCCCGGGCGGCTTCGGCATCCGGGGCATCGAAGGCAAGCTGGGTGCCATCTCCCACGCCCGCGCCACCGGGCTGCCGGTGCTGGGACTGTGCCTGGGATTGCAGTGCATCGTCATCGAGGCCGCCCGCTCGGTGGGCATCGACCAGGCGAACTCGGCGGAATTCGAGCCGTCGACACCGGACCCGGTGATCGCCACGATGGCCGACCAGCAGGACGTCGTCGCCGGCGAGGCCGACCTCGGCGGCACCATGCGACTCGGCGCCTATCCCGCTGTGCTGGAGCCGGACTCGCTGGTCGCGCAAGCCTACGAGGCGACGGAGGTCTCCGAGCGGCACCGGCACCGCTACGAGGTCAACAACGCCTACCGGGAACGGATCGCCGCCAGTGGGCTCCGGTTCTCCGGCACCTCCCCGGACGGCCAACTGGTCGAGTTCGTCGAGTACCCGCCGTCGATACACCCGTTCATCGTCGGCACCCAGGCACATCCGGAGCTCAAGAGCCGCCCGACCCGGCCGCATCCACTGTTCGCCGCGTTCGTCGGCGCCGCGATCGACTACAAGGCGGCCGAGCGGCTGCCGGTGGAGATTCCCGAACATCACCCCAACGGCAATCCCGTGCAAGAGTCCGCAACTCGTGCCTGACCACGACTTCGAGACCGTCTCGTCGCAGATCCTGCATCAGGGAAAGATTTTCGCGTTACGCACCGACCGGGTGCGGATGCCGGGCGGCAACGTCGCGACCCGCGAAGTGCTGGAGCACTACGGCGCGGTGGCGGTGGTCGCGATGGACTCGGTGAGCCCGGACGCCAGGATCGCATTGATCTACCAGTACCGGCACGCGCTGGGCCGTCGGCTGTGGGAACTGCCGGCCGGTCTGCTCGACCTGCACGGTGAACCACCGCACCAGACCGCCGCCCGCGAACTCGAGGAAGAGGCGGGCCTGGCCGCGAGCAGCTGGCAGGTGCTGGTCGACCTCGATTCCTCCCCGGGCTTCAGCGACGAGTCGGTGCGGGTCTTTCTGGCCACCGGCTTGACCGAGGTGCCGCGGCCGGCAGCGCACGACGAAGAGGCCGATCTGCGGCTGCAGTGGTATCCGCTCGGTGAGGCCGTCCGAGATGTGTTTCGCGGCGAGATCGTCAATGCCCTTGCGGTCGGCGGGATTCTGGCGGCGCATGCCGTCTGCCAGGGGGTGGCGGAGCCGCGGCCGGTGGACGCACCGTGGCCGGACCGGCCGACCGCGTTCGCGGGCCGACAGGACCGTCGATGACCACCGTGGCGCCGCCGCTGGCGGGCCAGCTGCAGGGGTATCTGGACCACCTGATGATCGAGCGTGGCGTCGCCGCCAACACATTGAGCTCCTATCGTCGTGACCTGCGCCGCTATCAGGAGCATCTGGCCATGCACGGCGTCGATGACCTGGCCAAGGTCAGCGAGAGCGATGTCAGCGAGTTCCTGGTGGCGTTGCGCCGCGGCGACCCGGAGTCCGGGTTGGCCGCCTTGTCGGCGGTGTCGGCGGCCCGCGCGCTGGTCGCGGTGCGCGGCCTGCACCGGTTCGCCGCCGCCGAAGGGCTGACGGAGCTGGACGTGGCGCGCGCGGTAAAGCCGCCCACTCCGGGGCGCCGGCTGCCCAAGAGCCTGACGGTGGATGAAGTGCTGACCCTGCTCGACGGTGCCGGCGGCGACAGCCCGTCGGACGGCGCGCTGGCGCTGCGCAACCGGGCGCTGCTGGAACTGTTGTACTCCACCGGATCCCGGATCTCGGAGGCCGTCGGTCTGGACATCGACGACGTCGACACCGTCGCGCGTTCGGTGCTGTTGCGCGGCAAGGGCGGCAAACAGCGGCTGGTGCCGGTGGGACGGCCCGCGGTGACCGCGCTGGACGCCTACCTGGTGCGGGGCCGCCCGGAGCTGGCCCGCCGCGGCCGGGGGACCCCGGCGATCTTCCTCAACGCGCGCGGCGGCCGGTTGTCGCGGCAAAGCGCCTGGCAGGTTCTGCAGGACGCCGCCGAACGCGCGGGCATCACGGCCGGCGTCTCACCGCACGTGCTGCGGCACTCGTTCGCCACCCACCTGCTCGACGGCGGCGCCGACGTGCGGGTGGTGCAGGAGCTGCTCGGTCATGCGTCGGTCACCACCACGCAGATCTACACCCTGGTCACCGTGCACGCCCTGCGTGAAGTGTGGGCCGAAGCCCACCCGCGGGCACGGTAGCTTACGCTCGCCGCTAGCCCAGGTAGTCCGACTCCAGCACCAGGTCGTGCAGCAGCGTCTGGTACTCGACGTGTGCCTGGTGCTCGACGGTGTTCCACTGCGCGCCTTGCTGTTCACGCATGTAGGCGCGGTACTTCGGGGCGCCCGGCACCTTGACGTTGTCGGCGACCACGATCGAGCCCGGGTGCAGCCAGCCGCGGTCGACGATGCTGTGCAGGTCGGGCAGGTAGGCGTCCTTGTCGTGATCGAGGAACACGAAGTCCAGCGCGCCCGCGGTGAAGCCGTGCTCGCCGGCCAGCGTGTCCAGGGTTTTGCCGCCGTCGCCGATGGTGCCGACCACACAGGTCACCCGGTCGGCGACGCCCGCGTGCTCCCAGATCTGCCGGGCGTTGGCGGCGTTGGCCTCCGCCAGCTCGACGGAGTACACCCGCGCGTTGGGGGCCGCGCGGGCGATGCGCAGCGCCCCGTAGCCGCAGTAGGTGCCCAACTCCAGCGCCAGCTTGGGATCGGCGCGGCCGACGGCGGCGTCGAGCAGCGCGCCCTTCTCGTCGCCGACGTTGATCAGCAGCGACTTCTCGTAGGCGAATTTGTCGATGGTGGCCAGGACGTCGTCGATATCGCCGGCGCGGGCATTGGCGAGCACGTAGGCCACCGCGGCGGCCTCGCGGCCGTCGCCGATCTGCCCGGTCGTGACGATATTGCGCGTTCCGGCCCCCGCCATCCGCAGGACCGACCAGCGCAGAAACGGCAACCGTTGTTTGAGACCCATGGCCGCCAGCCTAGGCGCCGGGCGGCGCGAGCGGGGGGCTCCCGTTCTGCCGTGCGGACCGCCACGTCGAATTGCCGCGGGTCTGCCCGTATCGACCCGGTCGCACAGTTAGACTTGCCCGGATGTTCGCCTTGCCCGCACGCGGTCTGACCTGGGACGCCTCCGCATGACGCGTCCCGATGATGCCGACGGCGCCCTGGTCGGGCTGACCGGGCGTCCGCCGCGGACGATCCCCGAGCCGACCCCGCGGACCAGTCACGGTCCGGCCAAGGTCATCGCGATGTGCAATCAGAAGGGCGGCGTCGGCAAGACCACCTCGACGATCAACCTGGGTGCCGCACTGGCCGAGTACGGTCGCCGGGTGCTGCTGGTCGATCTGGACCCGCAGGGTGCCCTGTCGGCCGGCCTGGGCGTGCCGCACTACGAGCTGGAACACACCGTCCACAACCTGCTGGTGGAGCCCCGGGTGTCCATGGACAGCGTGCTGATGAGCACCCGGGTCAAGAACCTGGACCTGGTGCCGTCCAACATCGACCTGTCCGCCGCCGAGATCCAGCTGGTCAACGAGGTGGGGCGGGAGCAATCGCTGTACCGGGCGCTGCACCCGGTGCTGGACCGCTACGACTACGTGCTGATCGACTGCCAGCCGTCGCTGGGTCTGCTCACCGTCAACGGGCTGGCCTGCGCCGACGGGGTGATCATCCCGACCGAATGCGAGTACTTCTCGCTGCGTGGGCTGGCCCTGCTGACCGACACCGTCGAGAAGGTGCGCGACCGGCTCAACCCGAAACTGTCCATCAGCGGCATCGTGATCACCCGCTACGACCCGCGCACGGTGAACTCCCGCGAGGTGATGGCCCGGGTGGTCGAGCGGTTCGGCGACCTGGTGTTCGACACCGTCATCAGCCGCACCGTGCGATTCCCGGAGACCACCGTCGCCGGCGAGCCCATCACCATGTGGGCACCGAAGTCAGGCGGTGCCGAGGCCTACCGCGCGCTGGCGCGCGAGGTCATTGACCGATTCGGCGCGTGAGTAGTACCGAGACAGCCAACCCGAGCGGTTTCCAGGTTCGGCTGAATAATTTCGAGGGCCCGTTCGACCTGCTGCTGCAGCTGATCTTCGCGCATCGGCTCGACGTCACCGAGGTGGCGCTGCACCAGGTCACCGACGACTTTATCGCCTACACCAAGGAGATCGGCCCGCAGCTGGGGCTGGAGGAGACGACCGCCTTCCTGGTGATTGCCGCCACACTGCTCGACCTCAAGGCAGCCCGACTGTTGCCGACCGGGCAGGTCGACGACGAGGAGGACCTGGCGCTGCTGGAGGTCCGCGATCTGCTGTTCGCCCGGTTGCTGCAGTACCGCGCGTTCAAACACGTCGCACAGATGTTCGCCGAGCTGGAGGCCGCGGCGCTGCGCAGCTACCCGCGGGCGGTGGCGCTGGAAGACCAGTTCGCCGACCTGATGCCCGAGGTCATGCTGGGTGTGGACGCCGAATCGTTCGCCCAGATCGCGGCGGCCGCGTTCACGCCGCGGCCGGTGCCCACCGTCGGCACCGAGCATCTGCACCGGCTGATGGTCTCGGTGCCCGAACAGGCCGGCCGCTTGCTGACGTTGCTGGAGGCGCGCGGGCCCGGGCACTGGGCGTCGTTCTCGGACCTGGTCGCCGACTGCACGGTGCCGATCGAGATCGTCGGCCGCTTCCTGGCGCTGCTCGAACTGTACCGGGCTCGGGCGGTAGCATTCGACCAACCAGAACCGCTTGGTGTGCTCCAGGTTTCGTGGACCGGAGAACGTCCGACCAACGAAGACCTAGTGAAAGCAGACGCGGAGGCATGACCGAAGAAGTCCCGAACACCGACCCGAATACCGATCTCGGTATCGACGTCGCGACGGCTCCGGAGCTGGAAGACGGCGAACTGGGCGCGGTGCTGGAGGCGCTGCTGCTGGTGGTCGACACCCCGGTCACCGTGGAGGCGCTGGCCACGGCCACCGAGCAACCGGTGTACCGGGTGGGCGCCAAGCTGCAGCAGATGGCCGTCGAATTCACCGAACGCGACAGCGGCATCGATCTGCGGGAGGCCGGAGGCGGTTGGCGGCTCTACACCCGCGCCCGATTCGCCCCCTACGTGGAGCGGTTGCTGCTCGACGGTTCGCGGCAGCGGCTGACCCGCGCCGCGCTGGAGACGCTGGCGGTGGTGGCCTACCGGCAACCGGTGACCCGGGCCCGGGTCAGCGCCGTGCGCGGAGTGAACGTCGACGCCGTGATGCGGACCCTGCTGGCGCGCGGCCTGATCACCGAGGCCGGCAACGACCCGGACAGCGGGGCGGTGACATTCGCGACCACCGAACTGTTCCTGGAGCGGCTGGGATTGTCGTCGCTGGACGATCTGCCCGATATCGCGCCGCTGCTGCCCGATGTCGACGTGATCGACGACATCAGCGAATCGCTGCACACCGAGCCGCGTTTCATCAAGCTCGGCGGTGCGCCGGCACCTGATGCACCGCTCACCTTCGATGTGGACCACGACTCATGAGCGAGGGTGTTCGGCTGCAGAAAGTGTTGTCGCAGGCCGGGGTTGCGTCGCGGCGGGTCGCCGAGCGGATGATCATCGATGGCCGCGTCGAGGTGGATGGGCAGCTGGTCACCGAGCTGGGTACCCGCGTCGACCCCGCAGCGTCGGTGATCCGGGTCGACGGCGTACGGGTGACGGTGGACGACTCGCTGGTGTACCTGGCGATCAACAAGCCGATCGGCATGCATTCGACGATGTCCGACGACCGGGGCAGGCCGTGTATCGGGGATCTGGTCGAGCACCGGGTTCGCGGCAACGCCAAGCTGTTTCACGTCGGGCGGCTGGACGCCGACACCGAGGGGCTGATGCTGTTGACCAACGACGGCGAATTGGCGCACCGGTTGATGCATCCCTCCTACCGGGTGCCCAAGACCTATGTGGCCACCGTGCCGGGCTCGGTGCCGCGCGGGCTGGGCAAGAAGCTGCGGGCCGGGATCGAGTTGGACGACGGGCCCGTGCAGGTCGACGACTTCGCGGTCGTCGACGCGGTGCCGGGCAGGACCTTGGTGCAGGTGGTTCTGCACGAGGGACGCAAGCGCATCGTGCGACGGCTGCTGGCCGAGGTCGGGTATCCGGTGCAGGCGTTGGTACGCACCAGTATCGGCTCGGTGGCGCTGGGGGAGCAGCGACCCGGCAGCATCCGGGCGCTGACCCGCAAGGAAGTCGGCGAACTGCACAAGGCGGTCGGCCTGTGAGCGGCACGAGCGGCTTGGCGGTCGCCATCGATGGACCGGCCGGTACCGGAAAATCCTCGGTGTCAAGGGGATTGGCCCAGCTGCTGGGAGCGCGATACCTCGATACCGGCGCCATGTATCGAATCGTCACCTTGGCGGTGCTGCGCGCCGGAGTGGATGTGGGTGACGCGGCGGCCGTCGGCGAAGTCGCGCGCAATGTCGACCTGGCAGTGGATTGCGACGGAGTCTCCTTCTACCTTGGCCACGAGGACGTGTCGGTGCACATCCGCGGCGACGGTGTCACTCGCGCGGTGTCGGCGGTCTCGGCTGTTCCCGCCGTGCGGGCGCGGCTGGTCGCGTTGCAACGTGAGCTGGCCGCCGGCCCGCACAACGTCGTCGTGGAGGGCCGCGATATCGGGACCGTGGTGCTGCCGGACGCCGCGGTGAAGATCTTCCTGACCGCGTCGGCCGAGACCCGGGCACGGCGGCGCAACGACCAGAACATCGCGGCGGGCTTGGCCGACGACTATGAGGCGGTGCTGGCCGATGTGCAGCGCCGCGATCATCTGGACTCCACTCGCGCGGTGTCGCCGTTGCGGGCCGCCGACGATGCGGTGGTGGTGGACACCAGCGACTTGAGCCAGGACGAGGTCATCGCGCACCTGGCGGCCCTCGTCGCGCAACGCAGTGGAGCGATTAGATGAGCACGACGGATTCTGACGGAACCTGGACCGACGAAAGCGACTGGGAGCTCGGCTCCGAGTTCGCCGAGGGCGACGACGCCGTCGAGGAGTCCGGCCCGCCGCCGGTCGTCGCGGTGGTGGGGCGTCCCAACGTCGGCAAATCCACACTGGTGAACCGCATCCTGGGGCGCCGCGAGGCGGTGGTGCAGGACCTGCCCGGCGTCACCCGCGACCGGGTGTCCTACGACGCGCTGTGGACCGGACGCCGATTCGTGGTACAGGACACCGGCGGTTGGGAACCCGACGCCAAGGGACTGCAACAACTGGTCGCCGAACAGGCCGCCGTTGCCATGCGGACCGCCGACGCGGTGATCCTGGTGGTGGATTCGGTGGTGGGTGCCACCTCCGGCGACGAGGCCGCGGCTCGAATTCTGCGCCGCTCGGGCAAGCCGGTGTTCTTGGCCGCCAACAAGGTTGACGGCGAGAAGGGGGAAGCCGACGCGGCGGCGCTGTGGTCGCTGGGTATCGGTGAACCGCATTCGGTCAGCGCCCTGCACGGCCGCGGGGTGGCCGACCTGTTGGACGAGGTCGTCGCCGCGCTGCCCACGGTTGCCGAATCCGCCGGCGGCGCAGGAGGTCCGCGCCGTGTCGCGTTGGTCGGCAAACCCAACGTGGGCAAGAGTTCGCTGCTGAACAAGCTGGCCGGCGACGAGCGGTCCGTGGTGCACGACGTCGCCGGCACCACCGTGGACCCGGTCGACTCGCTGATCGAGTTGGGGGACAAGGTCTGGCGTTTCGTCGACACCGCCGGCTTGCGACGCAAAGTCGGGCAGGCCAGCGGGCATGAGTTCTACGCCTCGGTGCGCACCCACGGCGCCATCGACGCCGCCGAGGTGGTGATCGTCTTGATCGACGCGTCGCTGCCGTTGACCGAACAGGACCAGCGGGTGCTGACCATGGTCATCGAAGCGGGCCGGGCACTGGTACTGGCATTCAACAAATGGGATCTGGTCGACGAGGACCGCCGCTACGACCTGGACCGCGAGATCGACCGGGACCTCGCCCGGGTGGGCTGGGCGCAGCGGGTCAACATTTCGGCCAAGACCGGGCGCGCCCTGCAGAAGCTGGTACCGGCGCTGGAGAGTGCGCTGGAATCCTGGGACGCCCGGATCTCCACCGGGCCGCTCAACGCGTTCTTCAAAGAGATCGTCGCCGCCACCCCGCCGCCGGTGCGCGGCGGCAAGCAGCCCCGGATCCTGTTCGCCACCCAGGCAAGTGCCCGGCCGCCGACGTTCGTGCTGTTCACCACCGGCTTCCTGGAGGCCGGCTACCGGCGATTCCTGGAGCGGCGACTGCGCGAAACCTTCGGCTTCGAGGGCAGCCCGATCCGCATCAACGTGCGGGTGCGCGAGAAGCGCGGCCCGAAACGCAGTCGCTGACCGCGGCTGCCGGCCGATAGGCTGCGGGCGTGCCCCTGTCCGAGCTGGTGTTGATCGTGCTGGCCGGGGTGGGGGCGGGCGCCGTCAATTCGCTGGTCGGCTCGGGGACCTTGATCACGTTCCCGACGTTGCTGACGCTGGGGTTTGCTCCGGTGACCGCGACCATTTCCAATGCGATTGGTCTGGTCGCCGGCGGCGTCTCCGGAACCTGGGCGTATCGCCGCGAGCTGCGCGGGCAGTGGGGCCGGTTGTGTTGGCAGATCCCGGGCTCGCTGCTCGGCGCGGTGCTGGGCGCGTGGCTGCTGCTGCATCTGCCCGAGCAGGTGTTCAACCGGGTGGTGCCGGTGCTGCTGATCCTTGCGCTGGTTTTGGTGCTGATCGGACCGAGGATTCAGAATGTCGCGCAGCGCCGCGCGGAGGCCGCGGGTCGTTCGGTGCACCAGTTGAGCCGCGCGCGGCTGGCAGCGTTGTCTTTCGGGACGTTCGCGGTCGGTGTGTACGGGGGTTATTTCTCGGCGGCCCAGGGCATCTTGCTGATGGGCGTGATGGGTCTGCTGCTGCCCGAATCGATTCAGCGGATGAATGCCGCCAAGAATCTGCTGGCACTGGTGGTGAATCTGGTTGCCGCGGTCGCGTACATTCTGGTGGCGTTCGACCGGATCAGTTGGGCCGCGGCGGGTTTGATCGCGGCCGGCTCGGTGGTGGGCGGATGGTTGGGCGCGCACTACGGGCGCCGACTCTCGCCGAACGCCCTGCGCGCCGTGATCGTGGTGGTCGGGCTGATCGGCTTGTATCGGCTCATGACGGTGTAGACCGGTTTTATCCGCTGTCACGCGGCTGCGTTGTCGGGTGGTCCGTTGGGTAGGTGGTGTTCGGGGTGGTGGAAGGTGTTGGTGGCGCCGGGTAGGCCGAGCTCGGGCGGTGGA
>NZ_JCALCW010000006.1:0-179140 GCF_059812545.1 Mycobacterium sp. NGS50
CAACCGGTTTAGGGCACCTTTGCGTCTGGTCGGCAGAGGTCAGGCGAGCCGGAAGTTGCCGGCACTGCCCATCACGGCGTCGGCCACGTTTGCGTCCGCGTGGTGCATGCCGTCATGGCGATCGGAGGCAGCCTGCGTCTGCTGGTTGTGCCGAGCGATCCAGGCCTCCAGGTTCTGCGAGACCTGGAGTTCTACCTCACGGACCGCAGCGGACCCCTGGCCCGAGAAAACCCCGTAGAGCACCCGGAACGCTTCGCTGAGCTCCTGGCTGGCGGCGTCCAACTTTGTTGCGTGCCCGGCCAACTCCTCCAGGTTTGCGTAAGCTGCCTTGCCGTAGTGAATCTCGTCTCCACTCATTGCCTATATCCTTTCAAGATCGAATGTGGTCGACTTTAGGCTTCGTCGTCGTGCGAGTGGAGTTGTCCCACTCCGTCTTCGCTGACCGTAATGAAGTTGAAAAGCCCCCGGGTGATCTCGCTGGCTTCATCGTTGTAGCTCGCCGACGCGGCCATGTACGACCCGTGGCTGCTGCCGCTCCAGTTGCTCGACATTGCGTGCTGCTCGTCCTCAATGCTGCGGAAGATCCGCTCGGCGTTTTCCGCGTGCTGACGTGCAGACTTAAACGCGGCCAAAGCCTCTGGAACGCTGACGGCGAGGCCGCTGTCGTTGTCGTTCATCTGATCGGGTGTTGCCATTGTGCCGTTCCTTACTTTCCGTTCGGATTGCCGTTTGCCCGTAGGTTTGAGTTATCCCTCATGTGGTTGACGCAGCCAAATCGAACTTGCCAACCGCCCGCATCGTCGTGCCAGATGCCACTCTCCTGAGCCTGGTCCGATAAGTCCCCTCATTTCTCGAACATCTCGACCTTAGGCTTTTCCGCGGTGATATTTCCGCAGCTTTGCCTTAGCACATGAGGCTAGCAGACTTGGGAGTAGGCATCGTGCAGAGATTTTTTCGCAGCATTCCCGACGATCGGGTCCCGGCTCTACTGCTGTGACGTGGGACGATGCTCAGATTCCGGATACCCGCCGGCCTGCTGGACGGGTGTCTGGGCTGGCCCGAAACTGGGCAGTCCCGCCTGCGGCCCGGTCGATGCCGCCGGCTGCTCCGCATGCGGCGCGGTCGGGTTACCGGCCGACTGATTTCCCACGTACTCCGCATAGGTTCCAGCCGAGGATGCCGAAGCCTGTTGTGACCGGTTGGCCGCAACCTGGTATTGAGCCTGTTGGGCCTGTTGGGCTTGTGCCGTCCCGCCGCGCTGCTGCGTGTCCGGCGCCGATTGCTGCTGCGTGTACTGCCCGTAGTACTGCGCCGCCCGCGCGTAGTAGTCGGCGTAGGCGTCGTATTCGGAACGGGTGGAGTGACCCCCGGCGGCGTCGCCGGCCAGCAGCAGTGCCCCGATTGCGGCCGCAGCCTGCAAGCCGGTGAGCACCACGATGACGGTGAGCGCCCAACCGGGGTGGCTGCCTTCGGGCGCGGTGATCCGGCTCGACAACGTTTCGAGGAATCCGACCGCCGCGAGGGCCGCGACGACCTTGGTGTTGGGCGTCTGCCCGGGTGCCAATCCGAATGCGGCCAGCAACCCCGCCAGCAAGGCGAACCGAACGCCCCACCCGAGGTCCCCGTCATCGAACACCGGTCCGTAACTGACCAGGTAGCTGGCCAATCCCAGGACCACCACCGCGATGCCCAGGTAGCCCGGCAACGCGGTCGAGCTGCCGGCACGCCCGGCAGGCCGCGGCGAATAGGCGCCATAGCCGCTGCTCGGGTTGCTCGCGTAGTACCCCTGGTTGCCAGACTGGTAGGACATGTCCGCTCCTGCGCTCGTAGCTCCCTGACCTGGGTGACTGTATTTACGCTAGTCCACCGGGGCGCTGAACACCGGCCGCATTGTCGCGGGTCTACTGACTCAGCTCGCTGACCTTGTCCATCATCGCGTGTGCGACCTGGACTGCGCTGGTTTCGGGATCGCCGTTGCCGGCGCGACCCGGCGATCGGTACTCGTCTTCAAAGCCGACCTTGACCTCGACAAGGCAGTTGACCCGGACGCCGATCGCATGCGCCGACAGGGTGGTGTATCCGCTGCTCAAGGTCGCCTGAAAGGTGGCCGCCAGCACCGAATCGGCAAGCCAGACGGCGGTGATCTTGCGGGTGCTCAGCAACGCGCCTTGGCTGTCGTAGGTGGTCACGGTCTTGCCGTCGCATTGGGTCCACTGCTGAGAGAATTTCGCGAACAACGCGTCGGCGTCGGCGGCCGTGCTCAGCGCGACGACGCCGGTGCCCACCACGGCCACCTTCACCGGCCGGGTCCGGTCCTCTTTCCAAGAGTGGTCGGCGAAGTTCTGCACGGTCGAGCCCCGGTAGGTGTTCGCTTGCAGTGCCGCAACCACTCCGCCGCATTCGCGGGGCGTATTCCTGGGCGAGGCGAATATGCCGTTGGGCATGTCATTGATCCCGCCGAACTGCGGAGGGAACTCTGGGTCGTCTTTCAACGGCTGATCCAACAGTTGCGCAAGCTGCTCCTGGTCGGGCAGCGCCTGCTGAATGGATGCCCCGGTCACCGGTCGCGGCACCAACCCGGCCGCGGGCCGCGCCGCGCCACCGACCGCTCCACCGCAGGCGCTTGCCAGCATCGCCACCGCCAGCAGAAGCACCGCACGCCGGACGCATCCGACGATGGTCACCGTCATCCGGATTCCCGGATCTTGGCCTGGATATTGGCTGCGATGTCGCTGGCCTGGCTGGTGAGCTCGCCGGGACGGCACACTTTGACGTCCACCAGGATGTTCTTGCGGGTGGCCAGTGCGCGGTCACAGGACAGCGTGCCCCCATCCAAAGCCATGGTGATGGCCACGGTGTCGCCATTGAGGTGGTTTAGCTGGCCGAAGGTCCAGTTCGCGTCGTGCCAGGTGAATGCGCGACCCATGCATTCGCCCCATTGATTCGACTGATTCATGAACAGGTAGTCGGCGTCTTGGGGTGTGGGTACCGAGACCACCGCTTGGCCGACCGTCGTCGCGTCTTGTTCTGGGATGTTTCGTTGGCCGGCCCACTGGATCCGGGCGGCGGTCCAGTTGCTGTCGGCGTAGGTCGCGGTCTGGGCCGGCCCGAAGGCGCCCACACACGCCGCCTCCGAGATGGACTTGCGGCCGTCGACCAGCGCGTCACCGATCGGGTCCCCCTGTACCGGCACTCCCACGATGGCGCTGATCTCGTCGCTGCTCAGCAGCATGTCGGCCAACGCTGCCGGCGACGTGGACGGCGATACGGTCTGTGTCGTTGTGGGTTGTGACACCGGCTCGGGTTTGTGTGCCGGCCAGTTGATGACGGTGACGGCACCGGCGGCCACCACGACGGAACCCGCTGCCGCCGCGAGGATTCCGGCGCGGCGACGACGTCGTGTCGGTCCTGGGGAACCCTGGGGTAGCAGGTGTGTGGTCGGTGCATTCGGCGCCAGCCGTACGGTCGGCGTGCTGCGCGGGCTCGGTGCGTGCAAGGCCGCTTTGGCGGCGGCGGCAAAGTCGCCGCAGGTCGGATAGCGCTGGGAGGGGTGCTTGGCGAGCGCGGCGGCGATCACATCGTCTAACGCGGGCGGCAACCAGGGCAGCTGCTCGCTGGCCCGCGGCGCGGGTCTGGTCAGGTGCGCCATCATCACCGCGGCCTGGGCCCCGACGTCGGCAAACGGGGCCTTGCCGGTCAATAGTCGAAACAGGCTGCAGCCCAACGAATACTGGTCGGCGCCCGGGCCGACCGGGTCGCCGGCGATGACCTCTGGGGCAGCGTAGGCGACGGTTGCCAGTACCTCACCGGTACCGGTCAGGCCAGCGTCGTCCAACGCCCGGGCGATACCGAAGTCGGCCAACAACACCCGCTCGTCAGGACCGACTGGCGCCGCCACCAGAAAGTTCGCGGGTTTGACATCGCGGTGGATCACGTTGCGGTGATGCGCGTAATCCAACGCTTTGGCAACCTCTTCCACGATGTGGAGCGCTCGCTGCGGGGTCATGTTGGCGCTCTTCGAGGCTTCGTCGGCGTCGGTGCCCTCGACGAACTGCATCGCGATCCACAGTTGACCGTTCTCGGTTTGGCCGCGCCGATAGATGGGCACGATATTCGGATGCTCAAGCCGGGAGGCCACCTCGGCTTCCCGGCTGAACCGGGCCCGGAAACCTTCATCTCGCGACAGTTCGGTGGACAACAATTTCAATGCTTCGCGGCGCGGCAGTTCGGGGTTGGCTACCAGGTAGACGGCGCCCATACCGCCCGAACCGAGCACCCGTTCCACCCGATAGCCGGAAACCAGTGATCCAACCGGGAGCACGTTTAGTCCTCCGAGTCGAACGAGGCCTTGATGTAACGCATCTCCTCGTCGGTGGCCACCATGGTCACCACCGACGAGCCGGCCTTGGTGCTCACCTTGACGGTGTCGGTGTCCAGGTCGAGTAGTTCCAGCGCCACATCGGCGTTCGGTGACACCACCGATTGCGGTGGCGTCACCAGGACCGCGGTGACCCCGACCCGCACCGACTGCTCGGCGACCCCGTCGAACATCTCCACCGAATAGTTGCGATCCGATCCGGCCTGAATGGATCCCCGGTTGAAGTCGCTGACCCACAGCAGATCGTGGTCGTCGACCTCGGCGACCATGTCCCGCCACATTTCCGGGCGGCGGCTGTGCACCAGCACGTGGGCGCCGAGCGCCAGCGAACGCAACACCGCCTGCTGCGCCAGGTGCAGGGTTCCGACGATCTCAACCCGGCTGATCTGCGGGCCGAACAGCGGCAGGGCCACCGCGCGGCCGTGGTCGTCGGCGCCGATGACCTGACCGCATCCGGAGGCCGGCACCGCCAACTCGTGGAAGGCCGCCTCGCCGGAGGCGGTCGCCCACTGGTCGATCTGGCGCTGCGGCTGCGGCACCGGAAGGCTGGCGGCCAACGCCGAGAACTGAAAACCACGCAGATGGGTCAGGCCGCGCAACTGGACGCGGGCACTTCCGTGCGTATCAAAGCGCGCCAATCCGCGGATCTGGACCCGGTTGCGTCGACCCCGGCGCAGCGACAGGCACACCGTGGTGGAGTAGCTGGGAATGGTCCACACCAGGCCCAGTCCGCCGGTGGTGAGCATTCCCGGTTTGATCGCGAAGCTGCGCAGCCGAAACTGCCCCTCCCGGCAGGTGCGCCAGGTCTCCTCCACCGTCGCCAGGTTCACCCCGTCGGAGAGTTGGTTGGTGGTCTGGCTGATCTCGCTGGCGGTCAGCACCCGTGAGCGCAGCCCAGCCTCGGTCAGCCGGTTGGCCACCCGCTTGGTCGCTGTGGTGGCGGTCCGCAGGATTCCGTCGCGCCCACCGCCGCGTCGGCGCACGGCCTCCGCGCACCGCGACGGATCGAACCGGACGGCGATCCACACGCTGCGCTGGGCGATGGCCGGCAGCGGTCCGAGCACCGCGTCGTAGACCGCGGCCACCTGGCTGTGGCCGTGGGAACGCGCTCCCTGGCTGAGCACATCAATCGAATCCAGGGTGATGTCGAATTGCTGCAGACAATCGACCAGGGCTCTGACCGGCACGGTTTCCCCGGACACCGTCATGCCGGGCTCCATGATCGTCATCGCCTGGGGATTCTCTTCGATCTTCAGCAGCGACAACAGGGTTTTGCCGTCCCATCGGAAGCCGATGAGGGCGCCGTCAGCCATGGGCACGTCAAACGGCTCGGCCGGAATCTTTTTCTGCGTCCTTTTGCGCCGCTGCCGGAAAAAGCCCCACCGCAATGCGATGAGGCGGGGCAGCGTCATTCCGCGCAGTCGAATTACGAATATCAACGCGACCGCGAGCCCGAGAGCGGCCCCCTGCCAGCCGGGAACATGCACGATCAGTGCCACCAGAAGTCCGATGGCGGCCAGTGCCTGCACCAGGATCAGGTCGGCCAGCGGCAGCATCCGTTGCACGCCGATATCGGTTGTCGACAGCAGTCGACTCGACTCCGGCGACTCCTGGCCCCGGCCACGGGGTGTCCCGGCACGACGACGAGGCACAGTCGGCTTCCTCTTCGCTACGTGGAGGCTGACAACTTGTGTGCTGTTACCCCCGCGACCTTGTTGTACGCTACCGACGCCTCGGTATGTGACCGACGCTGAGGGGAGCGGTAATGCCAGCGCAAGTTACCACGCGCGCACAGGTGAACGGTTATCGGTTCCTGCTCCGGCGTCTGGAGCACGCGCTTATCCGCGCCGATTCCCGGATGATTCACGACCCGATGCGCGGCCAGATCCGGTCACTGATGGTGGGCCTGGTCTTGGCGGTCCTGATCACCGGCGCGGCTGGCGTCCTCGCGTTTTTCAAGCCGAATCCCAACATCGGCAACGCACAAATATTGTTGAGCAAATCCAACGGCGGAATATTTGTGCGGATCGGTGACCGCGTCCACCCGGTGCTGAATGTGGCATCCGCCCGGATGATCACCGGAAGTCCCGACATTCCCAAACAGGTCGACGACAAATGGCTCAACAAACTGCCGCGCGGGCCCATGGTGGGAATCATCGGAGCGCCCACCGCGATCCACGGCGGCGACGACATGAGCATGTCGGCGTGGACGGTGTGCGACACCATGCAGACCCCCGAGGTCGCCAAGGGCGGCGGGATGGCCACCCTGGAGACCACGGTGCTGGCCAACGACCCGGTGCTCAGCGCCGATATCCGGGCCGCCACCCCCGCGCAGATGGTGCTCACCGTCGTCGGCAATGTGACCTACCTGATTTACGACGGTGTGCGTGCCCCGATCAGTCCGACGGATCCGATCGTCATCAACGCGCTGCATCTGCAGCGCGCGCAGGTGCGCCCCATGTCGGCGGCCCTGCTGAACGCGTTCCCGCTGGTCCCCGCGATTCAGCCGGTGCCCATCGAAGGGGTCGGTGAGCCGATCACCGCGATCCCGGCGCCGGTACGGGTCGGTGCGATCGTCAAAACCGTCGACTCTCGCGGGGAGCAGCTGTATGTGGTGCTGCATGACGGGCTGCAACCGGTCTCGGCGGCCGCCGCCGACATCATCCGCTACAGCAACCCCGGCGGCCCGACCGAAGCCGCGCGGGAGATCCCGCCGTCGGTGGTGAGCCGTGCGCCCATCGTGCACACCCTGCCCGTCGATCACTACCCGACCGTGTCACCGGAGATCGTCAACGTCGAACCCGACCGGGTGTTGTGCATGGCCTGGGAGCGGGGCAACACCGCCGCGCAGGCCAGCACCCGGTTGCTGGTGGGTCACCGGCTGCCGATACCGACTGGGGCGCAACCGGTCCGGCTGGCCGGCGCGGACGGCAACGGGCCCGGCCTGGACTCGGTGTACCTCAAGCCGGGCAGCGGAGAGTTCTTGCAGGCCACCGGAATCGACAAGGACAGCCGGGCGACCGGACAGCTGTTCTACGTCTCCGACACCGGGCTGCGGTACCACATCAAGGATCTGCCGAGCGCCAACGCACTCGGCGTTGTCGGGGTGAAGGACCCCGACGGCGACCCCCAGACTCAGATGCCGCAGCTGGCCCCCTGGCCGGTGCTCTCGCTGCTGCCCGCGGGTCCCGAGTTGTCGCAGGAGGCCGCGCTGGTCGCCCACGACGGGATGGCTGCGGATCCGGCCGGCAAGAAGATCGACCTGCCCAAGCACTGAGCGGCGGCTGGTGCGCGGCCGGCCCGTCGCCTCATCCGTCACTTTGGTCGCGACTTCCGGGCGTGTGTCGAAGTGCCCGCCTCTGAGCGACAATGCGGCGTTTGCCCAGGTGGCCGAGCAGCTCGGCTTTCACGTGCGCCACTGCCACCTCAGCAGCCGCGCATGTCACGGATTATCGTCGCCGAGCCGGGTGCCCGCGTCACAGCGACAACGGCGACGGCGGGTACGCGGCGGTGCGGTTTGTCGCTGCGAGGCGGGCACCTTCCTGCCAGCGCCAATCTGGGGAAGGTGGGTTATCCGAGGCGCCTGATGCACATGGGGCGCTATCCGAGCCGGCGCGCTCGCGCCCACCTGGGCTGATGCACCGCGTGTCGCTCAGGGGCGGGCACACCGACACACCCGCCGGCTCGCGGGACGGGTGAGACTCGAAGCGCCTTTTTAGATCCGCAGTTCCCGGAAGAAGGCGTACAGCCGGATGATCCAACAGCACAGCGGGAATACCAGCGCGATCGCGAGGTACTCCAACAGCTCGACCTGACGCCGCATCACCGGGGAGAACTCCAGCCGCGGGGCGATCACCCCGCACGCCACGACCAGCACCATCAGCACCGTCAACCCCAGCGCGGCGTCGGGCTGCCAGTCCTTGAGGTAGGCCGCATTCTTGATCAGCGCCGCCAGCGCGATCACCAGTCCGCCGACGATCAGCGTCGCCGATTGGACCAGGTCGTGGTGGCTGCGCCCGCGCAGGCACAGCACCGTCGCCACGGTGACCGCGAACGCCGTTCCCTGCCAGTAGAACCCGTGATTCACGTCAACGGCCAAATAGCAGCCGGCCGCGGCGGTGATCGCCGCCGCGACCAGGATGCCGGTCAGGTACTGGTTGGCCCGGCCGACCCGGGTAACCATGCCTTCTTCGGTGGGGATGATCTGCTTGCCGACGGCGTTGACCCCCTCCACGGTGGTGCCGCCCTGGGTCTCGATGTCGTCGAGCGGCTCACCGGCGGTCGGCACCCGCGGGATCGGCAGCTTCGACAGCAGGATCGTCACCCGCGGCGACACGTACACCACCACCACCGACATCGCCGCCAGCAGCGCGCCGACGGTTCGCTGCGGCGGACCCAGCAGCAGCGTGATCGTGGCGCTGACCCCGCCGATGGTCGCCAGCGCGATGACCGTGGTGTGCAGGGCACGGCCGCGACCGGAGATCAGCAGCACCACCAGCGACGTCAGTGCCGTCAGTGCGAACGCCATCGGCAGGGCGTTGACCCCGAAGCCGTCCGGAACCACATATAGCGCGCCCCCGAAGACCAGTGGTGTCGCCGCGGCGGCCACCCATTCCGAGCGCCGGGCACCGGCCGACCGGTAGGCGACGATGCAGGAGACCAGCACCCCGAGTACCCCGATGCCCAGGGCGGTGGCGGGCAGATAGATGCCGCTGGCGTGGCGGGGCAACAACAGAGCGGTGCCGATGGTGGCGGTCAGCGCCACCGCGAAGCAGGCCAGCGGCCGGGCCTCGCGGGCAAGCCAGCCGGCCACCGGGCTGTCCGGTGCGTCGGACACCTCTTCCACGTCGTCGAACAGCAGCGGGCTGACCGGCTGACCGATCTCGCGGATCACCAACAGCTCACCGTCGTAGACGTTGGCTTCGGTCAGCGAACGGCTCGGGTCGATCGCGTCGGCACCGAGCCGGGCCAGCGTCCAGCGCCCCTCGGTGGTGTCGAACTCGATGTCGGATACGGCCGGCTGCATCGCGAGCTGCTCGTTGGCGATGTCGATGACGTCGTCGATGAAGTCGGCGATGACGATGTTCGGCGGCAGACCCACGTCGATGCGCAGCCCGCCGACCACCAGCGTGACCCGGCTCAGCTCGAGTTCGGGCTCAGATTCTGCGTCAAGCTCCGACAACGACGGCGGTAAAGTCAACGCAATCGGCCTCCGGGTGATGGTGGTGCTTCGCACTGCGACAATACCCACGGCTGGCGCCAGTGTTAGTCGTCAACGAGAAGGGGACCGGTGGGTACCCAGGGCTTTGTACGCCGATTGCGCGCATCGCTACCGCGCATGCCCGGCGGCGAGGTCAACCTGCAGCCACCGCCGGAGGTGCCCCGGGTGATCCCGGGCAACCTGCTGATGAAGCTGATGCCGTTCGTGATGATCGTCGCGGTGGTCGGGATGATCGCGCTGATGGTGACCGTCGGCGGGCGCGACATGACCAAGAACCCGATGTTCTTGATCTTCCCGATGATGATGATCATGTCGATGGCCGGCATGTTCATGGGCGGCGGCGCCCGGCAGGGTAAGGCCGCCGCCGAACTCAACGAGGAACGCAAGGACTACTTCAGCTACCTGGCCAATCTGCGCGACGAATCCGACGTCACCGGTGAGCAGCAGCGCACCGCGCTGGAATGGAGTCACCCCGATCCGCGGGCGCTGGCCGACGTGGTGGGCACCCGACGGATGTGGGAGCGCCGGCCGGCCGACAACGACTTCTGCCATGTGCGGGTGGGCATCGGGACGCACCGGCTCGCGACCCGGCTACTCGCGCCGGAGACCGGGCCACCCGAGGACCTGGAACCGGTGTCCACGGTGGCGCTGCGCCGCTACGTCAAAACCCACTCCGTGGTGCACGCACTGCCCACCGCGGTGTCGCTGCGCGCATTCCCCGCGATCAGCTTCGAGGGTGACCGCAAGCTCGCCCAGCAGCTGGTGCGGTCCATGGTGTTGGAGCTGTGCGCGTTCCACGGACCCGACCACGTGCAGGTCGCGGTGGTGACCGCCAACCCGGACGGGGAGAACTGGAGCTGGGTCAAGTGGCTGCCGCACGCGCAGCACCCCGCGGCCCGCGACGGTATGGGCCCGATGCGGATGCTGTTCCCGACGCTGGAGCTGCTGGAGCGCTCGCTGACCGACGACCTGGGGCAGCGGGGCCGGTTCTCCCGCAACGCCGAACCCACCCAGGGGCTCAAGCAGCTGGTCGTGGTGCTCGACGACGGCTACATCACCGGCGACGAACGGTTGATGACCGACGCCGGGCTGGACAGCGCCACCATCCTGGACCTCAACGGCCCGGCCGATGGGGCCGCCAGCCGCCGCGGCCTGCAACTGGTGGTGGAAGGCGACGACGTCGGCGCCCGCACCGCGGTGGGAGTGGAGCGATTCGCCACCCCCGACACCATCACCATCGCCGAGGCCGAGGCCACCGCCCGCCGCATCGGCCGCTACCGGCTGGCCAGCGCCGCGCACATCGTCAGCCTGGAATCGGACAGCCGCGCCGAAGATCCCGGCCTGATGAACCTGCTCAAGATCACCGACGCCGCCGAGATCGTCCCCGAGCAGGTCTGGCGGCGCCGCACCCCGCGGGAGCGGCTGCGGGTGCCGATCGGCTACACCCCCAACGGGTTGCCGCTGGAGATCGACATCAAGGAGTCCGCCGAAGCCGGTATGGGGCCGCACGGGTTGTGCATCGGTGCAACGGGTTCGGGAAAGTCGGAGTTCCTGCGCACCCTGGTGCTCTCGATGATCACGTCGCATTCACCGGATGCGCTGAACCTGGTGCTGGTCGACTTCAAGGGTGGCGCGACGTTCCTCGGCCTCGAGGGTGTCCCGCACATCGCGGCGATCATCACCAACCTGGAAGACGAGCTGATCCTGGTCGACCGCATGCGCGACGCGCTGGCCGGCGAGCTGAACCGCCGCCAGGAACTGCTGCGGTCGGCCGGGAACTTCCCCAACGTCACCGAATACGAGCGGGCACGCGCCAACGGCGCGGAGCTGGATCCGCTGCCGGCGCTGTTCATCATCGTCGACGAGTTCTCCGAACTGCTGTCCCAGAAACCGGATTTCGCCGAGCTGTTCGTGATGATCGGCCGGCTGGGCCGGTCGCTGCATGTGCACCTGCTGCTGGCCTCACAGCGCCTGGAGGAGGGCAAGCTGCGCGGGCTGGACTCGCACCTGTCCTATCGGATCGGCCTCAAGACGTTCTCGGCCGGCGAGTCGCGCAGCGTGCTGGGGGTGCCCGACGCCTACCACCTGCCCAGCGTCCCCGGCTCGGCGTTCCTGAAATGCGATGCGTCCGAACCGCTTCGGTTCAACACCTGCTACGTCTCCGGTGACTATGTGCGGCCGCGGCGGGTCTCGTCGACCGGGCGGGTCCGTCAGTTGGGCACCTTGGCGCCCAAGCTGTTCACCGCCACCCCGGTCAAAAAGGACGATCCGCCACCGACGCCGGTGGAAGCGCCGGTCGCCGACGAAGCGGCGGCCCCGTCGGGGCCGACCAAGACCACCCTGCTGGACGTGGTGGTGTCCCGGCTGCGTGGCCATGGCCGCCCCGCCCACGAGGTGTGGCTGCCGCCGCTGGATGAGAGTCCTGCGGTCAACCAGTTGCTGCCGGTGTCGCGCTGGGATGCTCCCGAGAACGTCAACGGGCGGCTGTGGCTGCCGATCGGCCTGGTGGACCGGCCGTATGATCAGCGCCGCGATGTGCTGACCGTCGATCTGTCCGGCGCCCAGGGCAATGTCGCGGTGGTCGGCGGTCCGCAGTCGGGCAAGTCGACGGCGCTGCGGACGCTGATCATGGCGGCGGCCGCCACCCACACCCCCGAACAGGTGCAGTTCTTCTGCCTGGACTTCGGTGGCGGTACGTTGGCCAGCCTGGTGAATCTGCCGCACGTCGGTGGGGTGGCCGGCCGGATGGACGCCGACGGGGTCCGCCGCACCGTGGCCGAGGTGTCCGGGGTGCTGCGGGCCCGCGAGTTGCGGTTCCGCGACCTGGGGATCGAGTCGATGCAGGACTTCCGGCAGCGCAAGGCGCAGCTGGCCGCGCTGCCGCCCGAGCAGGCCGCGCGGGACCCGTTGAGCCAGGACAAGTTCGGTGACCTGTTCCTGGTGATCGACGGCTGGGCCTCGGTCCGCAGCGACTTCGAGATGCTGGAGCCGACGCTGCAGTCGTTGGCCATCCAGGGACTGTCCTACGGGGTGCACCTGGTCATCTCGGCCAGCCGGTGGTTTGAGATCCGCGCCGCGGTCAAGGACATGCTCGGCACCCGCGTCGAATTGCGGCTGGGTGATCCCCTTGACAGCGACGTGGGCCGCAAGTTCGCCGAGTTGGTGCCGGTCGGTCGACCCGGGCGCGGTATGACCGCGCAACGGCTGCATTCGCTGATCGCGTTGCCCCGGTTGGACTCCAGCTCCGACACCGAGGACCTGCCGGCCGGGGTGGCGGCGTCGGTCGACGCGGTGCGCACCCGCTACGCCAACCGTCAGGCGCCGCGGGTGCGGATGCTGCCGCACAGCGTGGACCGCGACGCGGTGGTGCGGGCGGCGCGGCAATCCGGTCGGCTGTCCAAGTCGCGGATCGCGATCGGCATCAACGAGGAGGAGCTGCGGCCGGTGGTCGTCGATTTCGACGCCCAGCCGCATCTGGTGGCGTTCGCCGACACCGAATGCGGTAAGTCGATGCTGCTGCGCAACATTGCCGCCGGCATCATGGAGAACGCCACCCCCGAGGAAGCCAAGATCATCCTGGTCGACTTCCGGCGCTCGCTGCTCGGTGTGGTGGACAACGACTTCCTGGGCGGGTACGCGACCGCGTCGGGATCGTGCGGCGAGTTGATGAAGGCACTGGCCGAACAGCTGCAGGGGCGGCTGCCACCCAGCGACATCACCCAGCAGCAACTCAAAGAACGCTCCTGGTGGTCGGGGCCGGACCTGTTCGTGATGATCGACGACTATGACCTGATCTCGGGCAGCTCGCTGAGCCATCCGCTCGGACCGCTGATCGAATACCTGCCCCAGGCCCGCGATATCGGCCTGCGGGTGATCGTCACCCGACGCAGCGGCGGGGCCGGGCGGGCGATGATGGACCAGATCATCGGCCGGTTGCGCGACCTGTCCTGCAACGCGCTGGTGATGAGCGGCTCCAAAGAGGAGGGTGCACTGTTCGGCTACAAGCCCACCCAGATGCCGCCGGGCCGGGGAATGCTGGTTTCCCGCACCATGAAGAGCGGGGTCATCCAATTGTCGAAGATGCCTGACCTGTGACGCGCTCAACCGGTGCCAGTGAACTCGCCCAGGCACGCGTGATCTCCGCGGCGCCCGAACGCATCCGGGTGTCGGTGTTCGGTGGCCGCACCCAGCTGGATATTGCGCTGCCGCTTGATATCCCGGTGTCGGGATTCGTCCCGGACTTGGCCCGGCTGGTCCGGTCCCGTGACCTCCCGCACGACGACGAGGATCCGGCGACCAAAGACGAGCGGCGAACCTTCTGGGTGCTCAGCCGTTTCGACAGCGGTGCGGAGGTGCGTCCGGAGCAGACGCTGCGGGAAGCCGGCGTGGTCAACGGTGAACTGCTGCGGCTGTCCCCCGAGCGCGCACTGTCGCCGCCCACGCTGTTCGACGACGTCGTCGACGCCGCCGCGCAACTGAACAAGGCGTCCTACGCCGGCTGGGATGCCCGCGCGGCGCGCTGGGTGGCCTTCGTCGGCACGCATCTGTCGGCGTTGGCGTTTGTGTTCTGTCTGCTGCACGGGGTGTTCGACGCGCAGCGCGCCCTCACGGTGGCGCTGGCCGGGGTCGTGGTGGTGACGCTGGTCGGGGTGGCGGCGGTCGCACGCCGTTCCTACCGGCTCAACAACGTGGCCGCGGCGCTGGGCTGGGCGGCGATTCCGATCGGCGCGGGAATCACCTGGGCGCTGCTGGGCCGGTACGGCGGCTACTGGGTGGCCGCGAGTTGTGCGGTGGTGGTGATCCTCAACGCCGCCTACTACCGGCTGATCGGAACCGGGCACTGGGCCTACGTCGCGAGTTCCGTGCTGGCCGGCGTGGGCGGTGTCGCGGTCCTGGCGGACGCAGCCGGTGCGCGCACCGACGTCGTCTGTGTGGCGTTGGCGGTGTCCGCGGTGCTGACCTGTCTACTGATCCCACGGCTCACCGCGCGACTGGGCCGGTTCGAGCCGCCGACGGTGGAGCCCGACGGTGACCGCGACGAATGGGCGTTTGAGAATCCGTTCGAGTCGTCCAGCAAGGCGACACCCGAGGAGAATTCGGGTGCGTCGATGCCGACCGCCGAGACCGTCTGGGCGAAGGTGCGCGGGGCGGCGTTGACCCGCTCAGCGCTGCTGGCCGGTTTGGCGAGCAGCGCCGCGGCGGGTGTCGCCGTGCTGCTGCGCGACACGCATGTCGGATGGTCGTCGTTGGTTTTCGGATTGGCCTGCGGCGCGGTGCTGGGTCTGCGGAGCCGGGTACCGGACACCTGGGTCGAGCGCTGCGCGCTGGCGGTACCGGCCGTCGCCGTCGTCGTCGTGACGTGCGCGCTGGCCCAGGGCGGCCGGTTCCCGATTCCGGTCGTCGGCGTGGGTGTGCTGCTGACGGTCGCCGTGGCCGCCGCTGCGGCGGGTTTGGCGCGGGCAGCCGCCGCCGGCGGTGCATCGGCGCGAGTGGCGACGCTGCTGTCTTACCTGGAGTACACCGC
The DNA here is from genome assembly GCF_059812545.1 of Mycobacterium sp. NGS50. Lineage (NCBI taxonomy): Bacteria > Bacillati > Actinomycetota > Actinomycetes > Mycobacteriales > Mycobacteriaceae > Mycobacterium > Mycobacterium sp. NGS50. Next base: position 15,124 of record NZ_JCALCW010000006.1, read on the forward strand.
GGTAGCGTCGCTGCTGCCGCTGGCGTTGTGGGTAGTGCGGATCTACGAGCGGCTCGGACCGTGGTGGTGAGGTCCGTCCGGCAGGCGGCAGCGCTGGTGACGTCGCTGATGTTCGTCGCCGGACTGGTTCCCCCGGCGGCGTCGGCCATTCCCCCGCCGGTCATCGAGCCGGGGCCGCCGCCCACCGGTCCGGTCGGGCCACCGGAGCCCACCGAGCTGAAAGCCATCTGCGGCATCGAGACCGGGATCCTGCCGAACACGGATTTCTCGATACAGACCAGCGCCGAAGCGATGCTGGAGTACCGCGACGCCTGGAAGTTCTCCCTGGGGGCCGGGCAGAAGGTCGCGGTGATCGACACCGGGGTGAACCCCCATCCACGGTTGCCGTTGCTGGAGGGCGGCGGTGATTATGTGTCGAACACCAACGGGCTGCAGGACTGCGACGCGCACGGCACCCTGGTCGCCGGCATCATCGCCGGCACCCCCAGCCTCGAGGACGGCTTCGCCGGGGTGGCGCCGGCGGCGACGATCCTGTCGATTCGGCAGAACAGCGCCGTGTACGGGGTCGAGGGCTCCGGCGGCGGGCAACGCAACGATCCGGATGCGACCTCGGAGGGCTATGGCAGCACGCTGACCCTCGCCTACGCGATCACCCGGGCGGTTGAGCTGGGGGCCACGGTCATCAACCTGTCGGAGGTGGCATGCAGCTTCGCCTCGGCACCGCCGCACGACGTCGCCTTGGGGCAGGCGGTGCGCAACGCGTTCGAACACAACGTGGTGGTGGTGGCCGCCGCCGGCAACGTCAGCTCCCAGAAGGGGCAGGGGTTGTGCAGCGTCCAAAACGACATGACCGACCCCAACCTGCCGCAGGCGGCCGGATGGGATTCGCTGAAAACCATCGCCAGTCCCGCCTGGTTCGAGGACTATGTGCTGGCCGTCGGCGCGGTCACCCCGGCGGGCGAGCCGGCCGATTTCAGTCTGCGTGGGCCCTGGGTCGCGGTCGCCGCACCCGGTGAACGCATCATGTCGCTGGACTCCAAGGGTCCCGGCCTGACCAACGCCGAACCCAGCCAACAGGGGCTGGCGCCGATCAACGGCACCAGTTTCGCGGCGCCGTTCGTGTCCGGGCTGGCAGCGCTCATCCGATCCCGGTTTCCCGAACTCAACGCCCACCAGGTGATGGACCTGATCAAGCGGACCGCCCACACGCCCGGGTCCGGACCCAACGCCGCCACCGGATACGGCGTGATCGACCCGGTCGCGGCGCTGACCTATCAGCTGCCGGCCGCGAACAAGCTGCCCGATCCGAACGCCGGAACCGCTATTGCGGGACGGCCGCACGTCGACCCGGCGAGTCGTCGTGCCCGGGTGATCGTGTTGTCGGTCGCGGCCGGCAGCGTGGTGTTGATGGGCGTCGCCTGGGCGCTGGCGGTGACCCGCCGGCGCCGGGAACCCGGCGACGCCGACAAGACGCAGCAGGACCTGCTGGTCAGCTAGTTGGGTGGTCCAGGCCACCGTGGCGCCCGGTTGTGCCGTCGCGCACATCTGAACCGATCACCACGTCTCCACCCGCCGGTTCGCCGATCCTTAACGGTGCGTTCTGCGGTCCGGATATGGCGAAATTCGCGTCGTGAGCCCGCCGGATGTGTGGCAGCCTCGAATTGGGTATCGCTGCCTACCGATACGTAACATTGACGAGGGATAAGAGGCCTCACCTAACGAAAGGGGGGACGTTGCCGGAGCAAAAGCCTGCTGGGGATGAGCGTGGTTCGCTGGCGCGTCCGCCCTGGCTGCCCGAAGAAAAGCAGCGCCGCCGGGTTCGGTTGGGCCGCAGCCGGCACAAAGACCAGGTCGAGGCCGATAATAATTCGGCGCAGGCGCCCAACGGGGAGTCGGCCAGCAAACGCCGCAAGGAACGCTCGTCGGATGCCGCCGGCAATGTGCCGCAGCCTGCGCCCGCTACCGACAGCGTCGACCCCGAACCCAAACGGGTCCGGGTGGCCTTTGACCGCGGAGTCCGCCTCCCGCGTCCACCCGCGGAGTTAGACCAGGTCGAGCCCGTCCTTGAGCCCGACCACCCCGCCGATGCCGTCGGTTGGGACGACGTCGACGAGGCGCCACCCAGCCCCGAGGTTGAGGAGCCGGTCGTCGCCGCGGCCGATGTCGATCCCGAACCCGACGAGGCACCGGTGTTAGAGGAGCAGGTCGAGGCCGAGCCGTCGGCCGAGCCGCCGCCATGGGAGCCCACCCCGCCGGCGGAGCTCGCCGCCTGGCTGGAGCCCGACACGCCCGAGCCGCCGGTGCAAGAACCCGCCGCAGAAGTTGCGTCGGAGGAGGAACCCCAGGATTCCGACCCCGCACCGTGGAACATCGAGCCCTGGCCCGAGCTCGGCTCACCGAGCGCGGACGCGTCAGCCGACGTTTCCGTCGAGGCAGCGCCGGACGACGTGGCTGCCTCCCCTGAGGTGACCACCGAGCCGGAATCCTGGTCGTGGCTGCAGGCTGAACCATCGTCGCCCCAGGCGCTCGATGAGTTCAGCGCGCCCGCCGCGGAGCCGGTCGCGCCCCCCGCGACCGATGCGCTGGACGGCATGGCGGATGCGGACCTGCCGAGCTTCGAGGCGTCGCCCGATGAACCCGAGCAGGAGCCCGAGGTGGCTGCCCCCACAGCGGAGTCGTTCGAGGATGCCGCACCCGCGAGCGGGGAGCACTCCGAGACGTCGCCCGAGCCCGAGGCGCCCGCCTTCGACGCGGCCGAATCCGAGCCGGCTTGGTCCTGGCCGCCGGCTGAATCAGCGCCGTCCGAGATTCTCGAGGCATCCACCCCGTTGCCTTCCGAAGCGGTAGCGCCCGCCGAACCCGAGGTCCCCGACAGCCCCGCCGAACCCGAGATCGCGGCCTTCGAGGTGCCCGCATCGGACGACTTCGCCGAACCGGAGTGGTCCGCGCCGGCCGAACCGGAGCCAGAGCGCGTGGTGTCGGAGGCGTTCGACGACGCGACACCTCCCGACCCGTTCGCGGAACCAGAAGCGCGCCTCGTCGAGGCGGTACCCGAACCCGAGCCCGAGTCGTTCGACGCTTCGGATGCCGAGCCGCAAGAGCCGGCGCCGCAGGAGCCCCGGGAACTCGACGAGATCGAGATGCGGGCGGCGGCCCTGTTGGAGGCCATGGAAGCCCGGCGGTCGCAGCAGGCCTCCGCTGAGCCGGGTGACGACTATATGGAAGAGGCCGCACCCGAAGACGAGACGGTCGTTGAGGTCGTTGAGGTCGTTGAGGCCCCGCCCGCGTCGGAGGGCATCGAATTCGACGCCGAACCTGCCGAAGCTGCCATCGAGGAACCCGAACCTGTTCAGCCAGAGCTCAATACCTGGGTCCCGGCCGACGCTGCCGAGGATCAGCCCTCGCGTGACACCCCCGCGCCCGCACCGGTGAGCGAGACCGACGTACCCGTCGTCGACGATCCGACACCCGCTGCCAACGATCCAGAACCGGCATCGCCGCTGGAATCTGCCGAGGATGCGCCGGCCGCCGAGCGTGCGTCGAAACGAACCGCGGCACGCAAGTTCGCGCTGCCGCCGTGGCAGATGCCCACCGCCGCAGTGCCTATCGAGTTCGAACGATTCGGCGCCGACGGCCCGGTATCGGCGCCAGACCATTTCACCGCCCCGCCCGAGGAACCTGAACCGCCGCGCAAGCACCGTCGGGCACCCGAGCCGCCGGCACCCCCACCGGGGCCGCCGCCACCACCGCCGTTCCCGCAGGGGCCACCACCCGGCTACCCGCCGTTGCCCCAGGATCCGGCTGCGCAGCATGGACCACCGCCCGGGCCATTTCCACCGCCACCCTGGTGGCCCCCGCTGCCGCCCGGTGCGCCGGTCCCGCCGGGTGCACCACCGCTTCCACCTCCGGACTGGGTGCCGCCGCCTCAGCCGCCGCCGGCGAATGCCGGCGAGCAAACCCGCCGCGCCCCCGAGGCTCCACTGCCGCCGGGCTGGGTGCCGCCGCCGAATGCGGTGGCGCCGCCGCCGAATTACCGCCCGCCGCAGGCGTTCCGGGTGCCACCGCCGCTGGACGAAGCCGAACTGACCGACCGCAGCCGCCTCGCACCGCAGACCGGCTGGCGCCGCGCCGTGCACAAGGCGACCTCCGGACACGTCAACCCGGGCAAGTCCCGCAAGGAGCGTCGCCGCGAGGATCTGATTGCCCAAATCCAGCAGCCCATCGCGGGCGACTTCCGCATCGCCGTGCTCTCGATCAAGGGTGGGGTCGGAAAGACCACCACCACATTGGGTTTGGGTTCGGCGCTGGCGATGGTCCGCCAGGATCGGGTGATTGCGGTGGATGCCAACCCCGATCGCGGCACGCTGGCCGAGCGGGTGCGCGACGTCTCCACCCGCTCGACGGTGCGGGACCTGCTCGCCGACCCCAACATTCACCGCTACGCCGATGTCCGTAATCACACGCTGATGGCGACCAGCCGACTCGAGGTGCTGGCCAGCGAACAGGACCCCGCGGTGTCCGAGGTGTTCGGCGAGGCCGACTATCGGCGCACGGTCGACATCCTGCGGCACTTCTACAACATCATCCTCACCGACTGCGGTACCGGCATCATGCACTCGGCCATGTCGGCGATCCTGGACATGGCGCACACCATCGTGCTGGTGAGTTCACCGGCCATGGATGCCGCCCGCAGCGCGTCGGCCACCCTGGATTGGCTGATGCAGCACGGGCATTCCGGCCTGGTACGCGAAGCCCACGTGGTGCTGTCCGCCTCGCGGCCGGGGTCGGCGGCGTTGAAGCTGGACAAACTCTACGAACACTTCGAAACCCGCTGCCGCTCGGTGCATTTGATTCCGTTCGATCCGCATCTGGGTGAAGGCGCCGACGTCGACTTCGGGTTGCTCAAGCCGGCCACCATGGACGCCTACCTGGACCTCGCCGGGGCGGTATCGGAGAACTTCGGGCGGCTACGGGCTCCGCGCGAGCAGGGCTGACACCTCCCGATGTGCGTTGATCGCTGCCGTGTAACACCCCAGGGGTTTGGCCAAACGGTGCTACTGCCGCGGTAGTCCAGTGACATCCCCCATGATACGGCGGGGAGTGAGCTCACTCAGCAATTGCATGTGAACCAAGGCATCGAAAACCTCGACATTTCCCGGCAGCAGTGAACCACCGAGTGCGGGCGCGGGAACAAACCCATACATGGTGTCGCTACTGGTTGGGCCGCATGCTGCCAAGACCCTGTCAAAGAGACCCTTTTTGTCGTCTCCGAGCACGTCGGCGCTGTCTTTCGATGAGGCATTGAATTTAGCGTAGACTTGGCGATCCCTACTTTGACTGGAAGCCATACGCGACGATTTATCGGTCGGAAATACCCAGCCGCGATATGGAATGATGGATAAGCTCATCCCGGTTCGCTGCCCCCACAATCCCATCTCGCCGAATGCGGTGCGCGTGACAGCCAACCACGAATCGGTTCCCATCGACAAGTTCAAGTCGCGTGTCCAGATATCGACCACAGGCTGCCATACGGCCGGGTCACATATCCACCACATGCCATTGTTGAATCCACTAAATCCATACTCGCGCCAATACGCAAGGAGGGCATCGGGGACCCGATCCTGGTACTGTTCAAAACGTTCCGGCGGAACGCTTACGTGAAACGTAGGGTCGCCCCAGTTCTGCCGCAGAGTGAGTATTCGGTCGGTCATGCTCTCCCGCAGTCCCCTTCTCGCTGTTTCGTCAAAATTCTACCAGAGACGCGCGCTTTCACATTGGTTGAGTAATTTCCACGAAAGTAGCCACAATGAGGGAAGGTTTTGAACGCGCATTCAATCTTTCGATTTTCGGCCGCCTATGTTTACCCGCGAGCCCGGCGTCGGATTTCCTCTCGGCAAAATTGAGCATGGACGCGTTGGAGGTCTCCGGATGTGACCGTGGTAATGGCTCCGGAGTCACCGACCAGATATACCGGTCCGGCGCCGGTATCCAGGACGGCCTGCGGGTTATCGGGACCGTTGGGCGACGGGGTGTAAATCGTCCAACCGTACGGGAATCGGTCCGTGTGCACACGGCTGAGCACCACGTCATCGCCATGCTCGGCCGCCCACTGCCCCAGCGCGTCAAGCGCATCCCTTGACGTCTGCGGTGCGCCTACCCACGTGGGGCCGTCGGCGGTGTCCCCTTTGGAGCGTGGGAGCCAATGCATCAGATTGCCTTTGGCGTATTCGATACCGCCGACCATGGCGAACCACAACGGCACCGCGACCACCAACACGATCCATGGGTAATGCGCGGTCGGCCCGGATGCCCGCCACGCCAGCACGATCGCCGCCACGTAGATCCCGACGATCACCAGTGGCGGACCGACGACCGCGGCAGCTACGAGAAAACCCTCCAACTTTGCATACTGCTTGCCTTGTGACGAATCGCCCATCATCAACAAGAACGGTGCGATCCCGACGACGGCCAGGACGCCGAGGCCGACCAGGACGAATCCGGCAATCGTCCAGACGGTGTCCCCAGTATTCATCTAGTCAGGCCGGCCAGGTTGAGTTGGTTGTAGGCGGTGTCGAGGTCGGCGTAGCGATACTGGGTGAAGATGGCGGCCAACAGGTCGCGGGTGGCCGCTCGCTCGCCGGCAGCCGACAGCAACCGCGTGCATGCATCCTCGATGCCGGGGCCGACGACGGCGCCCATGGCGGCCACGGTTTCTTGCGGGGTCCAGATCACCGGCAGCGGTTCGTCGAGTTCGTCGAAAGTATCGGTGCTACCACGCCACCAGCGCCCTTCGGTCCACCAGTAGCAGAAGCTCAGAAGCCCGTTCTGGTTACGGGAGTTGAGTACGCTGTCGCTGACCCAGTCCGGGGCACCGGCATACAGGCCCGGTAGGGGCTGCTGCCGTTGGTAGGCCGCGGCCAGCAGCGGGGAGTTCCAGCGCCCACCCGAGAGCACGGCGCGGTTGCCGGGCAATACGTACAGGGTGGAGCCGGAGCGGGCATCGGATTCGTACCAGGCCATTCCGGTGGTGATACGTGGTCCCCACTGCGACCGTGCCCCGGCATACACAGCAGCCAGTACCGCCCAGCGGGTCCAGGTGTCGGGGAGGGGTTCGATGTCGTCGGTGCTGGTCGGGTGGACTCCGGCGGCGCGGTCGGCGGGCATGGCGGCCGCGGCCTGCGCCGAGGTGCGGCCCTGGGCGGTAGGGCCGGCCAGGTAACCGGCGAGCCACACCGGCAGCCCCGGACGCGGGTACGCAGCGATATCGGCCCGGTAGTTGTCGGCGGGCTGTAATTCGTTGTCGGGGAAGGGCTGATCACCATAGTCGTAGTTGGCGCGCAGCTCACCCTGGTGCGTGACGGTCATGATCAGTCGCCACCACGGGCCCGCCGACATTTGCGCGCTGACGCGGCGTTGTTCGCCTACCCGGGCCAGCACCGTGTCGGGCACCGCCATCGGCTGGAGTCCGTCGGTGGTTGTGAACCAGCACGTCGCGGAGCCGGCGCGCACCGTCAGCGCGAACACTGCGTTGAACTCCTGCCAACCGGGTGGGCCGAGCGCAGCCAACTCCCGGGCGACCGGATCCAGCAGCGTCGAGGCCTGCGCACCGACCTGCTCATCACGCGCCGCCACGCCTGGATCAACCGGTGCGGCGTCGTTCACGATGGTGAATCCGGCGGCTGCGGGCGCCCGCCCTGCCGAGGCGGCACCGAACGCATCCGCGAACTGCCCCATGAAGCCGCCGGCACCCGTGGTCGCGGCTTGCTGGGCCAGTACCCGCTCATCCTCCGCGAAGCGCTGACGCGCGATCTGAGGAGGGGTGGACGAGGACACTTGGTCAATGCGCCCGGAATCGCCGATCAAAAACACCGCCCGACCCACCGGCATGTCCAAAAAGGCCATCGGATCACTGGTATCCACCTCGACCGGCGCATACACCGACCAGCCCGCCTCGAACCGATCCGCCACCAGAGCATCGGTCGGATAGTCCAGGCCGGCCGCGCGAACGTGTTGAGTCACCGCACCAATCGCCTCGCGCGCATCCATAACTCAACGACCCTGTACCTGGTGCAGCAACGCCAATCCCTGAGCGGCGATCCGATCGGCGTCGGCCGGGCTCATCTGCCAGTTCTCGGCATCCCGGCCGTAGAAGAAGCGCACATCCCCACGCCCAGACCCACGGTCATAGACGACCGCCGCCGCATTCCAACGACGTTCCAACGGCAGATCCCCCGCGTCGCGGACACGGGCCAGCACCCCCTCGATCCGTCTTTCAGTTCCTTCTGTCACTCCGAACGGGACCGAAAACGGCTGTGCAGCCTGGCGAGCGTCATAGCGGAACCCGGAGCTTTTCGTGAAACCGTCACCGACATAGAAGAAATACACATACCCGTCCCATGACTCGTCGCGACGGATCGGCGGCTTCTGCGCCCCCGCCCGCCGATGCGCAATCACATCCTCATTGATGCCGTTGACATAGTCATCGGCGGCAATCAGTCCCACCAACTCAGCCACATCGGCCTCAGACACCGCCACGGGACGTGGCTCCGTGACCGCTGGCCCTGGTTTTTGGGCCGGAGGCTCCCACAACCCGAACAACGGCTGCCCATCCTGGCTTTGAAACGACGCTTGGAGATCAGACACTGACGAGTTCAGATACGCCGACAGCTGTACCAACGTTCCGGTACCAATCATTGCGTCATTCCAACTGATGGCCACGACCCCTCCCGACGGGTCGACCAGCGCTCGTCGGCTCGAGCCGTCAAAGTCCAAAACGCGGATGCAGAACCCAGGAGACAACTCGTCTTCGAAGGCGGGGATGTCCAGTTCGGCCAGACCACGCCGACTGCGTATCGCTTCGCCGAAATAGCCCAAGAAGTACCGCTCTAACACCACCAGCGAGCGCGCCGCGAACTCGAACTGCTCGCGGCCCATCCGCTCCGAGTCCGTGACGAGCAGCCACCCGTCCTGTCTGCTATCGATGAAATGGATGAGCTCCCCACCGCGATTCGAAAAAAATGCGCGATCTTTGATGAATGATTTCCACTCGTCCTCAGTCACCGACGCCTGCGTGAAATTAAACCCGGCAGCTTCGGCCCAAGTTATCAACTCGTTGGAGAATTCGATAGGAATCGGCATATCAGTTGGTGCCTCCCCTGCTGAGCACTCCGGGACCCATCTTGCTGGCAAGTTGCTTAACCGGCACTACGACACCTTCTTGGTTGATAACCCTGACCTGCAGGCCACCGCCGGGTTGTCCACACCCTGGGGCGATTTCTGATATTTCAATCTTCCACCCGGCGGGGAGGCTCTGCAACGTGAACTCGCTGTACTTTTCGTTCAGTGAGTCGACGTGCATCGCGCGCTGTTCCCAGCTGGCGGGGTGTCCATCTACCATCACTCCAAGGTACTTCCCGGTGTCCTCTCCAATACGATCCAGATACGGCCCATAGTTCTCGATGAACGCTTGGGCATCGGTGTAGAGGATCCGGGATCCCACCACGGCACCGTCGTTGCCGGGAAAGTTCATCCAATGACTGCCACCGGGACCTTCGCTATTGAACCGCGCCTCGTATTCGGCTTGCGTGTAGACATTACCGTCGGCGTCGCGTCCGTATGGAGCGGAACGGTCATCGATCAGCGCCGCAACATCGGGGTTCATTCGCGCGGAGTCAGTCGGGTCGTCGGTGTAGCTCCAATGCTTCGCTAGCGGTTCCCCATAGTGCGGATCGATCTCTTCGGGATGATCTTTGCCCCTGAACCAATCCGCGCCCACATCGTGGGGATGACCGGCACGCACCGGATCCGTCAGCGGCACAAGGGTTCCCTCATGCAGCCGCTGCCCCAGATCGAGGCGATGCACAATCTCACGGGTAGACAGCCGCCGGAAGCTTTGGTGCTCGTTGTTCTCGAAATTCACCCGGTCGTAGTAGATCTGGGCGCCATGCTTGTCGAAAACATCGTATTTGACGATGACGTTGTGCGGATCGGTTCCCGGCGAGTCCAGATCGATCGTGACCTCGACGTGGGCGCCCTTTTTGATCCAGGTCGCCCACTCGTTTTCCATCTTCTTGTAGACGGGGTCGTTGAAATGCTCGGACTGCCGGAACAGGTTGACTTCGCCCTGATCCAGCAGGAACCGGAAACCAACAATGTGTCCACCGTCGAAGCCCAAGCGACTCAGCGCGCGTGTCAGCTTGTTCTCGGTGTAGGGCCGGTCCACGCTTTCGTAGACGTCGCGTAAGACCGCTTTCACTTGCGCTGTCTTGCCTTCGGTCTGGATGAAGGTCGCCTCGCTGCTGCCAACCGTCCGGTGGATCTCGGTCACGGTGTGACCCGGGAAATCCGGATGGCTGCCTTGCGGATACGTGATCGCCTGCTCGGAGCGCGGCACCGTCACCGAGTGACCGTTTGCCTTGTCGGTGATCGTCGCGGGGTGCGCCGGCCCGTCGGAGTCGAGTCGGCGTCTACCGGCGACATCACCAATCTCGTCGGCGGCGCGCAACTGTTCGGGGTGACCATTCAGCGGCTCAGTTGGGTTGCCGTGCCGGTCGAAGTAGCCCACCGCGGTCTTGTCGACGGTGTGTTCGCCCCAGTGCGGCGGCCATCCCGACTGCACAATCCGATCGCCGACCCGTTCGTACAAGTGCACGGTGCCGTTGTCGTTGCGCGCCACATACGCATGCCCGCCCACCTCGCCGTCGCCGGACCACTTCGAGACCAGCACCGCCGTCGTGCCGTCCCCGCCACGCAGCAAATCGTGGTGCACCTGCTGGTAACTGGCGAAGTGCGCCGCAGACTGCCGCGCCTCGAACAGCTCGCGGGCCGGGGTACCGGCGAGGGAAGGATCGGTCGCCAAGCCGGCTTCCTTGCCGGTCAGCGTGGTCAGGATGTCGTTGGCGTCGTGTGCGCACCGGCCGCCTTGGTCACGAGGCGATCCGTCGTGGCCCACGGCGTCGTCGCCTGTCCGGCTCAGATCGTGGTGCCCCGAACTAAAGTCGCCGCCTTCGTGGGCGGTCGATATATCGTGTCCGGGCTGCCAGTGCGGATCCCAGACGCGTCTGGCGACCGAAAGTTCGCTCCCCCCATCACCATCGAGTCGAAGCGGACGGCCCTGCGCAGGTTCGGCGGTACCGGGGTGCCACAGCGGCTGATTGGTGCGCTGCAGTTCGGGGTGTACCTGATCGCCGTGCCCGGCGGCGATCCGGCCGAAGTTGGCCAACGATTCGCTGCGCACCCCCGGGCTGACGTAGTCGTAGTACGACGTGTGGGTGCCGACGCTGCCCAAACGGTCCATGCTCTTCGGGAACTCGGCGCTGATGCGCCGAGCCTCGAAGCCGTGCATTGCCGGATCGACGCCCAGACCGATCCCGAAGAAGTGACCGTTCGGATTGCCGCCGAGATTAGCGAATTGATACTTCGAGTAGGCGTCAAAGGCCCGCGACGCCCAATCTAGCGGCCGCAGCCGGAACGCCGAACCCGGTGTGCGCCCGCCTAGGGCGGTAACCGGGTCGCGTGAGGACGAGGCGACAAACACATTGTCACCGACATTGAAGTCGCTGGCGTGGTGCTGGGGCCCCGCGCCCGGAGATCCCAGCAGCGTGACCGTACGCACCTCATCACCCAACCGGCCGTGCTGGCCAGCGTAGCTGGTTGTGGTCGACCCGTAGGAATGCCCAAATAGGTGATTGTTCGAGAAGTGACTGCCATCACCGGCGATGACGTCACGCGCAGCGTTGAACGCCGCGATGTCGCCGTGCAAGATACTGCCGCCATCGCGAGCCAGCCCGTGGAACGCAACCCGCCAGGATCCCGTGCCGCTGGGGGCGTCGTAACCGATCCAGGCGATCGACGCCGCTTTCAGATCGGGGTTCTCCATCCGGACCGACTCCAGATGGTGCAGCGCGTTGGTCAGATTGCCGCCAAGGCTGTCGATCGTGGTCGTCAGGCCCGGGATATGCCACGACACCGAATCCGCGCGGTACGGGTCGTGACCGACGCTAACCACCATCCGGCCCTCGCCACCGAAGATCTGCGGGTCGAACGCCAGGATATGCACCTCATCGCCAGGCTGGACGCGACCCCTGACATCCTCGAGTGCTGTCTGCAGCTTTTCGTAACGCTGCAGTTCCTTGCGTTCGCTGCGGCTCAGGTGCTCACCGGCGTCCTTACGGGCCTGCAGATCATCGTGTAACTGATTCAGCTGATGCTCGTTGGCCTCGGTGCGCGCCCACGGCGGGATACCCTCGGCGTTGCCGATTTCGCGAGGATACGACTCAATCAGAGCACGTTGTTCCTCACCGCTGAGCTCATGCCACCACGCGGCGTTGTCCTTGGCGCGTTGTTCGCCAAACATCGCGTCAGCGAGATGATGCTGCACCTCATCGGGTGAAACCGGTGGAATCCGTTTCCACAACGCCTCATTGGCGACCGCTAGCGAATGATCGGGATCAACATTCGGCGCAACATGGCGGCCGGCCGCGTCGGGATCACGGCCGCCATCCTGGGCGGGCGCTTCCGCACGGCCTTGTCCCAGCTCGTCGGCTGGGTGTGGGGTCCTTTGAGCAGATCCCTCACCTTCGTCCTGTCTGGCGGGCGGTTCGCGAGTTGACAGCTCATCGGATCCAGCAGGCCGGCCTGGGTCGTTGCCCGCGGGCGCTGCTGGGGAGTCCTTACTGAGATGGGGATCGCCGGAGGAGATAGGCGATTCGTTGAGTCGCCAAGTGACATTCAGTCGCTCGTTGCCGCGACCTGTCGCAATCATGTGTTCGACGTAACCGCGGAGCGCTTCTATGCGGTGTTGCCACTGAGCGCCGATCGAGGAATTGACGTAACGGTCGCCCAAGCTGGGGAGGCCGTCGGATCCAACCCCGATCTGGTCCTGGCCGCCCGCCACAATGTCTGGTTCATGAAGCGCCGCCAATCCCGACATTCGCTCGTCGGCGCGCTGGCGTGCATACTCCTCGGGAGCTAAACCATTGAGCTGTTCGGGATGAGTTTCTTCGAGTTCATACGCCCTATCGAGCTCGTCTTCGTAAAGTTTGTCGCTGAACTCTTTACGTGCGGCTTCCTGCGCGGTGCCGTCTCGTTGGACCGTCTCGATGTTGTGCATCCAGTCGTTGGCCGTCATCTCATTTAGGCCATCGATCTGGCGATCTATCTGCCTTTCGTACTCCTCACGCTTTCCAATGGTGTTTTCCGTTTGGCCTTCGTTGAACGTGATAGCGAGTTCTTCGTCATTTTGGGGCGGCGCCGAATCTGACTCTGGTTCTGTTGCATCATGTTCCAACGGAGACTGTTCAGATTCGGTCCCCGATCGCTCAAGCGGACCTTCAGAATCAGGACCCGGCAGCCGCGCAGCCCTATCCACTTCGCCGGGAAGCGTTGTCGCCGAAGAATCCTCGGCTAGAACTCCGTCGTCGCCTCTTCGGGCCAGATCCCCTGGTTCTGCCGACTGGTCCACTCCGCGTACGACGTCGCGACGCTCGACAGCGTGTCCGTCGGTTGCCTCACCAGCGTGTGTTTGTTGATCGTCAGCGGATGTTCCTGTGCGGGTTCCGGCGGATTCTTCAGCGACAACACCGTCAATTGGTAGGTGATCGTCTCGGGATCCTCCTGCAGTCGGTGCATCGTGATCCTCCACTGGCGTGGGTAAATCTGACGGCCCTTCGGACGTCCGGTGCGTCTCGCTTCCAGGTGTGCGTTCGCCACCATCGGCACCGACCAGCTCGGATACCCCGTCACGGTTCCCGTCGCCGAGTCGATCACCACCTTCCCGAGCCCCACCGATGTGCTGTTCGGCCCCACCGTTGTGCTGCTCGCCACTTCCTCCCGGCTCTGGATCGGTGTGCAGACCCACCCCTTCTCCATCGCGTACACCTCGAAGGTGCGACTCGGGAAGATCTGCTCCAGGTAGCCCAGTGCTTGTTCCCTGGTCTCCAGCTCCGCCATGATGGGCTCCTTGCTGAGGTTGGGTCGCGCCGAAATGATCGGCTTCAATGGGGGTGGACCACAGGCGCGCCGACTCGTTGACCATCCAGGCTGGCGGGTGATCAGACGTCAGGCCCTGCTGGGGATCCCACCACACGGGTCCCGCGGCATCATGCGGATAAACAACAGCCGTTGCGTGCGAGCCCTGGATGACCGGCGTTCCGTCATCGTTGAAGCGAAGCGCTCCGGTTTCAGGGTCTCGTGCATGCCATTCGTTGACCACCAGCGCCGACGAGCCTGGGCCCATCTTCGCAACCTGATCGTGCAGCGCGGCGAACTGATCCGGGATCGACACGGTGGGATCCGCCAGATGCAGCTGGTCGCCCAGCCATTGTGCGGCACGCGGTAACCCGCTCTTTTCCCCGCTGGAGTCGAGGCTTCCGTCGGGTAGGAAGTCCATGTGCCGGGGGGCCGCAACGGTCGGGTGCCCACTGAACGACGCCAACGCCGACAGCGAGCAGTCAAGGCAATTGATATCCCGGCCGGCAACGTCAGTTCCACCATCGTTGATGAGCCGCCCATAAGGATTGGTGCGAGGATCTACGCCCGCGGCAAAGCTGCCGTCAGCTTGTCGGAGCTGGCTTTCAACCAGTGACTGATAGGCCGGGTTTTCAACAGGTGCAAGTTCATTCGGCCCGTAGACACGATGATCGGCAGGATTGTCGAACCCGTCCGGCCCGCCCGGTCCACTGCCGTCAGGTCCCGAGGGGGGCGGGTTGTCGTCGGACGGCTCGTCGCGGGTTGGTCGCTCAGCACCCGCATCGTGGTCGAGTTCTGAGGCTGCCCGGGGCATATCTGGACGTTCGGCGTCCTCAGTTAGAACTCCGTCGTCGCTTCTTCGGGCCAGACCCCCTGATTCTCCCGACTGTCCCACGCCGCTTTGGTCGTCGCCATGCCCGACAGTGTGTCCGTCGGTTCGTAAAGAAACGTCGTCTTTTTGATGGTCAGCGGGTGTTGCTCGGTCGGTTCCGGTGGATTCGTGAGGGACACCGCCGTCATCTGATACTCGATGGTCTCCGGATCCTCCCGTAGACGCCGCATCGTGATCCTCCACCGGTAGGGATAGATCTGACGCCCTGTCTGCCGCCCGGTGTTCTGCGCTTTCGTGTATGTCTGCATCACGCGCGGCACCGGCCAGCTCGGAAACTCCGTCACCACCCCCGTCCGGGAGTTGATCACTAGTTTCGTCGACCCGAGACCCATGCCCGTCGCGTTCTCCTCCTCGGTCATGATCGGCGTACAGATCCAGCCCATCTCGAATGGGACCACGCGAAAGGTCCGGTCCGGGTCGATCCGGGCCAGGTAGGCCTGCGCTTTCTCCGGCGTGTCCAATTCCGCCATCGTGGACTCCTTGCTCCGGTGTTGAGGTACTGAAGTGATCGTGAGGGATGGGTGTGGACCACAGGGACGCCGAGTTTTCGGTCATCCAGGCTGGCGGGTGATCAGATATCGTGCCGCTCTGTGGATCCCACCACACCGGCCCCTCGGCGTCGTGCGGATAAACGATGCAGGCGGCGTGCGAACCCTCGAGCACGGGTTGCCCGTCGGCGTCGTATAACAACGCACCCGTTTCCGGGTCACGGGCATGCCATTCGTTGACGACATACGCTGCCGAACCCGGACCCAACTCCGCGACCTGCTCATGCAGGGCGGTGAACTGCTCGGGGACCGACTGGTTCGGATCCGCTCGGTGGAGACTGTCACCCAGCCACGCCTCGACTCGGGACAGGCCGCCGGCCTCCCCGACGCGGTTGGCCTCAAATCGCGGTGCGGACACAGTGGGGTCGCCAAGAAATGATGCTAATCCGGACAATGCGCAGTCGTTGCAGTTGTTTGCTCGGCCGGGCACCTGGTCGCCGCCGTCGTTGATCAACCTCCCGTAGTGATTGGTGCGCGGGTCTGCTCCGACGGCAAAGCTGCCGTCAGCCTGCCGAAGCTGGCTTTCAAGCAGCGACTGGTAGGCCGGATTCTCAACCGGCTTGAGCTCGTTGGGCCCGTACTGACGCAGATCGGCAGGGTTATCGAAACCACCCGGCCCCTCGGGGCCACCACCATCCGGCCCCGAGGGGGGTGGACTATCGTCTCCAGATGGTTCGTCGCGGGTCGGCCGCGCCGCGGGTTCGCGATCCGAAACTGGCTCGCCCGCAACCTGATCCCGCGCTGCTGACCCGGGTTCTGTGATCCTGGATTTCGGTGTCAACGCGCTCGAGCGAGTGTGCGTTCCGCCAGTCGCCGGGTGCTCAATACCTGATAGCACCGGCGCCGCAGCCATCGGCTGCATCGGCGCGTCGTGCGGTCGTCCTGCCCCGTCGTGATCGCCAGCGGTGTACTCACCGGATTCCTTTCCGGCCGAGTGCTCGCCCGGCTCCGAGGCAGATTTGACCGGAGTCTCGTGGTCAGTCGCCCGATCCTGGACCTGAGACGGGTGCGGAGCCTCGGTTAAGTGTTCGTCCTGACGGGTCGAGTGTTGTTGGCGCAGCGGGGAGTCCGCCTCATCGGGTGCGCGATACCCGCCGCGGGTCAGGGGCTGCTGAGTTGCCGATTCGTCTATCGTTCCAGGGTCGCGTGTTCGGGCCACACTCCCTGGTTCTGCTGACTCAGCGCTACCGCGCGGGTTATCCCCAGCGTCGACAGTTGGTCGGCCGGTTCGCTCTGGTACGTCTGTTTGTTGATGGTCAGGGGATGTTCTTGGGTGGGTTCGGGCGGGTTCTTCAGCGACACCGCGGTCATCTGGTACTCGATGATCTCGGGATCCTCCCGCAGCCGCTGGATCGTGATCCTCCATTGGTGTGGATAGATCTGGTTGCCCGTCGGTCGGCCGGCTTTCTTCGCTTCCGTGTACATTGTCGCGACCATGTCCGTCGGCAGGCTCGAGTGCACCGTCACGACCCCGGTCTGCGAATCGATCACTAGATTCGCCAGGCCGAGACCCTTCCCGGCTGCCCTCTCCTCCTGCGTCAGGATGGTCTGACAGACCCAACCCATCTCGAAGGGGTACACCGCGAAGGTGCTGCTCGGGGACATCTGCGCCAGGTAAGCCAGCGCTTGTTCCCGAGTGTTCAGTTCCACCATTATGGACTCCTTGCTCAGGTGCTACCGGTGTGCAATACAGGGATGCTGATCTATCGACCATCCAGGCCGGTGGATGGTCAGAGGTGGTGCCGTGTTGCGGATCCCACCACACCGGCCCCGCGGCGTCATGGGGGTAGACGACGACGGTCGCATGCGAACCGCGTACCACTGGTGTCCCATCTGGGTTATAGAGGAGATCGCCAGTACTGGGGTCCAGCGCGTGCCATTCGTTGACGACCAGCGCCTTCGAGCCCGGGCCAAGGTGCTCCATGTACTGGTGCAGCGCGGCGAACTGTTCGGAGACGGGGAGGCCCTGCCCCTGGTAGCTGGATAGCCCGTCACCGAGCCATGCTTCGGCCCGCATCAGACCGCTCGCCTCGCCGCTTCGCAGGTCGATAGTTCCGTCCGGGAGTTGATCGGGGAATCTGGGGGCCGAGACGTTTGGATGTCCGTCGAACGATGCGAGCGCCGACAGCGAGCAGTCAAGACAGTTGTTGGCCCGCCCCTCGACTGAGGGTCCGCCATCGTTGATCAGTTCGCCGTAGGGGTTCGTGGTCGGGTCGGCACCGACCAGGAAACCATCCTCATTTCGCAACGCGTCTTCGACCGCCCGCTGATGAGCTGGATCCCTCTCCGGCCACAGCTCTCCGGCACCATAAATGCGCCCAGGCCCGTACGGCCGCGGTGAGGGCAAGTCGTCAGAGGTTGCCCCGGCGTCGGCGCCGTCATCTGCGCCGCCAGGTGGTTCGTGTTCGGCGTCGGCCACATGGTCGTCCGGATCCCTCGGCGAGGAAGATTCGGTCGAGCCGCTGGCGCCCTCGTGCTGATCGGAGCCCGCTTTCGCGCCGCGTTCGGTGCCCGAGTCGTCGGTCTCCCCGGCTCGACGCTCCGAGTGGTCCGTAGATGGTGGCTCTAGCGGTTGGTCCCCGCGTCTGGCCTGCGTATTGTCGATCGACTCGGTGGGACGTGGCTGTCCCTCTGATCCCGCCGATTTTTCATGCGGCTGCCTCGGGGTCGGTTGTGCCTCGCGTGCAGGCGCCTGGCTTTCCCGTGCCGGCGGCTGACCATCCCGTGTTGTTGGCTGGGTTTCCCGTGGTGGCGGCGTATCGCGCGCCGGCGACTGCTGTTCCCGCGAGGGCTGGACGTCGCGCGCGGGCGACTGTTGTTCGCGTGGGGCTTGAGTCTCCCGGGTCGACGGCTGAGGTTCACGCGGGGTTGCACGCTCGGGTTCTTGCGGGGGTCGGGCCGGTGCTTCAGGCGATTCGGTGACCCGGGCGCCGCGAACTTCCGCGCCCTCCCGGATTCCGCCGGCAACCGCGGAATCGGCGACGCGCGCGGTTGGGGTTCCAGCGGGCTGCGAGGACGGCGTGGCAGGGCCAGCACCTGCGCGCGCCGTGGAACTCGAATCGGACAATCCGGCCTGACCGTGCGATGGAGCGGCCGGGGTAGCCGGAGTACCGGAGGTGCTCGAGGTAGCGCCGGATGATGGGGCTGCTGGCGTCGAGGACGGAGCCGCCGCGTTCGCGGGCACACCGGCAGTGCCCTGCGCCGAGGCAGCCGTTGAGGCCGCGTCCGGAGCACCAGTCTGGTGCGAAGAGGCACCACCGCCCTGAGTTGTAACGGGCGCTTCGGCGCGGCCACCCCCGGACTGGGCCCCGGCATCGTTGAGCGCACTGGATCCGTTATGGCCCGACGATCCGCCGCCCGACGTCGTGCTGGAGCCCTGCTGGCCTGCAGGTGTTTGGGGGCCGCCGCCTTCACCCGAGCGCCCGGTCCCACCCTGGCCGCCCCCCGCTTGGGTGCCTTCGGAGCCGCCGCGGTGTCCGGTCGTCGACACATCGCTGCCACCGTGCTGTTGACCGGCAGCGGGAGCGTCGGCGGGGGCAGTTGGTTGCCCGGCCGCACGCGTGTCAGCCGCGGGGGTGCTATGTGATTGCCCTGCACCAGTTTCGGTGGTCGAATGCGGGGTTGACGGCGCCCCACCGGTTTCCGATGACGCGGGGGAACGTATGCCCCCGACGGCGCCCTGCGCGCCACCGGTGGCCGCCCCGCCGATCAGGGAGGGCGCTGAGAAAGCGTCGCTGAGTTTGCCGCCGAACGGCACCGACGCCACTCCGCCGGCGATATTGCCGGCTATGCCGCCGCCGGCCCCGGTCGCGGCGTCCCCAAGGACATGACTCATTGGGGAATTCCCGCCAGACAAGCCGGGGACTTTGCCGAGGCCGTGACCGGCCAGCGCCCCGCCCGCCCCGCCGGCCGCACCGGCAGCGGCGGATTGACCCAGCTGCTTGGCGTCGAACCCGTCACGGTGGTGTTCGCTGATCTGGAACGCCTGAACCCCGAACTCCTGTCCCAGGCCTTGCCCCAGACCCAGCAGAGTCGCCTTGAATCCGGTCCAGAGCAGCTCTTTGACGGCGGTCTCTGCGGCGGCAGCAGCGACCCTCGCCGCAATGTTTTCGATCAGCTGCGCCACAATCTGACGGATCGCGGCGATGGCACCGGCCTCGGCCAGGGCCGCCCACCCCAAGGACGCCCCCGCTGTCCAGACGGCCATCGCCAGCGCGTACAGGATCTGGGCGGCCGTGATCGCCAGTGTGGTGATGATGATGAGCTTGGTGTGCTCGATATCTCGGCCGGTGGTCTTGGCGGCATCGCCTAGCGCGTCCATCGCCTTGGCCAGTTTGTCCGCAGAGGCGTCACCGCTGAACAGCTTGCGAAACTGCTCGTCGAAGGCTTGTGCGGAATCGCCCACGAGCACCTGCAGGACCCCGGAATGGACCTGCTCAAGTTCCGGTATCAGATTAGACAGATCCCCAGAGGCCGTCTCCCAATATCCGGCGATCCGGAACATGGCGGTCTCGTCGCCCTCCGGCCATTTTGATCCAGCCAGATACGACACCCATTGCAAATAGCCGGGTATCTGAATACCCATTCAGTAACCCCAGCCAGCCAAAATCTGGACGCGCGTTGAACGGCGGCCCGCGCTACAGCTTCTCGGCGGTGTTGGCGGCGGTGTGCAGGGCGTCGGCGTTACCGGTCAAAAACTTTGTCTGCCCCTCGGTAGCGTTGTCGACCTGTTGCTTTTGCGGCAGATACGAACTGGAGAATTGCTGGCCGGGCTCATCACCACCCCAGGCTGAGCCCTCGCCGGCAAGATTGCCATGCAACGTCGACATGATGTTTCCCAGCCGAGACCCGAGGTCCTCTAGGCTGCCCGCTTGCGCGCGTACCTGGGCAACTTCTGCTTCGAATTTCTCGGCCATCGCTTAGCTCCTCACCGTGGGACGGTAGACGGCATCAGGATCATCGGTGTCATCGGGGGGCGGGCCGCCGGTGGTGCCCAAGTCAGGCATCAGGTTGTCGAACATCGCGCCGATGTCCGGGGCGCCGTCGACGATATCGGCCAGCGACGGGAACATTTTGCGCCGTTCATTGAGGGGCATGATGAGCTCGGCGGCGCGGCGCCCGACCGTAGCTGCGGCCTCCTGCGCTGCGGCGGTGACGTGCCCGCCCAGCGCGTCGAACTCGAAGTCCTCCAGATAGGACTCGTCTATGACCGTCCTGGTGACCACGCCCCGGGCATCCACAGTCACCTCGACGGTGCCGTCGGCGGCGGTTGCGATCGCGGTCAGCGCCGCCTGCTTCTTCTGCAGGGTGGCCAAGTCGGCCATCTGTTCCTGGACCAGCGCGAGCACGTCTTCCATCTGGTGACGTGCCGCGTCGTTATCCACGAAACCTTTCCCTTCGCACCCGCCATACCCGCAAAATGGGTGATCGCCGGTTAATTATGCCAGACCCTGCGGTGGCCGGGATCAGCAAAATCGTCCATGGGTCAATCCCGGCACCTGCAGTTTTCTCGAAGGACGAACTGAAACTGCTGCTTATCCTGAGGGTCTGCTGGCCTGGGCCACTCCCCCCTTACTGCGGCGGTATCAGCATGACCGGTGCGGATAGCATCGTCGTGACGGCTGCCAGCGACGAAAGGTGCCTCTGCGGTGAAGAACATCCTCTACGGGCTCGCCGGCCTGGTCATGGGGATCGCCCTACTGATCATCGGATTCTCGTCACTGACCAGCTCCGATGTCACCTGCGGCGACCAGGTGATGCACCAAGGTCAGCAATGCGACCACGTCAGCCGGCGCGGCAGTACCTCCGCCAACACCTACGACACCGAGAAATCCAACGGCCGCAATTCCGGAATCTTTCTGGTGATCCTCGGCCCGCTGATGGCCGTCGGTGGCACAGCGTTGGGCTACAAGGGCGTCAACGAGCGCCGCAACGCGCTACCCCGGGTCGCTGCCACGCTGCCGGGCCCCCTCCCGCAGGGCAGCATGCCGCCACCAGTGAGCGGCTACCCCGCAGCGCCTGGACCCACGGCCGACTACGTGACCCCCGCGACGGCGGGAAACCCCTACGATTTCACCCGCCCCACCGAATTGGCGTGCGTCCTGGACGCCAACATCGTGCTGAAACGGATGGCGTCGCTGTTCGTCATTCTGGCTGTGGTGGTCTGGCTGGTGGCCGCGGTGGCACTGGGACTGGTGTTTCCCAACACGACCGCGGCCTGGCTGGGAGGCAGCATCCTCGTGGCAGCCGGAACGGCTGTCGCGGCGTACACAGCCAAACGCAATCAGTTGCAGCGCAATTACGGGCAACTGCAGCGGCTGATCCTGCATCCCGGCGGGTTGCGACGATTCGACCCGTGGGTCGTGATCGACATCCCGTGGACCGGCATCAGCAGCATCACCTGGCGCAATTCGTCGCTGGGATCGCCCAGCCGGGTACACACGGCCAGCGGGTTCGGCGGCGCCGCCGCCAACGCCGCCATCGACCGGGCACACTCGGTGATGGCCAGCGGGATCACCGGTCAGGGCACGATCGCCCCGCTGCCCGGCGCCTCGCCGAAGATGCTACAGATTCAGGACCGGCAATACGGCTCCCAGCTGGCCCGCGGATACCCGCACAGCGGCGCCGACTGTGTGATCTTTCCCGCCGAATTCGAACACGACTGGACCGGTGGCGTCGTCGGGGCTTGGCTGCGCCACTACCGGCAGGACGTGGTTATTCCGGAGGCGCCGCCAATGGGGTGATCTCGGGCTTGGGCACGCCGTTAGGCGATATACCGGGCAACGGCCCGCTATGCGGGCTCAGGCGTCACGGGTGCCGTCTCTTTCCGCTCGTCGCCGATCACGGGGGTGACGGCCTCGGTCTCGCCGACTACATCCTTCCCGTTCCGCTGATTGCGTAGAGCCTTGTTCGCCTTGTGAATTACTCCGGCAGCCGCCGCACCCCGGTGGCCAGCCGCGGGCGCACCCGCCCCAGGTGTGCCTTGACCACTAACCCCGGCCCGAGAAGTTGGTGTAGCAGCGGCAGCCTTCGTCGGAGAGGTGGCCATCTTCGCATTTTCGGGTCGTGCCGATGGGACTTTCCCGCTCCCCGCGCCTCCACCTCGGCCAGTGCCCGCGCCACCACCTTTGCCAGCAGCGCTTAGGCCTTTGGGCCCTAAGCCCAGCACGCCCTCGGGCGGCTTAGCCGCCCCGTTTGGGACACCTTTCATAGCCTGGCCCAGCGCACCCAACCCTTGTTGAGCGGCATTGGCAGCTTGCCCGGCCGCATTCTTGGCTGCGTTGGTCGCCCCGTTGGCCGCGTTACCCAAGCCGCTGAGCGCGTCGGTCGGCGATTGTGCCTTGGGCGTCGACGGTGTCTGGCTCGGGTTAGTGAACTGCGAGAGATCCGGCGCAGCCGGCATGCCAACCGAGGGCGCGCCACCGGGTGCACCTCCGCCACCCCCTACCCCTCCGCCGGTGCCTCCCCCGCCACCTCCCGGGTTGGCGGGCTGCGCCGGGGTGTCAAGCTTGCTGACGTCGGGGTGGTGGCTCGCGATGCCCGTCATGTTCAGATTAAAGTTATTTACGATAGCATCCGACGACTTTTTAAATTCTTCACGCAATTTCTTTAGATTGTCCGTGGCGTTCTGCGTGTTGGAGCCGTCACCGTAGTGGTCGCCGCCCGGAAGGAATGATTCGTAATAGTGCCTAAAAGCGTCGTAGAGTGGTCCGTACGTGGCAATATATTCAACGGGTGGTTTGATCGTGTCGACGAACGCCTTCGCCAGCCGCGCCTGGGTCTTGAAGCTCGAACTCAGACCCGGCACCATATTCTCAAAACTTCTCGCTGAGCTGGTGATCGCCGTACCAGTATCGCCCGACCAATTCTTATCGTCTGTACTGTTTGGAGGTAATGCCTCCGGGTGATTTGCTGCGTCTTCCGCATAATTCAGCCACCCGTCGAACTTGCCATTCTCGCCGTCAAGCGCGGTGGCCTGGGTGTTCCATCCTCCTTCGCGGTCCGGCGGAGCACTCCGCCCCTTGAAATGGGGAACTAGCTCTTCCCATTCCATCAGAGGCACGGGACTGACTGTTTCGCCGGGACGCCCGGGCGGCATGCCGTTGAAGTCCACCCGCACGCCCTGGAATGGAGCCTTGTCCATATTGGGTGGCGGCACCCGCCCACTGGTTACGTGCGAGGATGGATTCCATGTACCATGCGTGGGATCTACTTTTTCTAAGGTAACATACTTACTATCCCTGTGCTCAAGAGTGAAGCCATAGCCCGAAAAGTTTCCTTGGAGAAAATCCAAGTTAAGATCATGAGAACCGTAGATTTGGTCAAGAGCTGCCGGTGGAATGCCGGCACGGTTGATTGTTCCCGAAATGGTGTCGTCCGAGCTGGTTTCGTTCCCTCCCATTAGCTGGTCAACTCCAGTCCGCCCGCGGCCGCCACCGTGGTTGCTCCGCTTTCACAATACTTCTGCGCCTTTGTGATCACTGGAACCATCGCGTGTAAAGTTCGATCGAAGGCAGCCACTGTTTGCCCAACTGCTTCCAGCGTTGGACCCTGGTACCCCTTGTAATTCAACGCCGCAACTTTCGTCGCACGGGTTTCCATGCATGTCCCCATGTCGTGGAACGCTGTGTGGGCGGCCTTCACCGCCGGCTCAGTCACGTGCAGCGTCTTCCGGCCAGACTCCCCTAGGCTATTCATCGCCTTCGTTGACGCCTCGAGCTGTGTGTCCTGGTCGCTCATCGCACCTCCCCGCAGAAGATCAGTAGTTGACATCGCACGCCAGCGCGTCGCTTCCTCGAATCATACCCACGCGGCCGGCCCCACAGCGCCTCGATTTCCAGGTCTGAGCTTGCCGCCAAGGCGTCACACGGCTCGAAACCACACCGCCCCCTGGATCGATTACGGCGGCTCAAGCCAGCAGCTTGAGCACGTGACCTGTCTGCTCGTCGCGGCCGATTGCCGTGATGTAAACATTGCCCGCGACATCGACCGCGACATTCTGCAAGTTATCGGACGAAATAGGCAGCGTGGTCGCCTTGGTCGAGCCGACAGCAAGTTTGCGGACTCGGTCACCGAGGTTGACGAAGATGTCGCCAGCGCCGCTGACCGCAAGACATTCCGGTCCTCCGTACTTCAGCTGCACAGGCAGACCATTGAGCGCGAAGATCCGTTTAGGCGCAGTCGACCCAACGGACAATTGCCACACAGTGGCGGCCGGCGTCGACTCAGGATAGGCGCCTTCGATGTCGAAAACGTAGAGTGTGCCGCTGGAATCTACGGCAATACCCCGTGGGCTGTGAAGTCCGGGGAAGGCTACTTCCGTCGCGCCGCTCGCGCCAGCTCCGAGTTTCCATACTTTGGGTGGCTGCGGATCACTCATGTACTCGTTGTCATAGTCAGTGACATAGACATCGCCAGCGGTGTCGACCGCCAACCCGCCGGCGATCCGCAGCTTGGGGAATGGCAGCAGCGTCGCATCGCTGGCCCCAGGCGTCAGCTTCCGCACAGCGGAGGAGTCGACGAAGTAGACATTGCCCACAGTATCCGCAGCCAAGCCACCAGTTTGGTTCCATGCGGCCAGCGACGGGTACGTCACCACGACCGGTTTGTCGGAGCCAGGCGCCAGCCGAAACAGTGAATGCATGTCGGTGACATAGACATTGCCGAGGCTGTCCACCGTTATACCTTGGGGCTGTCCGAGCCCGGGGAAAGGCAGTTCGTTATCGTCCGGCGGCGCGGCCACGGAGGGCTGCTGGTCGTTTCGATGCATCGACCGAAATGGCGAGGGGATAAATCCAGCGACAAGGAGGCCGACGACTGCCATTATGGCAGTCGTCGCGGCGACAGCACCGGCAATCGCAATTACGGCTGCCGCCCTTCGACTGCGGCGCCTTAGGGGCGGCGCAAGTGGCGTCACCGACCTATCCGCGAGCTGCGGTGCAGCTACCAACTCGGACGAGGTCAGCGCCGTGTCGTGGTACGGCCTGGCCGGCGGGCTACCCAGTGCCTGTTGGGCGGCGAAGATCATGGCGCCCGGCGTCGGGTACCGATGACTTCGGTCTTTGGCCATGCCGTTGGCGATCACTGCATCGAAACCGATCGGGATCGTCGGGTTTTGCTGGCTGGGCATCGGAATCGGCGCGCCCTGATGCGCAGCCACCAACGCGGACAGATCTTCCCCGGCGAGGAAGGGCGGGACGCCAATCAAGCATTCGTAGAGCACACAGGTCAGCCCGTACACCACGCTGAGTGGGTCGGCCGGAGCATGTGCACTCAGTCGCTCGGGCGCAAGATACGGCAGTGCGTCGACATCGATAGCTGAGTCGACGGCCGGTCCCACATCATTATTTGGGTCGGCCAGGTAGGCGATGTCGTCGGCGGCTACCACAATGTCCGCCGGAGTGACAGCATCGTGCGCGCAACGGCCGTCCGCCTCGAGTTCAGCGGCAATCTGGGCCAATATCGCCACCGCACGCCCCGGAGCCAGCATCTTCGACCGCGTCAGTACCGCGCGTAACGTCGCACCGCTGATCCCAGACCTATCCGTCACGGCCCAAACCTACCCAGCGCCGGCTCCCCATGCCAACGAAGGCGTACGTCGGCTCCGTCTCATGTAGGGACACCGAGGTACCATTCCGTCCCATGGAACGGGGCTCGCGTGATACCGAATCCGGGTTGCAGACGCGAACGGTGGCGATGAAACAAATAGGTAGCATTGATCTGTTTGATTTGGTGTTGATCTGCAGATTTTATGGACACGATGATCTGCCCCATCCGTTCATCCAGTTCCGGATCCCTGTCTTTGACAGCCAACAAGCCCGGGAGAGTCGCACGAATGACGTTCCTGATCGCTTCACGAGTGGGGATCTACAGGTTTTCAAGCAGTGGTTTACCACTCTTGTTGATGCCGATATCCGTGTCGAGTGCACCGAATATTCGAAGGGCTGTGAACTCAAGGTCGTCGCGCACCGGAGGGGTGACCTCGGATTTTTTGCGAAACAACAACAGGCCGCGGATGTGGTCGATGTGTTCGCGCTATCGCCATACGACCTCGGACCCGCAATCGCTGCCACATCCGTGCTGTCCCGGCCCGGACAACAGTCGAAGATCGCGGTCGTTGAGTACCCGGGGTGGTCATCGGATTCCGCCACCGACGCGGACGCCGAGGCATTCAGCGTCCTAGAGCGGGCGTCTGTCACGAACGCGCCGGAGACGTCGTACCACGCAGCCGCGTCGGTCGCTAGAGTCCAGAGTCGTCGCGAACCAGCCCGACAATGGGGATTCGATGAAGACAAGGATTCGGTGCTGTGGCTGACCGCGAAGAACGACGGTGATTACATCGCCGCGCCGGACCGCAGCTATTGGACTCCGATGACGCGACGGGTTCTGACCACCCGAATTGATCGACTAATCGCCGCTGACGTTCAGAAAGTACGAGAAATCCGCGGCTTGTAGGACAGAAGCTTGTTGGACGTCGCAAAGTACAGCAACACACTTCGCGCGACGCATCTACCAGCGGTCATCGGCTGACCGGCCCTCCAGCCAGCCGATGACCCTGCCCCTGGCTGCACGCGCCACGGGAAAAGCGCGCTAGGCTATGTCCATCCGCTAGCCAAACTTCTGTCCCCGTGGGCCGCTTCATCCATGCAGTTCTGCACGTAATCGTGTTGTTGGGTCAGCGGTTCGAGGACGTTATCGTTCATCTGGCTCAGGAGCAGCTTGTAGGCCGCCGTCTGTGCGTCGGCGACATCCTTGGTTTTGAAGACCGATTCAAGACTCATGATGACGTGGTTGACGTCGCTCATCGCGTGATTAACCTGCTGAATGCACTTGTTTACTTCTTCGAGGCAGTGCGACATGCCCTGGTAGTCATACGTAACCATTAATTATCTCCGTTCATGCAAAGTCTGGTTAGAAGCCCTTGATGTGCGACAGGTCAGTCCGGGAGTGGTCGATGTGCCCCGTCAACTGCTGGATCTGCTGGTCGAAGGTCGTCTTGATTTCGTCCATCGCACGATGGAAGGGTGGCGCTTTTTCATCACTAACCCAGTACTTCCCGATGTCTGCGACAGCCTCGTCCATCTGCTGGCCGCACTTCTGTATTTCCTCTTTCTTGGTTTCCATGTCCTTGTATGCGCTATGAGCAGCGTCAACATCGACATCAATACCGTCTGCCACGACTATCCTCCTCGGTAGGTTTTCTCACGACGTATCGACTGGTTTTCGGATTTTCTGGCAGTCAGCTATCGCTCCCCCATCTGTTGTCGGAAAGCTCCACCAACTGGCCGATCGCCTGGCTGATCGCATGATCCGATCCCGGTTTGAGGGTCGTCCACAATTGCCCGCTCGGTGATGCACTGGGCGCACCCACGATCCGTCCGCGTTTGGTGTAGAAGATCCCCACCGCGGCCGGTCGCCGCGAAATGCGGTCCGCGTCGTTACAAAGCGCGTAGTAAACGATCTCGGCGAAGGCGGCCCGCGACGCCAGCGCCGAGCCGAGCAGCATGGCAGCGCGGGATTCGGCGCCCAGCGACCGGATCCGGTCGGCCAGTTGCGCGGCGTCGTGTGTTCCGCTGAGCTGGCGGCTGACTGCCTCCAGCGGCGCCCCGACCGGGGTGATCTGGGCGGCTTCGGCCCGCGGCAGCTCACCAATCAAAGCGCGGGTGACCTCAACCAGGCCGGGCTCGCCCTCGACCACCCGCAACGTGATCTCGTTGGCCACCCGGCGGGCCAGCACCCCGAGATTTCCACGACGGATCACCGCCAGCCGGGCCATTCCCTCCGGGGTGACCAGCCGCACCGCCAACTCCCGGTCCGGTCGTTGCAGTGCCTGCAGCAGCGGAACCAATTCGGGTGCCACCTCGCCGTCGGCGATCAGCCGGCGCGACATCAAAGTGGTTGTGGCGCGGTCGAATGCGGCGGTCAACGCGTCGATCGTGCCGTGCCGCGGCCGAATCGCCAGCACCGCGGGGAAGCCCTGAATGCCGATGCGGGCCGCAATCACCTGCAACTCGTCATCATTGAGGACGAACTGCGACGCGACTGCGGTGCTCATCGGTTCGCCTCGGAGTCCGCGCCGATCACCGGCGGCGCCACCCACGCATCGGACACCTTCTGCAAGGTGCGTTCCGGCTCGTCGGTGAAGGCTTCGGTGGTGCGTTCCGGGGCGGCCAGCTCATCGAAGATTGCGGTGTTCGGGCCCCAGCTCACATTCGACACGGTGAACGGCGCATCGTTTTGCTGTGCGGCCGGCAGCCAGGACTGCCCTGCGGTGTCCGACAGGCCCGCCCCCGGTTCGCCGCCGCCCTCCAAGGAGGTGGCCGGGCGAATCGAATCGTGCTCGCGGTCATTACCCTGGCCGCGCCCCATCGCCCCCATCGGACCGTAGGCGCCGCGGCCCATCCCGCCGCTGCCGCCGCCGGTTCCATTGTTGAACGGTGTCTTCTTCAGGTCTTTGGCCTCTTCGCTGGACTTGAGCGGAGTGGCCATCATCGGGTTCAGCTGGCGCGGGGCCTTGCCGCCACCGCCGCCGCCATGGCCGCCACCGCCCTTGCCGGACTTGCCGTCCTTTTCGGCCTTGAGCGCATCGCCGTTGACGACCTGCGGAGGCGGGAGCTGTTCCCAGGGCTCGGCGAAGTCGGCGACCGCGTCCTCGTAGCGGGTCATCACCGCCGCGGCGTCGGCCTGCTCGGCGGTGGCCGCCTCCTCCAGCTCGGCGAACCGGCCATCCAGGATCGCTCCGTTGTAGGCGGCCAGGGAAGCCATCATGTCCGCAGATGCCTTGGCCTCAATGGCTTCCGAGACCGACGGCATCGACATGATCGCGACGGTGTTGGCGACCGCGGCTTCCTCGATTCGCTGCCCGTTGCCGGCTGCGCTCAACGCTACGGCCTGCAGCCACTTACCGAACTCCTCCAAGCGCTGCGCCGCAGCGGCGGAGCCGTCGCTGCTCCACGAGGCCTTGAAACGCTCGACGATCTTGTCGTAATCGGCGGACACCTTGGCCAGTTCGCCGGCCACCCGAACCCACGCGGCGCCGGCTTCACCGATCGAGGCGGTGCCTGGACCGTCGGTGAGGTCGCGCGCCAGCTGCTCAGTGCTGCGCGATTCCCACACCACATTGGTGAATCCCATGCTGCGACCTCCCCCCTTCGGCTAGCTGACTTGAAAGGGTCGACGTGGACAACTCGTTCTGAAACCTCAGGCCAGGTCCTGCTTTTCGATCTGCCCGGAGTGACCGCGCAGTGTCGCGGCGACTTCGTGCATTTCGGTGACGCCGGCGTCGGAGGCCTTGGTGAACAGCGCGTGCACCTCGTTGGCCGTCTTCGTAACGCGCTGCGACACCTCGTCGTTGCCGGAGGCCACCACAGTCAGGTTGGGCCGCTCGGTCTCCATCACCTTGTGCACTCGGTCGGCAAGCTCGTCGAGTTGTTTGGTGACGTCATTGACCTCACCGGGCTGGATCCTCAGACCATCGTTGTCGGCCATGTCAGTGCTCCTTAGATTCGTAGTTCAACGTCGGGGTTGTCGCTGTTGGGGTCGGCCTCCCCGATCACGGCCGGGGCGACGCTGCCCAGATCGCCGACGATTTCACCGCCCTGATCGGTGGTGTGCAGGAACGACGCAGAGGTGTGGGCGCCGCTGCTCGCGCCGGCACCGGCCTTACCGGCACCGGCTCCCATCATGCCCGCACCGCCCATGCCCGCACCGCCCATACCGGCACCGCCGGCCACGGCCGCCCGCACTGCCGACCCCTGGTTCTGCACCGCCGCAGTCTCGTTCTGCAGCATCGGCGATGCCGCGAGCGCCCGGGAGGCCGGTGTAGCCGCCGGTCCGCCGCCACCGCCGGATCCGCCGCCGCCCATCTTGGGAGCTGCACTGGCCAGACGCGCGGCACCCATGCCGGTGCCGGCCGCCGCGGCCGCCGGTGCACCATGCGCCCCCGCCTGGGCCAGCTGCGAAACCAGCTGCGTACCCGCCTGGGTGGCCATCTGGGTGCCTTGGGTCAGCGCCTGCATGCCCATCATCATCGGCATCATCGCGCTCTGCAGCGCCGGCCCGGCCATGCTGGTGGCCATCTGCAGCATCGGGGCGATCATGCTGGACGCGGCCTGCGGTGCCCCGGTGACGGCCTGCGGTGCGCCGATGCCGGCCGTCGCGCCGGCCTGCGCCGTCAGCTCCGACAACAACTCGCTGATCAGCTCGGTGCCGCGGGCGGTGTGCTCTCCGGCGGTCTCGCCCATCGCCGGTCCGGTCCACGGCAAACCGGCGCTCATGGCGTCGAGTCGTTCGTGCAGTTCGGTGATCAGCTGGATCATCCGGGCATACCCCTGCTGGGCGGTGGCCCCTGCCGCGGTTCCCTGGGTACCGAGTGCGCTGCCCTGTGCAGCGACCCCGGCGCCATTCAACAACGTCTCCCCGGTCTTCCCGAAAGTGCCGGCAGCGCCAGAGCCCATCCAGCCGCCGCCCTGCTGACCCATCTGCCCCATCAGCCCCTGCAGCGATTGGGCGCCCTGCTGAAACGCCTGCATGACCGGCTGGAACATCTGCTGGGGGTTCATGCCCTGAAAGATGCCGTTACCCAGCATCCCGAGCATGCCGACCAACGGGCTCATCAGGCCGGCGATCATGCCGGCGCCGCCGCCCATCGGGTTTCCCGCGGCCGCTGCCGCCGGGTCGTGGTGTTCCGGCTCGCGCGGGTCTAGGCCCAGTTCGCGCAGGATGTCCTGGGTCGGCTTGTTCAGCCAGTCCTTGAGGCTATGCTCGACGGCGTTGATGTGCGGCGCAGGGTCGAAAACGATGCCGCCGGGAGCCGGCGAAGCGGCTTGTGGCGGTGCGAGCGCCGCGGCCTGGCTGGGCGGCTGCGGCGCGCCGGGCTCGGTGGCGGCCATGGGCGGCTATACGTCGACGCTGGGCGCGTCGCCCGCGGGAGCGCTTCCGCCGCCGCTGAATTGGCCGCCCTGCGAGCTACCGCCGCCCCCGATGGCCTGGTCGACGTTGGTGTACCCGGCCTGCGCGGCTTCGGTGGACACACCCAACATCCCGTGGTTGACCGCCGTCAGCATGCCGCTGGTGACATTGTTCCCGGTGGCTTCGAAAAAGGCCGGGATCATGTTCGCCACCCCGATCGGCCCCAGCGCCGTCGAGAAACTCGCCAATTGCGCCGGGGTGATCAGCGAAAACGCGCTGGTGATTCCCGCGGACGCCGCTTGCTGCGCGGCAGTCATGGCGCTCATGGCTCCCGGCACCATCGCAAAATCTTCAGCCATTTCTTCCTCCGATAACGGGGCCGCAAATGCGGTGAACCTCTGGTGTAGCTACTATAACGACCCTTACGGACCGCCTAACACGGAAATTTTGACTGATCAGCGGGACGCTTGGCAAAACTTCAGCCGTCGGCCGGTTCCCCGCGGATGAAGGTACTGCCATCCCAACAGGTCAGTGGCGTTTTCTGCAGCTCCTGCATGCGGGCGTTGTATTCGCTGAACAGGTAGTTCTGCCGCTCCAGGGCCGTTCGGGCGGCCACCTGGGCGGTCTCGACGATCAGTTTCGCCAGCGCATCGGCACCCAGCTTGGTGGCCTGCGGGTTCAACCACAATCCGGTCAGCGCACCGCTGGCGTCGACTTCCGCACTCACCGACTGGTCGCGGCTGGTCACCCGCACCGAGATGGCGTTGCAGTGCTCGCTGAGCGCCTGCATCAGATCCCGTTGCTTGCGCGCCACCTCGAGGAGCGATTCCGCCAGGCTGGTCATACCGACCTCATCCAGCTGGCCGGCAACTGGTCGTCGTCGCCGCGCAACTCTTCCTCGGCCTTCACCAAGTCGTCTTCGGTCGCCAGCTTCATATCGCTGATCAGCTCCGGGCTGCGTCCCTCGTCCATCAACGCGCGCCGGTGCGCGACCTGGGCCCGCATCGCCGACAGCCGGCACAACGCCAGGATCTCGCCGGCGAGCTGCTGCGGTGATTTCTTCAGTTCACGCGGATCGATCTTGAGCGCGGTTGGCAGACCTCGTTCGGTGGTGGCGACCGCGATGCTGCCGCTCGGTGAGCGCGCCGTGCCCTGGTGTGCGCCCGCAGGCAACGGGCGAAATCCCGAGCCTGGTTCCGGCGTAACGTTGCGGTGTGCCACGACATTAAAATTAGTACACTGCCGTGGGCCGCGCGATCACTAATCAACCGCGGTTCGGCGGCCGCATCGCCGACGTAGTGAGGAACACCAACACATGACGAGTGCCAGGGATGCTCAGCGGGTTTTCGACGCTGGCGTGTTGTCGCTGGGGATTCCCGTCGACGGGTTGGAGACCGACCGCGACGTGCAGTACGCGGCGCTGGCGTTCAAGCGGGCCACCGAATACGACCCGGAGATGGCGGACGCCTGGCTTGGTCGCGCGGCCGCCGGGGACACCGGCCCCGAGGTGCTCTATCACCTGTACCGCACCAGCAAGGCCAACCTGAACCGCGAACAGCGTCGCCTCGGACTGCCCCGCGGGGTGCTCAGCGGGCGATTCCAGACCGGGCTGTACCTGGACTACACCCTGAGCACCTTGACCGAGGCGTGGCTGGCCTACGCCGTCAGCATGATCCAGGGCACCGACTACGACGAAGCCGAGAAGGTGCTCGACGAGCTCGACACCATGCGCCGCGCCATGCCGGACGGTGATTCGGCCTCGACCGAGATCTGCGCCTACATCCGGGCGGTGCTGCACTTCACCACCCAGCGCTGGCCGGATGTGTTGACCGCGCTGGCCAGTTCGGCATCGTTCACCGACGAGTACATCTCCGCCGGCGCCCATCTGATGGTGGGTTCGGCCTGCGCGCAGATGGGGCTGTTCGGGGAGGGGATCCGTCGCCTCGACCAGGCCATCGAGGGGCCGATCCCGGCCGCGCGGCGGGCCGCGGAATTCTGCAAGGGGCTGACGCTGCGCGAGATGGGCAAGGAACCCGAAGCGCGCGTCATCTTCGAACGGATTTACTCCGAAGAACCGGGATTCGAGGCCAACGCGGCCGCCCTGCACGACCCGAAATACCGCCTTATCGTTACGACCAAAGAGATTATCGATTCGCGCACCAACAAATGGGATCCCAACAGCGCTCCTACCCCAGGAGACATGGGTGCCGACGAGTTGGCCGAGCGCGGCAACGAATACCTGCGGGCAGCACAGGCCGAACTCGACCGCCAGATCGGTTTGGCCGACGTCAAGCTGCAGGTCGCCAAGCTGACGTCAGCGGCCAAGCTGGCCAAGGTCCGCGGCGACAAGGGCCTCAACGCCGCGTCACGCAGCCTGCACCTGGTGTTCACCGGTCCCCCCGGAACCGGCAAGACCACCATCGCCCGCGTCGTCGCGCAGACCTACTGCGGGCTGGGGCTGCTGAAAACCCCGGCGGTGGTCGAGGCCAAGCGCAGCGATTTCGTCGGCGAGCACCTCGGTAGCACCGCGATCAAGACCAACGCGCTGATCGATTCGGCGATGGACGGGGTGCTGTTCATCGACGAGGCCTACACCCTGGTCCAGACCGGGTTGTCCGGCGGGGACGCCTTCGGCCGTGAGGCGGTGGACACCCTGCTGGCCCGGATGGAAAACGACCGCGACCGCCTGGTCGTCATCATCGCCGGGTACGACGCCGAGATCGACCGTTTCCTGGCCTCCAACGAGGGGTTGGCGTCCCGGTTCACCAAGCGGGTCCGGTTCAGCTCCTATGACCCGACCGAGCTGGGCGACATCGGCCGGTTGATCGCCACCTCGCGGGACTCCGACCTGTCCGAGGGCGCGCACGACGAACTGGTCGCCGCCTGCCGAACCCTCTACGACGGTGAGTCGACGGATGCATCCGGCCAGGCGCGGCGCAACATCGACCTGGCCGGCAACGGGCGCTTCGTCCGCAATGTGATCGAGTCCGCCGAGGAGGAACGCGAGTATCGGCTCAGTGAGGACCATGGTGCTGACGTCGCAGACTTGGACGAAAACGTCTTGATGCGCATCGAACCCTCCGACATGCGGGCGGCACTGAAGAACGTGCTCGGCATGTTGAGCCGGACCTGAGGCTGTGACCGGGCCTGAGGAACGCCGGTCTTCGCCTGATCTAGGACTGGCGATCACCGACGTCGACACCACGCCGATCCCCGTCCTGCGGCATCTGGCGCCACCCGCGCAGAACTCGGGGCCGACGACGGGAGCGCATGCCGCGCCGTCCCCCGAGCCGAAGACCGCGCCCACCACCGGACCACAGCCGACGTCGGCGCCCGTGCCGGCCCCCGGAGCGCACGCGGTGCCGGCTCCCGTCCCGCCGCCGCCGATGCCTCCGGCCGCCGGCCCACCCACCAACCCACCGCGGCCGGCCCCGCCTCCCGGGCCCCCCGGGCCGCCCCCGCAGCGGCCCAACCAGGCGCCGGGGCCGTCCATGTATCCGCCGATCGCGACACCGTTCACCAATGCCACACCCGGCGGTTCGGCCCCCTACCCGGGCGCCCGGCCGATGCCTTCGCACAGCGAGCTCGGCCTGATCCGGCGCACCAAGCAGCCGCCGCAGGCTGGCTGGCGCAAGGTCGTGCACCGCGTCACCGGGATCAACCCGGGCGAATCCGACAAGGAGAACACCCAGCGACGGCTGGTGGAGCGGGTGAATCAGCCCGTCCACGGCGACTACAGCATCGCGCTGCTGTCGATGAAGGGCGGTGTCGGCAAGACCACGACGACGGTCGGCTTGGGCTCCACGTTCGCCGCGATCCGCGGTGACCGGGTGATCGCCGTCGACGCCAATCCCGACTTCGGCACACTCTCCCAACGCGGCCCCGACCAAAGTCGTTCCACCGTCCGGGATCTGCTGCTCGACGAGGGAATCTTCCGCTACTCCGACATCCGCAGGCATACCTCACAGAACTCCAGCCGCCTGGAAATCCTTGCTTCCGAGCGGGATCCGGCCACCTCGGAGTCGTTCTCCGAAGCCGACTACCGCGTCGTGATCCGGCTGCTCCAGCGGTTCTACAACATCATCCTGACCGACTGCGGCACCGGCCTGGTCCATTCGGCGATGGCCGGCGTGCTCGACGAGGCCGACGCGATCGTGCTGGTGGCGTCCCCGGCCATCGACTCCGCCCGCAGCGGTCTGGCGACGCTGGATTGGTTGGCACACCACGGATATGCGCATCTGATCCCGGGGGCGACGGTTGTGGTCAGTGCGGCCCGGCCCGGTCAGATGTCGGTGGATATCGACATGCTGGGCAAGCAGTTTCTGGCCCGCGTCCGCGCCGTGCACATCCTGCCGTTCGATGACCATCTGGCCCAGGGCTCCGAGGTCGTGCTCGACCTGCTCGGCTGGAAGACCCGCCAGGCATTCCTCGAACTGGCGGCGACGATCGCCGACGGATTCTCCGTCACCAAGCGCTCCGAACGCGGTTGACCCGGTTTTTAGGCCCATCGCCGGTCTAGCGCCGAGATCGACGCTGGCGCGAAGAATCGTGAGAGGTCTGCACGCTGGCGTCGATCTGGGTGCCATCCGCGATCGGTGAGGGCGTAATAGGCCCGGGCGACGATCTCCTTGCGGCGGTGTTCGGACACCACCCGAAGCACAGTCCAGCCCTGCTGGTGGGCCGCGGCAACCTTGGTGATGTCTCGGACGAATCGAGGGCGATTGGTGAAGTGGTATTCCCCGTCGTATTCCGCGGCGACCCGAAAGTCCTCCCAACCCATGTCGAAGACGCCTTCCAAAGCCCCGTCGCAGAACAGCGGGATCTGAGTGGTCGGCGTGG
This sequence comes from Mycobacterium sp. NGS50, assembly GCF_059812545.1. Lineage (NCBI taxonomy): Bacteria > Bacillati > Actinomycetota > Actinomycetes > Mycobacteriales > Mycobacteriaceae > Mycobacterium > Mycobacterium sp. NGS50. The sequence goes on from NZ_JCALCW010000006.1 coordinate 51,280, forward strand.
GCAAGCCGGCGTCGATGAACAGCAACCGCAACCAGGTTTCCTTCGGGGACTCCGCACCCCCATCGACCGAGGGAAGCGCGCTCCGGAGCCGGCGGAGCCCGCGGGTACCGTGGTGGCGTTTGGCCAACAGGTGTACGTCTTCACAGGCGAACGGTGCGGCCCGCATGAGCGCGTCGAGACGTGCCACCGCCTGCCCACGTGGGTAATGGCGGCCCAAGTCGAATGCGGTACGAGCCACCGTGGTGACCGGCAGCCGCTCGACCTGAATCACCTCATCTGGGGCAAGAGTTTCGTTGCGCACCACCAGACCGGGATGTGGCCGGGCATTGGGCGCGACGACTTCGATGGGGATCTCGGCGTCGACCCAGCGTGCTCCATGAAGGGCCGACGCTGCGGCCCCGGCGATCACCGCCCGCCGGCCCGACCACAACCAAGCCCCGACGGTGCGGTCCTGAAGCGACGGCTCGCGCCGCCTCGGCACGTAGACATCACGGAAGATCGGTCGATACCAGCGCCGCAGTTGATGCCCGGTCAGAGTTTTGGCTGCGAGCGCCTCGCTGCCAAGGAATACCTCCCCCATGCGGGGATGATGCGCGGTCCAGCCGCGGCATGCACTTCAGGTCGCCGAGATCGACGCCACCGCGGGAAAATTCGAGTGCGGGCCGCGCTACCGTCGATCTCGCGGCAAAGACGCTAAATCAGCTGAGCTCAGCAACCAGCGCCGCGATGCGCGACGCGTCGGCGTCGGCAACCGACTGCTCGGCCTCCACCGCGGCGATCAGCTCGGGCGCCACCCCCGCCGCGCTGGCCATCTCCGGCACCGACAACTCAGCGCGGCGCCGGGCGGTGTAGAGCCGCTGGCCCAGCGTCGCACCGGGTGCCGAGGCCGCGCGTCCCATCAACTCGTCGTAGCGGCGGCGAACCGCGCTGAGCGACAATGCCAATCCAGGGGTCCCCTGGGTGCGGCGTGCGGCGCGCGCCACCACGTCCTCCAGCTCACGCAGGTCAGCCAGAATCACCGAGATGCGCTCGGAGAACTCCGGCGACTCGGCTTCCGGCAGGGCATCCACCGCGGCGGCAAAGGTTTTCATCGCCACCTCGGCAGCGTCGATGATCAGCGACGCCTGGCCCTCGTCGGTCACCGGGGCGGTCTGCATACCGGGAACGGACCCGCCGTTGCGGATCAGCTCGATGGTTCCCGTCGGCCACTGCAGCACTTCCTCGAGCTTGGCACGGGTCCGCTCCCGCGGCCAGCTGCGGCCCTTCTCGAAGGAGATCAGCGCACCCGCGTTGATGATCTTGTACTTGGCCAGGTTGCGCTGGGTGATGTCGAGTTCGCGGCGCCGGGATGCGGCGGCCTCACCGGCCCGGATCAGCCCCGGGTCGATGTCGCTGTCCAGGGTGTCTTCGACATCCCGAAGGGGCCGAACGACTTCGGTGATCTCGGAGTCGTCCTCGTAGCTGAAGTCGAGGTAGGTGCCGTCGGGGCTGCCCACGTACAGCCGCAATCCGTCGCGAATCTCTACCGCGTCGCGTCGGTCGCCGTGAACATAGATGCCGTTGAGGCTGCCGTTGTCGACGGCGAACCAGCGACCGCCGCGCGATTCCAGTCGGACGTGCGCACGCGAAATCCGCGGGTCGGCGACATGCACATCGGCCTGATCGCCGCGGCCCACCACCACGACCTCCCGCTCGGGGGCAAGCGCGTACACCCTGTCCTCGCACCGCACCAGCAAGGTGTGCGGGACCCCGAATTCACTCATCGCCCGTCACTCTATCGGCCCCCCATCAGCTTCCGGATCACGATTCTTCGGTGCCGCCCGGGTTGCGCGGACGGCCCGGCCGGGAGGCGAAGAACTGCGACACGATCGCCGCGATCTGCAGGAACTTGCGCCGCGTCGCCGGCTGCATCTCGCCGTCGATGTCGATGACCCCGCCCGGGCGCAGGTGCGGATCGAAGGGCACCTCGACCACCGCCTGGCGGTGGCGCAGGAACTGTTGCGCCAGCATGGCCCGGGTGCGCTTGTCGGCGTGCCCGTCGGAGTCGTTGAGCACCACCACGCTGCGCTGCAGCAGGTCGGTTTGGCCGCGTTCGGCCAGCCATTCCATCGTCTTGGCGGCGGCCGAGGCCCCGTCGGCCCACGGCGATGACACCACGATCAGCGCATCCAGGTCGCGCAGCGCCTCCTGGGTCACCGGCGAGTCCATCGTCGAACCGCAGTCGATGATCGACAGGGTGAAGTGCCGGTCCAGCCGCAGGGCGGCCTCCCGGTACAGCGCGGCGTCCAGCACCCGGCGCCGGCCCGACGCCGGCTCCCCGGCCAGCACGTAGAGCCCGACCGGGTTGTTGCCGACGCGGGCGGTGATGTCGGCGAACGACTGCAGGTTCTTGTCGGTGGCCAGATCCCAGTACGAGCTGGCCGCATCGGGATCGATTCGGCTGGCCAGCCGCCCGAACGCGGTGTCGGCGTCGACGGCGACCACCCGGTCAGCGCGCCGCAGCTGGGCGAAGATCGATCCGACGCTGGCGGCGACGCTGGTCTTACCGACCCCGCCCTTGCCCAGCACCCCGACCTTGTAGTGGCCGCGAAAGCCCAACGCGATGGTGGCCTGGTACTCGGCTTCCTGCCGTTCGGCAGGCGACAAACCCAGGTTGACCAGTCCGAACGTCGCCCGAAGCACGGCCAGCCGCCATCCCCGCGTGGGCTGCGGGCGCGGCAGGGGGCCACTGGGGACCGGCCTGATGTCGCCGTAGGCCCACGGATCGGTCGTCGACCCTTCCGCGTGCACCTGCTGCAGCGGGGGATAGAACGGTTGACCCGGGGGTGCGGGCGGCGGGGGTGCACCGGATCCCATCCGGTCTCGCAGGAAGCTGTCGCGCGGGTCCATGAGCTCCTCGATGATCGGTTGCGTCCCCCCCAGTATCGACTACTCAATATGCACGGAAGGCGCGGCCACCAGCGGACTCAGGTATCCAGCCGCTCGGATGCCCAGTACTCGCGCAGGCCGGCGATCCGGTTGCCGTCGAATTCCAGGATGGCGACCTCCAGCATCCGCTTGCGATGGCCCTGCACCACGTCGTCGAACCGCGCTTCCCACTCGGCGATCGCGGTGTCGCCGTCGACGTAGAGGCTGAGCAACTCGGCCTGGATATCGGCCTGTCCGGCGACGACCTTGCGCTGCCAGTACTCCCGGATGCCGGCCCGGCCGCGGATCGGTTCGCCCAACACACGCTCGTGGTAGGTGGCGGCGGGTGTGAAGATGCTGACGATCAGATCGGGATCCTGGGTCATCCACGCGCGCAGATAGATATCGACAACGGCGCGCACCTCGTCGCGCGTCACGCCCCGGGCCACGCTCATCAGCGCATCCTAGATGCGCAGGCGAAATCGGACTCACGCTACGGTTTTTCCGCGGCACCGTGGTGCACCGGAGACCACCCGCTCGCCGCCGCGCCGAGAAATGAAAGACCAGCTAAACATCCGTAAAACAGGCCGTCTTTTTACAACCTCCATTTGCGCATCCACCGCGGATGGCACAGGATATTGGAGTGGCGGGGGGTCGCCACGTTGCGCTGCTTCAGTTTTAGTGCTACGTTTTGACGCATAGATCGCGACCCTGGAAGGAAACGCCATGACCAGCCCCTCGCCTGAGCCCCGCAGCCTCGACGAAATCGTTGGCGCATGCGCGAATGATCCCGACCGCTGGATGACGGCCACCGACGACGCCACCAAGGCGATCTGCCGCGGCTGCCCCCGGCGCTGGTTGTGCGCACGGGACGCGTGCGAGACCCCGGGCGCCGAAGGCATGTGGGCCGGGATCGTGATCCCCGAAGCCGGCCGCGGCCGCACATTCGCGCTGCGCCAGCTCGGATCGCTCGCCGAGCGGGGCGGCTATCCGGTGCGCGCCAAGCGTCGGCGCCCGATCGCCCTGGTGGCCGACTAGCGCCACCGGGGCGCCCGCAGCGGGAACCGGGCGCCATGACTGGCGGTTCTACCGCCGTCGAGGGGTTGCCATGGCCCCGGACCCGCGCAAACACTCGCCCAAGCAACCACTCCGCCTCAGCCGACTCAGCCGCCTCACCAATCGCCCGCAGCGTGCTTTATCCACGTCGTGGCGTGACCGACATCACGTTGTGTGGCCCAGCTGTAAAGTCCACCGACGTCACGGCGACGAGTTGAGAAGTTCGACAGCAAACTCTCCGACCGCCTTGCCAGCGTCGGCGGTCCAGCACCGCAACCCCAAACGCACCCCGTCCCGCGAACAAAACCGCAGGCCCGCGCCCTGATCGCGGCATTGCCGGTACGATGGGCGACATAACTCCGCCGGCCCCGCCGTTGCCTGGTGGGTGACAATCAAGTTGGCATGTCAGCGGGGTTTTGTCATATCGTTTTAAGGCTTGTCGCGACCGGCAACAACGGTCCACCGTTCAGCGCTGCACGGCCGTATCGCCGACCGGTCCATCGTCACCGGCGAAACGACAAGCCGACAAGACCGAAGCAGCCCAGCTCGCTGCCACCAGGCGCGGTGCTGAGGAACTTCGGAATGCCGCGCAGACAGTCTTGCTGAAGGGTCAGGTGGGAATGCCCAGCCAGGTCGGGCTTTATAACCCCGCGTTCGAACACGATGCGTGCGGTGTGGCCATGGTCGTCGACATGCACGGCCGCCGCAGCCGCGACATCGTGGAGAAGGCCATCACCGCACTGGTCAACCTCGAGCATCGAGGCGCCCAGGGCGCCGAGCCGCACACCGGCGACGGCGCGGGGGTGCTGATCCAGGTTCCTGACGAGTTCCTCCGTCAGGTGGTGGACTTCGAGCTGCCTCCGCAAGGCGAGTACGCCACCGGTATCGCGTTCCTGCCGCAGTCGTCCAAGGACGCCGGCACGGCCTGCAGCGAGGTGGAGAAGATCGTCGAGGCCGAGGGCCTGCGGGTGCTGGGCTGGCGCGCGGTGCCGATCGACGACTCGTCGCTGGGTGCGCTGGCCCGCGACGCGATGCCCACCTTCCGTCAGCTGTTCATCGGCGGCGCCACCGGTATGGACCTGGAGCGTCGCGCGTATGTGGTCCGCAAGCGGGCCGAGCACGAGCTGGGCACCAAGGGCCCGGGCGCCGACGGTCCCGGCCGCGAGACCGTCTACTTCCCGAGCCTGTCCGGCCAGACGTTCGTCTACAAGGGCATGCTGACCACCCCGCAGCTCAAGGCGTTCTACCTGGACCTGCAGGACGAGCGGATGACCAGCGCGCTGGGCATCGTGCACTCACGCTTCTCCACCAACACCTTCCCGTCGTGGCCGCTGGCGCACCCGTTCCGGCGGATCGCCCACAACGGTGAGATCAACACCGTCACCGGCAACGAGAACTGGATGCGGGCCCGTGAGTCGCTGATCAAGACCGATCTGTTCGGGCCCAACGGCTTCGAGAAGCTCACCCCGATCTGCACGCCGGGCGCCTCGGACACCGCCCGCTTCGATGAGGTGCTCGAGCTGCTGCACCTCGGCGGGCGCAGCCTGGCGCACGCGGTGCTGATGATGATCCCCGAGGCGTGGGAACGCCACGAGTCGATGGACCCGGCGCGGCGGGCGTTCTACGAGTACCACGACTCGCTGATGGAGCCGTGGGACGGCCCGGCGTCGATGACGTTCACCGACGGCACGGTGGTGGGCGCGGTGCTGGACCGCAACGGCCTGCGTCCGTCCCGGATCTGGGTCACCGACGACGGCCTGGTGGTGATGGCCTCCGAGGCCGGCGTGCTGGACCTGGACCCGTCCACCGTGGTGCGCCGCATGCGGCTGCAGCCCGGCAGGATGTTCCTGGTCGACACCGCGGCCGGCCGCATCGTCTCCGATGAGGAGATCAAGGCCGAACTGGCTGCCGAGCAACCCTACGAAGAGTGGGTGCAGCGGGGCCTGATCCCCATCGACAAGCTGCCGGAGGGCAACTACGCCCGGATGTCGCACCACCGGATCGTGCTGCGGCAGCTGATCTTCGGCTACACCTACGAGGAGCTCAACCTGCTGGTGGCGCCGATGGCGCGCGCCGGCGCGGAGCCGATCGGCTCGATGGGCACCGACACCCCGATCGCGGTGCTGTCGGCGCGGCCCCGGATGCTGTTCGACTACTTCCAGCAGCTGTTCGCCCAGGTGACCAACCCGCCGCTGGACGCGATCCGCGAAGAGGTGGTCACCAGCCTGCAGGGGGCGGTCGGGCCCGAGGGTGACCTGCTCAACCCCGACGAGAGTTCCTGCCACCAGATCGTGCTGTCGCAGCCGATCCTGCGTAACCACGAGCTGGCCAAACTCGTCGACCTCGACCCCGAGGTCGAGATCAACGGCCGCCGCGTCGGTCTGCACGCCGAGGTGATCCGCTGCCTGTACCCGGTCGCCGAGGGCGGCGCCGGCCTCAAGACGGCCCTGGACGATGTCCGCGCGCGGACCTCGGCGGCGATCGCCGACGGCGCCCGCATCATCATCCTGTCCGACCGCGAGTCCGACGAGACGATGGCTCCCATCCCGTCGCTGCTGGCCGTCGCGGCGGTGCACCACCACTTGGTGCGCGAACGCACCCGCACCAAGGTCGGGCTGATCGTCGAGTCCGGGGACGCCCGCGAAGTGCACCACATGGCCATGCTGATCGGCTGCGGTGCGGCGGCGATCAACCCCTACATGGCGTTCGAGTCGATCGAGGACATGCTCGACCGCGGCGTCATCGAGGGTCTAGACGCCGAGAAGGCGGTGCAGAACTACGTCAAGGCCGCCGGTAAGGGCGTGCTGAAGGTGATGTCCAAGATGGGCATCTCGACGCGGGCGTCCTACGCCGGCGCTCAGCTGTTCCAGCCGATCGGTGTCTCCCAGGACCTGCTCGACGAATACTTCACCGGGCTGTCCTGCCCGATCGGCGGCATCACACTCGACGACATCGCCGCCGATGTCGCCAGCCGGCACACCCTGGCCTTCCTGGATCGCCCGGACGAGCGCGCCCATCGCGAGCTCGAGGTGGGCGGGGAGTACCAGTGGCGCCGTGAGGGCGAATACCACCTGTTCAACCCGGAAACCGTCTTCAAGCTGCAGCATTCGACCCGCACCGGGCAGTACTCGATCTTCAAGGAGTACACCAAGCTGGTCGACGACCAGAGCGAGCGGATGGCGTCGCTGCGCGGCCTGCTCAAGTTCCGGCAAGGGCTGCGGCCGCCGGTGCCGTTGGAGGAGGTCGAGCCGGCCAGCGAGATCGTCAAGCGGTTCGCCACCGGCGCGATGAGCTACGGCTCGATCTCGGCCGAGGCGCACGAGACGTTGGCGATCGCGATGAACCGGTTGGGCGGCCGGTCCAACTCCGGTGAGGGCGGCGAGCACGTCAGCCGGTTCGAGCCGGACGCCAACGGCGACTGGCGGCGCAGCTCGATCAAGCAGGTCGCGTCGGCCCGGTTCGGTGTCACCAGCCACTACCTGACCAACTGCACCGACATCCAGATCAAGATGGCCCAGGGCGCCAAGCCTGGTGAGGGCGGCCAACTTCCCGGTCACAAGGTGTATCCGTGGGTGGCCGAGGTGCGCCACTCGACCCCGGGGGTCGGGCTGATCTCGCCGCCGCCGCACCACGACATCTACTCCATCGAGGATCTCGCGCAGCTGATCCACGACCTGAAGAACGCCAACCCGGCGGCGCGCATCCACGTCAAGCTGGTTGCCGAGAACGGGGTGGGGACCGTGGCGGCTGGTGTTTCTAAAGCACACGCCGACGTGGTGCTGATCTCCGGGCACGACGGCGGTACCGGGGCGACCCCGCTGACCTCGCAGAAGCACGCCGGCGCGCCCTGGGAGCTGGGCCTGGCTGAGACACAGCAGACGTTGCTGCTCAACGGACTTCGCGACCGTATCGTCGTGCAGGTGGACGGCCAGCTCAAGACCGGCCGCGATGTCATGATTGCGGCCCTGCTGGGCGGGGAGGAATTCGGTTTCGCCACCGCGCCGCTGGTGGTCACCGGTTGCATCATGATGCGCGTCTGCCACCTGGATACCTGCCCGGTGGGGGTGGCCACCCAGAACCCGGTGCTGCGCGAGCGGTTCACCGGCAAGCCCGAGTTCGTGGAGAACTTCTTCCTGTTCATCGCCGAAGAGGTCCGGGAACTGTTGGCCGAGCTCGGTTTCCGCACCCTGAACGAGGCCGTCGGCCAGGTCGGCGCGCTGGACACCACCCTGGCCCGCGCCCACTGGAAGGCCCACAAGCTGGACCTGACGCCGGTGTTGCACGAGCCGGAGTCGGCGTTCATGAACCAGGACCTGTACTGCAGCTCGCGTCAGGACCACGGCCTGGACAAGGCGCTGGACCAGCAGCTGATCGCGATGAGCCGTGAGGCGCTGGATTCGGGCACCCCGGTGCGGTTCTCGACCAGCATCTCCAACGTCAACCGCACCGTCGGCACCATGCTCGGTCACGAGGTCACCAAAGCCTATGGCGGGCAGGGGCTGCCGGACGGCACCATCGACATCACCTTCGACGGGTCGGCGGGCAACAGCTTCGGCGCGTTCCTGCCCCGGGGCATCACGCTGCGGGTCTACGGCGACGCCAACGACTATGTCGGCAAGGGGCTGTCCGGCGGGCGGGTCGTGGTGCGCCCGTCGGAGAACGCCCCGGCGGATTATGTCGCGGAGCAGAACATCATCGGCGGCAACGTCATCCTGTTCGGCGCCACCAGCGGTGAGGCCTACCTGCGCGGGGTGGTCGGCGAGCGGTTCGCGGTCCGTAACTCCGGGGCGCACGCGGTGGTCGAAGGCGTGGGCGACCACGGCTGCGAGTACATGACCGGGGGCAAGGTCGTCATCCTGGGCTCGACCGGGCGAAACTTCGCGGCCGGTATGTCCGGCGGGGTCGCCTATGTCTACGACCCCGACGGCATGCTGCCGACCAACCTCAACACCGAGATGGTGGACCTCGACGAGTTCGACGAGGACGACCTGACCTGGCTGCACGGCGCGGTGCAGGCCCATGCGGACGCCACCGATTCCGCGGTGGCGCAGCGCATCCTGGCGGACTGGCCGAGCGAGCAACGCAACTTCGCCAAGGTCATGCCGCGCGACTACAAGCAGGTGCTGCAGGCGATCGCGGCGGCTGAGAAGGCGGGAGCCGATGTGAACGAGGCGATCATGGCGGCCGCACATGGCTGACCCGAGAGGCTTTCTGACCTACACCAAGCGCGAGCTGCCCAAGCGGCGGCCGGTGGAGCTGCGGCTGCTCGACTGGAACGAGGTCTACGAGGCGTTCCCGCATTCGACCCTGCAGCAGCAGGCCACCCGCTGCATGGACTGCGGGATTCCGTTCTGCCACAACGGCTGCCCGCTGGGCAACCTGATCCCGGAGTGGAACGACCTGGTCCGTACCGGTCGCTGGCGCGACGCCATCGAGCGGCTGCACGCCACCAACAACTTCCCGGACTTCACCGGGCGGCTGTGCCCGGCGCCGTGCGAGGCGTCCTGCGTGCTGGGGATCAACCAGGATCCGGTCACCATCAAGCAGGTCGAGTACGAGATCATCGAGAACGCTTTCGACCAGGGCTGGATCGTGCCGCTGCCGCCGGAGAAGTCGACCGGTAAGACCGTCGCGGTGGTCGGCTCCGGGCCGGCCGGTCTGGCCGCCGCCCAGCAGCTGACCCGAGCCGGGCACGCGGTGACGGTGTTCGAGCGCGCCGACCGCATCGGCGGCCTGCTGCGCTACGGCATCCCCGAATTCAAGATGGAGAAGCGCTTCATCGACCGCCGGCTGGAGCAGATGGAGGCCGAGGGCACCGTGTTCCGGCCCGGCGTCGACGTCGGCGTCGACATCACCGCTTCGCAGCTGCGCGCGGATTTCGACGCGGTGGTGCTGGCCGGCGGCGCGACCGCCTGGCGCGACCTGCCGATCCCGGGCCGCGACCTGGACGGTATCCATCAGGCGATGGAGTACCTGCCGTGGTCCAACCGGGTACAGCAGGGCGACGACGTGCTGGGGCCTGACGGCCAGCCGCCGATCACCGCCCACGGCAAGAAGGTCATCATCATCGGCGGCGGCGACACCGGCGCGGACTGCCTGGGCACCGCACATCGCCAGGGCGCGGCCAGCATTCACCAGTTCGAGATCATGCCGCGGCCGCCGGCCGAGCGTGCCGAGTCGACGCCGTGGCCGACCTACCCGCTGATGTTCCGGGTGTCCTCCGCCCACGAGGAGGGCGGCGAGCGGGTGTTCGCGGTCAACACCGAGGAGTTCGTCGGCAGCGACGGGCACGTCACCGGCCTGCGCGCGCACGAGGTGGTGATGCGTGAGGGCCGCTTCGAGAAGGTCGACGGCTCCCACTTCGAGCTGGACGCCGACCTGGTGTTGCTGGCGATGGGCTTCGTCGGACCCGAGAAGCCGGGCCTGCTCACCGATCTGGGCGTGGAGTTCACCGACCGCGGCAATGTGGCACGCAACGGCGACTTCGCCACCACGGTGCCCGGGGTCTTCGTCGCCGGTGACGCCGGCCGCGGCCAGTCGCTGATCGTGTGGGCGATTGCCGAGGGCCGCGCCGCCGCGGCGGGGGTGGACAAGTTCCTGATGGGTGAGACTGCGCTGCCGGTCGTCATCAAGCCCACCGACGCCCCGCAGCGCTAGCCCGCCCCCTCGCGCGAGCAGACGCAAATGTGCCCATTTTGGGCTCCAAATGGGCACATTTGCGTCTGCTCGGCGTAATCCCATGCACCACTTGCGCCTCACCAGAATCATCCGTTGATTCGTCGGCGCGTCACCTCATGTTTGCCAGCTGGCAGGTGTCTAATGTCCTGCGGGGGCACTACAGCAGCGTGGGGCCCGGTCCACCCCGACCGACCGCAGGAGTGTTCGTCGTGCACATCAACTCGATATCCCGGTCACGCATGGGACGTATCGCCTGGACACTGCTTCGGCATCCGATGAAAAGCCGCGGCTTTCCCGCCAAGCACGAGCGTCTGGTGACCCCGGACGACTTGATGCGCTTCGGGTTCTAGCCCGCCTCGACACCGCTCCCGCGGGTTTGCCAGCCGACCTTCCGCCGCTACCGCAGCCCCGACTCCCGGATCGCCTCGGCCAGCGGTTCCAGCACCGCCGGCGTGTGCGGCGTGGGCAGGTAGACGATTGCCAGATCCAGGCCTTCGGCGCCCAGTGCGGCGGCGTCGGCGACCACCTTCGCGTAATCGCGATCGTCGTCCAACCGGAGGTGGGCGGACAGCCTGATCTCCTTGGGGTCGCGCCCGATGTCGGCGCAGTGCGCGGCCAGCACGTCACGCTTGCGGGCGAACTCCTCCGGCGGGCCGCCGACGAAATTCCAGTGCTGCGCGTAGCGCGCGGTGATCTTCAGGGTGCGCTTCTCACCGCTGCCGCCGATGCAGATCGGCGGGTGCGGGCGCTGCGGGCCCTTGGGTTCGTTGCGGGCGTTCTTGAGCTGGTAGTAGGTGCCCTGGAAGGTTGTCGTCTCCTGGCTGAGCAGGCTGGTCAGCACCTGGCAGGCCTCCTCGAAGCGGTCGAAACGCTCACGGAGGCTTCCTAATTCGATGCCGTAGGCGCCGGACTCCTCCTCGTTCCAGCCCGCGCCGATACCCAGTTCCAGTCGTCCACCGGAGATGATGTCCAGTGCAGCAGCCATGTTCGCCAGCACGGCGGGGTGCCGGTAGTGCACGCCGGTGACCAGGGTGCCCAGCCGCAACCGGGTGGTGGCCTGCGCCAACGCGGTCAGCGTCGTCCAGCCCTCCAGGCAGGGCCCGGACGAGTCGCTGAAGATCGGATAGAAGTGGTCGAAGGTCCAGCCGGATTCGTAGACGTCGATGTCGTCGGCGGCCTGCCAGACCGCCAGCATGTCGGCCCAGGTGGTGTTCTGCGGGGAGGTTTTGAACGCGAATCGCACGTGATCGAGCCTAGCCCCCACCGACTGTGTGGTTTCATACGCGACTCGCCGCTCACGCCGGATGAAAGCGCACACTCGCCGAGGAGCTGGTTGCCAACCACTCGGCAGCGGTTCCGATCACCCGGCACACTGGGATGCATGGATCCGGTAGCCGCGCTGCGGCAGATCGCCTACTACAAGGACCGGGCCCGTGAGGACACGCGGCGGGTGATGGCCTACCGCAACGCCGCCGACGTCATCGAGGGCCTCGACGAAGCCGCCCGGCAGCGTCACGGCGACGCCAACAGTTGGCAGAGCCTGCCCGGTATCGGGCCGAAGACCGCCACCGTCATCGCCCAGGCGTGGGCGGGCCGCGAGCCCGACACCCTGGTGAAATTACGCGGTGCCGCAGCGGATCTGGGCGGCGGGGAGATCCGTGCCGCGCTGCGCGGGGATCTGCACCTGCATTCCAACTGGTCGGACGGCTCCGCGCCGATCGCGGAGATGATGGCGACCGCCGCCGCCCTGGGCCACGAGTACTGTGCGCTGACCGACCACTCGCCGCGGCTCACGATCGCCCACGGCCTGTCCGCTGAGCGGCTCCGCGAACAGCTCGACGTGATCGACGGGCTGCGGGAGCAGTTCGCGCCGATGCGGATTCTCACCGGCATCGAGGTCGACATCCTCGACGACGGCAGCCTGGACCAGGACCCGGACCTGCTGCAGCGGCTCGACATCGTGGTGGCCAGCGTGCACTCGAAGTTGTCGATGGATGCCGCGTCGATGACGCGACGGATGGTGCGGGCCGTATCCGACGGCCACGTCGACGTGCTGGGTCACTGCACCGGACGGCTGGTCACCGGCGGGCGCGGACAGCGACCGGAATCGAAGTTCGACGCGGAGAAGGTGTTCACCGCCTGCGTCGATCACGACACCGCGGTGGAGATCAACTGCCGCCCCGAGCGTCGTGACCCGCCGACGCGGCTGCTGCACCTGGCGCTGGAGATCGGCTGCGTGTTCAGCATCGACACCGACGCGCACGCGCCGGGCCAGCTGGACTTCCTGGGCTACGGCGCCCAGCGGGCCCTGGACGCCGACGTGCCGGTGGACCGGATCGTCAACAGCTGGCCGGTGGACCGGCTGCTGGCGTGGGCCGCGGCATAAGTCGGGTTACACTCGCACCTTGTGTGCGCGCACCTGGGTATCGACACGCTCATCACGCTGCTGGCCGCCGGACTGATCTTCCTGCTGGCCCTGGGCCTGGGGGTGTGGAAGTACCAGCAGATGGCCACCACCGCGAACCACCTGGCCCATCCCTATGTCGACATCGCCCACCGGGCCGCGCTGCTGTACTCCTTCGCCACCTTGCTGCTGGCGGCGTTCGTCGAACTCAGCGGCTGGCCGACCTGGGTCAACCTGACCGCGGCGATGGTCGTGGTGTTCTTCTTCGTCGCCGCCATCGCCAGCTACATCATCCACGGCGCATTGCGCGACACCACCAATCAGTTCGAGCACCCGGATTTCGGGCTGCACGCCAGCATGTTCCTGCTGATCGCCGGCGAAATGGGCGGATTCGCGGTGCTGCTCGCCGGGTTCGTCACGGCTCAATTCCTCTGATTCAGTCCGGCAGCCGCGGCACCTCCAGTCCCGGGTCGCGGCCCAGCAACACGCCGCGGGTCAGCGCCGCCGAGCCATAGCGCCGTCGCACCCGGTCGATCGCGTCGTCGACCGCGGGCCGCTCCCGGGTGTCGAACGGCAACTCCAGCTGCTGAGCACCGCCACGGTCGATATTCGATACCGCGAACCCGATCAGCGTCAGCCCACGCTCGGCGATCATCGGGGCGGCGACGGCGGCCTGGGCGCGGGCGGAGGCCAGGATCGGTGCCGTCGACGACGTCGCCGCGGGCAGGGTGTGCGCCCGGGTGGCCCGGCTGAAGTCGTCGAACCGCAGCCGCAGCACCACCGTCCGCCCGGTGCGCCCGGCCGCCCGCATCCGGCCGGTGATCCGGTCGATCAACCCGATCACCACGGCGTCGACCTCGCCGAGTGTCCGCGATCCGGCGCGCCCCAGCGCGCGCTGCGCGCCCACCGAATGGCGGTGCACCCCGGTGTGGACGCGGCGCCGGTCGATGTTGTGCGACAGCGCATACAACTGTCGGCCCATCGCGCCGCCCACCAGCGACGCCAGCATGGACTCGCTGAGCTCGGCCACCTGCCCGACGGTGTCGATGCCGTGCGCGCGCAGCTTCTGTTCGGTCACCGCACCCACGCCCCAGAGTCGGCGCACCGGCAGCGGGTGCAGGAACGCCAGCTCGTGATCGGGCGCCACCAGCAGCAGCCCGTCGGGTTTGGCCTGTTGACTGGCGACCTTGGCCAGGAACTTGGTCCGGGCGATCCCGACGCTGATCGGCAGGCCGACCCGGTCGCGCACCTGGGCGCGCAGCCGGGTCGCGATCTGCACCGGCTCCCCCGACACCCGGCGCAGCCCACTCACGTCGAGGAACGCCTCATCCACCGACAGCGGCTCGACCAGCGGCGTGGTGTCCCGGAACACCTCGAACACGGCGTCGCTGGCCTGCGTGTAGGCGGCCATCCTCGGCGGCACCACCAGGGCGTGCGGGCACAGCCGCCGCGCCTGGCTGCCGGCCATCGCGGTGCGGACCCCGAACGCCTTCGCCTCATAGCTGGCCGCCAGCACCACGCCCGCGCCGACGATGACGGGCCGGCCGCGCAACGCCGGATCGTCGCGCTGTTCGACGGACGCGTAGAAGGAGTCCAGGTCCGCGTGCAGGATGGTGGCCAAACCCGACACGAACATATGTTCGCATTCGGGTGTGACGGGTCAGGCCGGTTCGCCGTAGATGCTGGTGACCCAGATGTGCACCAGGGTGTCCAGCAGCCGCTCGGTGGGCACCGACGGGAGCTCGCCGCCGAACGAGGACAGCATCATCTTCTCGTTGAGCAGGTTCAGCGCGGCCGACAGTTCGTGGGCCGGCAGCGTCACCGGCGCCGCGCCGCGGGCGCGTTCGGCTTCGATCACCAGGGCGATGTGGCCGACCCACTTCTGCATGAACCGCGACCACAATTCGCGCAGGTCGGTGTTGGTGCGTGCGGCGTCGGCGGCCAGCGACACCGCGCGGTGTGCGCCGAACGTCTCGACGAACACGTTGATGCCGGTGCGCCACAGCGCCCTGATATCGGCCGGCGGGTCGGCGACCATGGCCTCCAGCGCGGAGTCGGCTTCGACGATCACCCGCTCGAACAGGGTGAGCAGGACCGCGTCTTTCGACCGGAAGTAGAAGTAGAAGGTCGGGCGCGACAAGCCGGCGCCCTTGGCCAGGTCGTCGACCGAGATCGCGGCCAGCGGGCGTTGCTCCAGTAGCCGTTCGGCGGTGGTCAGGATGGCCATTTCGCGGTCGTCGCCCGACGGACGCGTCGAACGCCGGCTCCGCGAGGTCCTGATAGCGGTGGTCATGGCCGCTACTTTACACGGTGTTGATGTTTTCGACAGTGTGTTGACTATCTCGACACCGCGTTGATAATCTGGCGTCATGACCGAACACCTCGACGTTGTCATCGTGGGCGCCGGTATCTCCGGCATCAGCGCCGCCTGGCACCTGCAGGACCGCTGCCCGACCAAGACCTACGCGATCCTGGAGCGCCGCGACGACCTCGGCGGCACCTGGGACCTGTTCCGCTACCCGGGCATCCGCTCCGACTCCGACATGTTCACGCTCGGCTTCCGGTTCAAGCCGTGGCGCTCGGCGAAGGCGATCGCCGACGGCGACTCGATCAAGCACTACATCCGCGAAGCCGCCACCGAGAACGGCATCGACCAGCACATCCGCTACCGCCAGCGGGTGGTCGCGGCCGACTGGTCCGACGCCGACAACCAGTGGACGCTGACCGTGGACCAGGGGGACGGGACCCAGACGACCCTCACCTGCGGGTTTCTGTTCGCCTGCAGCGGCTACTACAACTACGACGAGGGCTACTCGCCGGAGTTCCCGGGCTCCGATGACTTCGGCGGCACCATCGTGCACCCGCAGCACTGGCCGGAAGACCTGGACTACGCCGGCAAGAAGATCGTCGTCATCGGTTCCGGCGCCACCGCGGTGACGCTGATCCCGTCGCTGGTGAACACCGGCGCCGGCCACGTGACCATGCTGCAGCGGTCCCCGACCTACGTCGGGTCGCTGCCCCTGGTCGACCCGGTCGCCGAGCGGGCGAACAAGCTGCTGCCGGCGCACGCCGCACACGTGGTGAACCGGTGGAAGGCGATCGGCTTCTCCACGGCGCAGTACCAGCTGTCGCGCAAGTTCCCGAAGTACATGCGCAAGACGCTGCTGACGATGGCCAAGCACCGCCTGCCGGAGGGCTACGACGTCGAGAAGCACTTCGGCCCGAGCTACAAGCCGTGGGACCAGCGGTTGTGCCTGGCGCCGAATGGTGACCTGTTCCGCACCATCCGGCAGGGTAAGGCCGACGTCGTCACCGACACCATCGAGCGCTTCACCAAGACCGGCATCAAGCTGAACTCCGGCGCCGAGCTGGAAGCCGACATCATCATCACCGCAACCGGTTTGAACCTGCAGCTGTTCGGTGGTGCGGAGATCCGCCGTAACGGCCAGGCCGTCGAACTCAACGAAACCATGGCTTACAAGGGCATGATGCTGACCGGCATGCCGAACATGGCCTTCACCATCGGTTACACGAACGCGTCGTGGACGCTGAAGGCCGACCTGGTCTCGGAGTTCGTCTGCCGGGTGCTGAACTACATGGACGCCCACGGCTTCGACAACGTGGTGCCGAATCACCCCGGCAACTCCGTCGAGGAGCGGCCGCTGATGGAGTTCACCCCCGGTTACGTGCTGCGGGCGTTGGACTACCTGCCGAAGGCCGGGTCACGGACACCCTGGCGACTCAAGCAGAACTATCTGCTGGACCTGCAGTTGATCCGCCGCGGCAAGGTCGACGAGTCGGCGCTGCACTTCACCAAGCACCGCACGCCGGTCGCGGTGTAGCTCCCGCCCTTTCCCGGCGAGTGGCATTCTCACGACACCGTCACGGCATGTCGCGTCGTGAGAGTGCCGCTCGCGGCGCCTGTTAACGCACGTCGGGCGGTTCGGGCGGAACGTGCCAGACTCCGGCCATGGACGAACCGGCATGGCCGTTTCTCGGCCCGGAGGTGCTGGCGGCCAGGGTGATCCCCGAACGGGCGATGCGCGCGTTGTACACGCCCGTTTACCCCGGCGTTTATGCACCGTGGGGCGTTGAGCTCAGCGCGGGTCAGCGGGCGCAGGCGGCCTGGTTGTGGTCGCGGCGCCGCGGGGTGCTCGCGGGTAACTCGGCGGCGGCGCTGCTCGGGACGAAGTGGGTGAGCCCGGCTTTCGACGCCGAACTGGTTTGGGCCAACCGCAATCCACCGCCGAGGGTGCGCGTGTTCAGAGACTCCCTGACACCGCAGGAGTGGACCACCGTCGACGGTATGGCGGTAACTAGGCCTGCCCGAACGGCTTTCGACATCGGGCGGCGCACCGCCTCGCGGCTGCATGCCGTGCAGCGGCTCGACGCCCTGGCGAGAGCCACCGGGTTCGGGGTGAGCGACGTCGAGGCGGTCGTTGAGGCGCATCCCGGTGCGCGCGGCCTGAAGCGATTGCGCGAACGGCTACCGCTGGTCGACGGCGGCGCCGAATCACCCCAGGAGACCCGCACCCGGCTGGTCCTGATCGACGGCGGCTTTCCGGCACCCGAGACCCAGATCATCGTCTCCGACGACTGCGGCGAGTTCGTAGCGAAGGTGGACATGGGGTATCGGGATCTGAAGGTCGGGATCGAGTACGACGGCGCGCAGCACTGGACCGACCCGAAGCAACGCCAGCGCGACATCGACCGGCATGAGGCGCTCCGCGCGCGGGGCTGGGTGATCATCCGGGTCACCGCCGAGCTGCTCCGCTACCGCGAGGCGACCTTTATCTCCCGGGTGGACGCGGCGATGTGCGCCGCCGGATGGGCCGGCCGGCCCGCGAGCGGCATCCTCACGACGCCTTATCGGCGCGTCGCGTCGTGAGAGTGCCACTCGGCGGGAAAGGGGGGAGGGGCTACACCACGACGATGCCGTCGTGGTCGCTGTAGGCGATCTGGCCGGGCACGAACTCGACACCGCCGAGTTCGACGACGACGTCACGCTCGCCGGCGCCGGTCTTGGTGCTCTTGCGCGGATTCGTGCCCAGCGCCTTGATGCCGATACCCAGCGTGCGCAACGTCGCCGCGTCACGCACCGCGCCGTTGACGATCAGCCCGGTCCAGCCGTTGCTGCGGGCCAGTTCCGCGATCACGTCGCCGACCAGCGCCGTGTGCAGCGACCCGGCGCCGTCGATCACCAGCACCGCGCCGTCACCGGGTTCGGACAGCACCGACTTCAGCAGCGCGTTGTCCTGGAAGCAGCGCACCGTGTGAATGGGTCCGGCGAACTCCTCGCGGCCGCCGTACTGGGTGAACTGCAGGTCGCAGCTGCGTACATCGGGTCCGATCTCGTCGACGAGATCGGCGGTAGGCCGGGCGTCGACGCTCACTGCTCGCCGGAGCGACGCAGCAGCTGACGGATCAGTAGCAGCACCAGCAGACCGACAGCTCCCGCGGCCAGCAGCGGAACCGGGGCACCGCCGCTCCGGGCTGCCGGCGGCGCGGCCGGGCGCAACACCGGATCCTTGGCCGAATCGACAGTGGTTTTCGCTTGTGCGGCAGTCTGTTTCGCGGCCTCGGCAAGATGCGGCGCGCCGTTGGTCGCGGCGACTTTCTTGGCCGGAGCCTTCTTCGCCGGCGCCTTCTTGGCCGGGGCCTTCTTGGCGGCCTTGGCGGGCGCCTTCTTGGCGGGCGCCTTCTTGGCGGGGGCCTTCTTGGCCGGCGCCTTCTTGGCGGGTGGCTGCGCTACCGGAGGCTCCGAGAGCACCGGCTCGGAAGCGGCCGGGGGTACCGGCGGCGGCGACGGCTCGGCGAGCGGCTCCGGCGTGGCGTCGGGTTGCTGATCGGGCTGGTCCTGCGACTCTGGCATGCGGCTGCTCCTTAATCTTCGGGTACGCCGGCAGCGATGCCCATCATGCCAGGACGGGCCCTACCGTGTTCCGGCCACCTGCGGGGGCCCGGTCAGCGTCGACGCTGAGCAGCCCACAGCCCGGCACCCACGATCACCACAGCACCCACCACGAACGGCCAGATCGGCAGCTCGCCGACGGGGTTGCCGGTCGACGGGGCGGGCAGCGGATCGGCCACCGCCGGCCCCGGCTCGCCGGTGCCCGCCACGGTCAGCCGAAATGTCCACGAACCGGCCACCGGATGTCCATCGGCCGAGGTCACCCGGTAGAACACCGTGTAGATGCCGGCCGGCCCGAGCGGCCGGACCGCGATGCTGGCGACCGCACCCTGCACCTTCGGTTGCCCGTCCTGCCACAGGTGACGGTCCGGACCCACCACGGTCATCGCCACGAAGGTGGGTTGCAGCTGCTCGTTGAAGGTGGCGCTGACCGTGTCGGGTCCGGTGGCGAGCTCGGTGTCTTTCGCCGGATCGGTGGACACCAGCGCCGCGTGCGCGTCGGCGGTGCCGCCGCCGGCGAACAGCATCGCCACCAGCAGCAGGCCGACGGTCAGGACGCCGGCCACCCGCGTACTCACCGCCTCCGCCCGATCGCGATCGCCACCCCACCGGCCGCCACCAGCAGCGCGGCACCGGCCAGCCACCGGGCGGTGTTGTCCGGGGCGGACGGCGCTGCCACGGGCTGCTCGGTGGGTGCAGGCACCCCGGAGGCCGCGAGCGTCAACACCGGCGCCGGATGCTCGGGTTCACCGCCGTCGGGCAGCGGCGGCTGGTCCCAGCGCACCACGGTGCCGTCGGCGTAGGTCTGCACCGCCGGGAAGCTGACGGTGTCGGTGTCGGGCAGTTTCACCGAGAGCCGGAACAGCCCGAACTGGCCGGCGCCGATACCGCCGCCCGGCACGGCGGTCCAGGTCACCGACCGAATGGTGCCGGCGGCGGCGTCGCGGTCCAGGCTGACCGTCCATCCCGGCACGGTCTCGGCACGCGCCGAGATGTTGGGCACTGTGATGCTGAGTTGTGTTGTCGCAGAACCTGCCCCGGATTCGTTGGGTACCTCGAAAATGAGCATCGCGGTGCTGCCGCGCGCCGCACCCGGGCTGCTGACATGGACATGGGCGGCTGCCGGCGCGATACCGCTGACAACGCACAACAGCGCCGTCGCCGCCAGCACGGCCGCGGCGCGCGCAACCACCCGATGGCCCGCCACGGCGCTCAGCCCAACCCCAACCGCGCCATCAGGTCGGCGTCGATCCCGTCGAGCTGCCCGGAGATCGCCGCGTGCGCGCCGCGGCGCCGCGTCGGCGGCATCTGCTCGGCGGCGGTCACGGCCGCCGACAGGTCGGCCAGCCGGCCGCCGACGGCGGCCACGAACTGCTTGGTCTCCGCATCCTTGGGGTTTCTGCTCTGCACCTGCTGCAGCGTCTTCTCGGCCCCGGCGATTCGCGCCGACAGCTGGCCACCGTGTCCGGAGAACTGTCCGAGCTGGGCCAACGGAACCCCGAGTCGATCCGCGCGGCGTTCGTCGATGAGCCCGCGAAGAGCGATGGCCGCCCGGTAGGCCACCGGCACCACCACCGGGGCGAGCAGCCGCGACACCGTCAGCGCCCGGCGTATCCGCACCGGCGAGAACACCTTGCCCTCCTGCGCCGCCTTCAGTTCGGTCTCGGCGACTTTCAGGGCGGTCCGGTCGCTGTCTCGCTGCGCCTTGAGTTGCGCCTTGAGCGTCTTGCCTTCGGTGCGCTGGGTGGCTTTGAATCGGCGGATCTCGTTCTTGGCGGCCAGCCGGGCTTCCAGTTTGGCGCGCGCCTTGAGCGCCCGCGCTTCGGCGCGACGGGTGGCGCGACTCTTTCGCTTGAACAGGCTCATCCCGGCTGCCTCCCGGTATCTCGTCGACTGTCGCGCTGCGCGGCCGTAATCGAGCTCACCCTATCGGCACGGCGCCGCGACCCGACGTCAGGGCGGGATCAGCCGTCGAGGTGTTCTTTGCGGCGCAACTCGTCGAGCCGGGCCAGAATGTCCTGCTGTGCTTCGGCCGACAGACCGACGGCGCGCTCGGCGATCCGCCGCACCCCGTCTTCACGCAGACTGTCCAGCCAGCACAGCTCGCGGTCCAGCCGCTCGTAGTAGTCGTCGTCGGTGAAGAAGGCCGGCTTGATGCGGAAGAAGTTCGCCAGCGCGGCCATCGTCGCCGTCGACGGATTGGTCCGGTTCCCCGAACGCAACTGCGACAGATACGGAGCCGACATCGTGATGCCCTCGGCCTTGAGTGCTGCGATCACCTCAGCGGATGTGTGTGGGCCCCGGCCGGGCGGATACACCGTGTCGAAGAGGCGGTTAAGGCGCGCGGCGAACGTCGTGCTCATCGATATGACCTCCAAAAACGGTTGGAAGAACCAGAGCGGGTAGCGAAATGCAATCGTTTGCTGATCATGGTAGCGACGTTTACGGCCGCAACCAAGTGCGAAGTGAGGAAAAGTGTCCGGCCCCGTGCCTTGCGGATCGGCGCCTTCGTGCACACACGACAGCGGCTTCACTCAATACGAAATCCGCAAGGTATACCAAGGGAATCCTGACACGCAGATGGGAACCGTCACAGGCTGCGTGGCCACCGATGATCACCGACAGCAGGGCGCGCATCCCGTCGGGCAATCACTGGCCAACCGGACTCGGTGCTGAGCGGACTTTGCTGCTGAGGTCGGTGATGCGGGAGTCGCCGGGGATCGCGAACACGGCGGTCAGCGCCCAATCGCGTCGTCTGCGCACCAGTGCCGTTATGCGGCAAGGAGCATCGCAAGGATGGCGGTGTCGGGGTGAGCGATCGGATCGACACCGATCCGGCTCACCATCGAGGTCACGGTGCCGTCGGCTTCGGCCTCCACCCATGCCGCACGATGTTCGAGACCCAGATAGGGCAGCCCGGGCAGCAGCACACAACCCGACGCCGCTCCACTGCACTCGGGCAGCGACGGCGTGGTCTCCGAAGGCGGGTGCAGCATCAACAGGGCGGAAGGTTGGTGCGCGGCGAAATGACCTGGTGGAATCGCGGATTCGCCGACGATCGTCCCCTCGGCCATCAGCAGGCCGACGGTGTCGGGCTGCGGAGGCTCCGGCAGTTCCTCACGAACTCCGAATACTGTTGTGGTGCGAAGCAATCCCGGCATCGACGCCACCCGGACGGCGATGATCAGCAGTTGTGCCCACTCCTTGGTGGAATCCGGCCATCGCCCGGAGATGATGAATCCGCGTAGCTGACCGCGAGAATGGAACGGGGCGACCTCGATCGCCCGCCGCTCTGACCCTGTCTCCATCGACAACCTCCGCGGCGCCTCGGTCCGCAATCAATGGCTTATTCGGCCAGCATGCGCCCGGGGTCCGGGGTGTGCAAGCAGACACGGCGAACGAGATGGAAATGAAATTCGGGGCGCCACGCGAGAATGCGCGACGCCCCGAATCGGGTTAGATGTTGACGGCTCAGCCGAAAATCAGACCCTTGGTCTTCGAGGTCGCCGCGGCGTACCGCGACTGCACGTCGGCCCAGTTCACCACGTTCCAGAACGCCTTGACGTAGTCGGCCTTGACGTTCTTGTACTGCAGGTAGAACGCGTGCTCCCACATGTCGACCTGCAGCAGCGGAATGATGCCCAGCGGGACGTTGGCCTGCTGGTCGTACAGCTGGAAGGTCAGCAGCTTGTCACCGAGGCTGTCGTAGCCGAGCACCGCCCAGCCGGAGCCCTGCAGGCCGTTGGCGGCGGCGGTGAACTGGGCCCGGAACTTGTCGAACGACCCGAACGCGTCGTCGATGGCCGCGGCGAGGTCGCCTTCGGGCTTGTCGCCACCATTGGGAGACAGGTTCTTCCACCAGATGGAGTGGTTGACGTGCCCGCCGAGGTGGAACGCCAGGTTCTTCTCGTTCAGGAAGATCGCGGCGTGGTCGTCCTTGGCCCGCGCTTCCTCAAGCTTGGCGACGGCGGAGTTGACGCCCGAAACGTAGGCGGCGTGGTGCTTGCTGTGGTGCAGCTCGTTGATCTGGCCGGAGATGTGCGGCTCGAGCGCTCCGTAGTCCCAGTCCAAATCGGGCAAAGTGTATTCAGCCACGAGGTTCCTTCCGTCGGTCGTTGATGAGTGGGCAATTTCCTGACGGTCCGCGCGTGGCGGTCCGCAGATGGGCTATGCGTAGTCAACCTTGCTCCATGCCCGCGTGCTCCGCAAGAACGGCCCCCACGGACGCGCGCCGAGGGGGATACCCACTCGGGACGGATCAGAACCAGACGACAGCGACGAAGAAGGCCAGCAAAACCAGGGCGATCAAACCGGCCCGCAGACCGGCCAGCAGGTAGGAGTGGCCGTAGGTCATCGACCCCGGATACCAGTTGGACGACGCGGTGCGCCGCGGTCCGACCGGATGTGCTGCCATCACTGCCCCCAATTCACTTCCGCAGCCCAACGCCCGTGAGATGTGTCACAGCCTGTCACTGTGACCGCGATCATAACGCGTCCTCCGCGGCAGCGACAACGGAGCCGCCGGGCACCCCGTGCCCAGCGGTTATGGCTGTTGATCGACGCCGATACGCGTCCCTGTGTTATCCACAGCCAAGCCTGTCCAGACGCACAGAATGCGCGCTCATCAACCGCGCCGCACCCTGTCGATGCTGTGGATAAAGTTGTGGAAATTGTGGATACCGGGAGGTAGTACCGCCGGCGCGTGCCAAGATCGGTGCCATGGCTGATCCCCACAACCCGGTAGCGCAGACCGATATCGCCGACCTGCCGCTGACGTTCGGGTCATCGTCGGCCACGGTGCTGCTCGATGTCCGCGAGAACGACGAGTGGCAGCGCGGCCACGCAGCCGACGCGGTGCACATCCCGATGGGCGAGGTGCCGTCGCGACTCGGCGAGATCGATCACGAGGCCCAGCTCTACGTCGTCTGCCACGCGGGGGGCCGGTCGCTTCGGGTGGCGCAGTACCTGCAGCAAAACGGATACGACGCCGTCAACGTCGCCGGCGGGATGGCCGCCTGGGCCCACGCCGGGCGTCCGGTGGTCACCGACGAAGGCCGCCCCGGCACCGTCTGACCGCACCCGCGCCCGCACCCCAGCTACCCTGGTGCGGTGATCCAAGTGTGCTCCCAGTGCGGCACGCGGTGGAACGTGCGCGATCGTCAGCGCACGTGGTGCCCGCGCTGCAACGGCGCGTTGCTGGCGCCGCTGGTCGAGGCGCCGCAACCCGATCAGTGGAGCCCGACGGGGCACCGCGTCGCGCCACAACTGCCGACCGGCTACCGATGGATCGCGGTGCGCCCCGGCGCTCCCCCGCCGCCGCGCCGTCGCCGCCGCCCGCTGGGGCCCACCCCGCGCTACGCCTCCATACCGCGATGGGGGTTGGTGGACCGGATCGACCCGGCGGCGACCGAACAGGCGTCGGGCACCCGGCGGGTTCCGTCGCCGAAGTTGGTGCGGGCGACCCTGTTGGCGACGATGATCACGCTGGGTGTCGCCGCCGCGGTTCACCTGCTGCGCTACGTGCTGTTGCTGATCAACCGCACGACACTGCTGCATCCGCTGATTGCCGGCGCCGGGCTGTGGCTGGGCATCGTGGCCGCGGTGCTGGCAAGCCTGGCGACGGCCGGCTGCGCCGCGGTTCTGACCTGGTGGCTGATCACCCGCCGGTCTGCCGCATTCGCCCACCGCCATCTGCCGGCCACCCGCGGCGACTGGGCGCTGTGGCTGGGCTGCCTGCTACCGCCGTGGATCGCGTTGACCGGGGCCCGAACCGAGGCGATCGTGCTGTCCGCGGCCGATTTTCGGATCACCACCGGGTGGCTGGCCGTCGCCATGGGCCTGCTGCTGCTGCCGCTGCTCGGGATGGCCTGGCCGCTGACCTACCTGACCGAGCTGGCCCGCACCGAAGGCCAGGAAAACCGGCTGCGCAAACCGATCTGGCTGTGCGCGCTGGCGGCCTTCTTCAGCGCGGCGACCTCGGTCTTCGCCACCCTGACCAGCTTCGCCAGCGACGCGCAGGGCATCGCCGACAACACCGTGGCGACGACGTTGGCCTACTTGTTGGCGATGGTGGCGGTGTTCGCCGCCGCCCGGGTCTACGACGGCTTCGAACGCCGGCCGGTGGAGCGGCCCGCCCACCGCTGGGTGGTCGTCACCGAGCAGACCGCGGCGCCGACCCCGGAACCCGTCGGCGCGGACGGCGCGGTGCTTGAGTCCAAGCCGCAGGAACCGGCAGCATAGAGCCATGTCGCCGGCCGACGGGGTGCTCACCGGGCATCCCTACGTGGTCGCCCACCGCGGCGCGTCGGCCGATCGCCCGGAGCACACGCTGGCCGCCTACGACCAGGCCCTGCAGGAGGGCGCCGACGGGGTCGAGTGCGACGTCCGGCTGACCCGCGACGGGCACCTGGTGTGCGTGCACGACCGCCGCGTCGACCGGACCTCGACCGGCGCCGGACTGGTCAGCGAGATGACACTGGCCCAGCTGCGGGAATTGGACTACGGCGCCTGGCACAGCAGCCGCACCCGGCCGGGCCGAAAAGACACCGTCGCTGACACCGGTCTGCTGACGCTGGATGCGCTGGTCGCGCTGGTGCTGGACTGGCATCGCCCGGTCAAGATCTTCATCGAGACCAAGCACCCGGTCCGCTACGGCGCCCTGGTGGAGAGCAAGCTGCTGGCGCTGCTGCAGCGGTTCGGCCTGGCCGCACCGGCGTCGGCGGATCGATCCCGGGCGGTGGTGATGTCGTTTTCCGCGGCCGCGGTGTGGCGGATCCGCCGCGTCGCGCCGTTGCTTCCCACCGTGCTGCTCGGCGAAGCGTCCCGACGGCTGGGCGGCAGTGCGGCCACCACCGTCGGCGCTACGGCGATCGGTCCGTCGATCGCCACCTTGCGGGCACATCCCGAACTGGTGGACCGCGCCGCGGCCCGGGGCCGGGCGGTGTACTGCTGGACGGTCGACGATTTCGACGACGTCGCGTTCTGCCGCGACGTCGGTGTCGCGTGGTTGGCGACGAACTACCCGGCCCGCACCAAGGCCTGGCTACAGCCGTAGGCCGTGGCGGCTAGCCGCCGGCGATCTTGGGTGCGCCCGGTTCCGGCGTCACCGAGCCAACCTCGCGGACCAGGAAGTTCTCCAGGTCGAACAGGTTGTCCCCAGCCCGGCCGGCGACCCGGACCAGCGTCGTCATCAACGCCACTTCCTCGACCTGCTCACGCAGGAACCACTGGATGAACTGTTCGGCGAGGTAGTCGTTCTCATCGCGGGCGACCGCGGCCAGCCGGCTGACCTGCTCGGTGACGGTGCGCTCCTGATCCAGCGCCAGCGCCAATGCGTCGCGCGGCGCGTCGAACCGGTTGCGCACCGCGTCCACCCCGGGAATCTCCACGTGCAGGCCACGATCCAGCAGATACTGGACCATCATCATCGCGTGATTGCGCTCTTCGGCGGCCTGGGCGTAGAAGTGCTTGGCCAATTGCGGCAGGTCGTATCCGTCGAAATAGACCGCAATCGCAATATATTGCTGTGCGGCACTGAATTCCGCGTAAATCTGCTCCTGCAGCAGACCGTGGAACTTGGTCCTGTGGGTCTCGAACTCACTCATGTTCGACACGGTACCCGCAGGTGAAAGACGTTGTCATCCAAGGCGATACTTACTCAGGCCAGCGTTGCCTAAGTTAGCGAAGGCTACATTTGTCGGATTACCCCGCGGTGCCGCTAGGGCTGCGGTTGTCCGCAATTCGGTACGCCGCCGTCGATTTCGGCGCAGGAAGACGATGGAACGGGAGCGTCGGCTCCCAGCGCCTCGAACAGTTCGGCGGCGCGCTGGTGGTCCCACACCACCACCGAACCCGAGTCGCTGTCGATGAATTCACCGATCGGCACGGTCAGCGTGCTGACCGGCCCGTGCAGCGCCCAGGCCAGTCGGGCCAGATCCCACACGTGGTCGTCGGTGTCGACGGTCAGCGCGTCGACCCCGGCGTGCGACACCGACCACCACCGCCACGGGTTGAGCCAGACGCTCGGTTCGGCCAGCCGGCGCATCAGCGCCGCCAGCAGTAGCCGTTGGTGGATCATCCGGTCCAGGTCGGCGCGCGGCGTGGCGCGGCTGCGGGAAAGGCCCAGGGCGCTGCGTCCGTCCAGGGTCTGGCAGCCGGCCGGCAGGTCGATGCCGGCCAACGGGTCGCTGACCGGCTGGTCCAGGCACACGCTCAGTCCGCCGAGGGCGTCGACCATTTCGGCGAATCCGCCGAAGCCGACCTCGATGTAGTGATCCAACCGCAGCCCGGTCGCCTGTTCGACGCTCTGCGCCAGTAGCGGCGCCCCACCCCACGCGTAGGCGGCGTTGATCTTGTCGCGGCCGTAGCCGGGGATCGGCACGTAGGAGTCGCGGGGAATCGACACCACGGTGGCCGGGGCCTTCGACCCGACGCCGGGCAGGTGGATGAGCAGGATGGTGTCGGTGCGGCCGTCGCCGATGTCTCCCCCGGTGGCCAGGCTGTCCTGTTGTTCGGGGGTGAGGTCCTGGCGGCTGTCCGAACCGACCAGCAGCCAGGTCATCCCGAGCCCGGCCGTGGGCCGATCGGGATATTCGGTCAGGACGCGGGCGCGATGCAGCTGCAGGTCCACCCACACGCCGGCCGCGACGGCGCCGCCTGCCGCCAGCACGACGACCAGCAGCAGCACCGCGACGATCCGGCCACCCCAACCGCGTGCCCGGCGAGACCGCGGCGTGCGGGGTTTGCGCGGCGGCGGGGGTGTGCGCGGCCTCGGCGGCCGGAGCGTCCGGCTCGGTCGTGGCCCCGACGGCGCCGGCGGTACCGGTTGGCCGGGCGGCGGCATCCGTCGCATCACCGGCGGCAACTCCCGGCCCGGATCCGACGGCTCGTTCATCGCAGCCATCCCAGGTGCCCGGCCAGCAGCGCATAGCCGACGAAGGCCACGGTGTCGATCAGCCCGTGCGCGATCACCAGCGGCCACAGCCGATTGCTGCGCTGCCACGCATAGCCGAATACCAGGCCCATCGCTACGTTCCCGAGCCCGGCGCCGAAACCCTGATACAGGTGGTATGCACCGCGGAGCACACTCGAAAAGACTAGCGCCAGGATCGGATTCAGCTGCAGCTGACGCAGCCGGGTGAGCAGATAGCCGACCACGATCACCTCTTCGGCCCACCCATTGGCGAAGGCGGCCGCGATGAGCACCGGCACCCGCCACCAGGTGTCGCCCAACCCGGACGGGATGACCGACGCGTTGAGTCCCAGCATCCGGGCCAGGAGATACAGCCCTAGGCCGGGCACCCCGATCAGCGCGGCCAGTCCGACGCCTCCGAGCAGGTCGGCACCGCCGAACCGGGTCAAACCGACGCGGCGCGGGCCGATTCCGCTGCGCCACAGCAGGTAGACGGCCAACGCGCCCCAGGCGAGCAGCTGCACGACCCAGGTCAGGTTCAGACCCAGGTCGATCAGGTCGAAGTAGGAGCGTCGCGGGTTCAGCGGCACCTTCTGGGCCGCCAGGTCGCGCAGCACCGCATCGGACAGCTGCAGGATCGCCGTCGCGGCACTGAGCCCGTAGGTGACCGCGAGGACGACAACGAGTTCGACCCGCAGCGCCCGTCGTTCGGTCATGCCGTCATCTTCGTTGACTCTGCGTTCAGGGCGTGGCGCACACGCACAACGTCACCCTCCGCGCAGAGTCATCGGGGTTTACGGCCGGGCGCGCAATCCGTTGAGGAAGGGGCAGCCCATCAGCACCCGAACGGCGCGGCCCAGACCCTTGACGTCGTCGACCGGCTCGTGGAACGGCAGCCGCACATCATGGTCGCCGTCGACGCTCTCCACCCGCAGCCGCATCCCGTAGCGGTCCAGCCCCAGCGGCCGCACCCGGCCACGACGCAGCCGGGACGGCAGCCGCGACGCCAGCCGGGCGATCACCTCCGGATGCACCGCCTCGAGATGCTGCAGCCAGCAGGCCTCCATCGCACAGAAGGGGTCGGGCCTGGCCGCCAGCAGCGCGTCGACCTGCACCGCCTCGGCACCGGTGGCGTCGGCGACCACCACCGATTCCATCTCCAGCCGTAGCAGCACCGAACGCGCCGGCGCGCCGGTCAACGCCGTCTGCACCTCCAGCAGCGCCGGGTCGGGATGGTGCGCCGCGATCGCGTCCAGCAGCGGCGCGACCTCCGGCAGCGGCACCCGCCGCAGCCGGCCCCGGATCCAGACCAGGGCGCGCACCGGTTCACGCAGCGCCAGCGGCGCCTGATCGGTGAGCTCCAGCACCGCGGGCACGCCGTCGTCGGCGAGACCGGCGGCCGTCGCCCCGTCGGCCGGGACCGCGACGGCGTAGCAGCCGTCGTCCAGCAGGTGGTGCACCAACGCGCTGGCGGGTTCGACACCTTCGACGGCCAGCAGGGCCGCGTCGGCTCGGACACAGGCGCTGCGAATCCGCTCGGCGGTGGTCGGGGTCGCGGTGCGGGTCATCGGCCGCCTTTCGTAAGTGAGGTAAGCCTAACTTAACTACACCCGCCGCCTCGCGCAAGAGCATCACGCGGCACTGACCGATAGGGTTGCGAGGTGGCCCGCATCGCCTACCTCGGCCCGCAAGGGACCTTCACCCAAGCGGCGCTGACCCAGCTGACCGCGGCCGGTTTGGTGCCCGGCGCCCGCGAGGACGCCGCGCAACCGGTGCCGCTGGACACCACCCCGGGTGCGCTGGAAGCCGTCCGCGACGCGCTGGTGGACTACGCCTGCGTGCCGATCGAGAACTCGATCGAGGGTGGCGTGCTGCCCACCCTGGACAACCTGGCGATGGGCTCGCCGTTGCAGATTTTCGCCGAGACGACGCTGGACGTGGAGTTCAGCATCGTGACCCGGCCCGGTGTCGGCGCCGCGCAGATCGCGACGGTGGCCGCCCACCCGGTGGCCGCCGCGCAGGTGCGTCGCTGGCTGACCGCCGAGCTGCCCGCCGCCGAAGTGGTGCCCGCCAACTCCAACGCCGCGGCCGCCCAACAGGTTGCCGACGGCCATGTTGACGCCGCGGTCAGCACCGCACTGGCCGGTGCGCAGCGCGGACTGACGGCGCTGGCCGACGGTGTCATCGACGAACCCAACGCCCGTACCCGCTTCGTGCTGGTCGGCCAGCCGGGTCCGCCGCCGCAGCGCACCGGCTCCGACCGCACCTCGGTGGTGCTGCGGCTGGACAACAAACCCGGTGCGCTGGTGGCCGCGCTCACCGAATTCGGTGTCCGGGGCATCGACCTGACCCGAATCGAATCCCGGCCCACCCGCACCGAATTGGGCACCTACATGTTCTTCCTGGACTGCGTGGGCCATGTCGACGACGATGCCGTCGCCGAGGCACTACGGGCGCTGCAGTGTCGGTGTACCGATGTGCGTTATCTGGGTTCCTGGCCGACCAAGGTGGCCCCGCCATGAGCGCGCGGCTGGTGCTGGTGCGCCACGGCCAGTCGGTCGGCAACGTCGAACGTCGGCTCGACACCCGGCCACCGGGCAGCGAGCTGACCGAGCTGGGTCGCGAACAGGCACGCGCGTTTGCGCAGGCCGGCCCGCCGCGGGTGGGGCTGCTGGTGCATTCGATCGCCACCCGGGCCGCCCAGACCGCCGCGGAGATCTCCAGGGTGCTGAACGTCGCCACCCATGAGGTGCCCGGCATTCACGAGGCGCAGGTCGGGGACTTCGAAGACCGCAGCGACGACGCGGCGATCGCCGAGTTCACCGCGGTCTATCAGCGCTGGCACAACGGCGATCTGGGCGCCGCGCTGCCGGGCGGGGAGTCCGGAAGCCAGGTGCTGGACCGCTACGTGCCGGTGCTGACCGATCTGCGGATGCGTTACCTCGACAACGCGGACTGGGCCGGTGACCTCGTCGTCGTCAGCCACGGCGCGGCGATCCGGCTGGCCGCGGCCGTGCTGTCCGGCGTGGACAGCAGTTTCGTCGTCGACCACCCGCTGGGCAACGCGGAGCCGGTGGTGCTGGCCCCGATCACCGACGGACGGTGGAGTTGCGTGCAGTGGGGGTCGCTGACGCCGCCGTTCTATCCCGAGCCCGACGCCACCCCGGTCGCCGACGCCGTGCAGTCCAGCACCGACCCGATGGGCTGACCGCCGCTCTGGCCACGTTGGTCACTTGGGCACCGATTTCCAGGCGCGCCACGACATTGGAATCGGCTATCGCCGGCGATATCACCCCGGCTGACCAGCGGCGATGCCGCGGCCGGGTGAATCAGACCGCCAGCGCCACCGAATGCCCGCACCCGCAGCCCGTCACGTCGCAATCGACGACGAAGGCGTGCGGGACCAATTCGGCTCCGACACAGTCCGGTTCGGTGCACTCCGAGCGGTGCAGCGGATGGTGAATCAGGGTGCCGTGGCAGTGCTCCAGGCCCGCACGGCAGTCCCGGCATTGCTGACCCATGGCTCGGTTCTAGCACCTGCCACCGACAGTCGTGGGATGGCGCGCCGCTCCGGTCAGCCCCAGCCCAGTTCGTGCAGGCGATCGTCGTCGATGCCGAAGTGGTGAGCGATCTCGTGCACCACGGTGATCTTGACCTCTTCGACGACTTCCTCGTCGGAGTCGCAGATGTCCAGCAACGCGTCGCGGTAGATGGTGATGGCGTCGGGCAGCGAGCCGGCGTAGTTGGAGTCGCGCTCGGTCAGCGCCACCCCTTCATAGAGGCCGAGCAGGTCGGGTTCCTCCGGGTTGCGGTCTTCGACCAGCACCACGACATTGTCGATCGCCGCGGTCAGCTCCGACGGAATGAGGTCGAGGGCATCGGAAACCAGCTCGTCGAAGCGGTGCGGGTCCATCCGGACGGCCACCCGCTACTCCCCCGGTGGCGGTTCGCCCGGCGGTGGCGGCTCCGGCGCGGGCCCTTCGGGGGCCGGCGCGGGTGGGGCGGCGGGCGGCTGCGCGGGCTGCTGCGGCGCCGGCTGCTGCTGTTGCGGCGGCGGTCCGGCGGGTTGCTGCGGCAGGTGCTGGTTGCCGCGCTGCGGCGAACCGGCACCGCCGTTGGACGGCGTCCCGGCGCCGGTGTTGCCCTGCATCGGGATCGGCGGCAGGTTGAGCCGCTCCTCGGGGATGTCCGGCGGCGGCACCGGCGGGTGTCCGTTGATCAGCACCGGCCCCTTGGCGCTGTTGAGCAGGGTGGCCCAGCCGCCGTTGCCGAGCGTCGCGCCGATGCTGCAGGCCACCTCGCGGCTGCCGGCCGACCAGCTCGGCAACGAGACCGTCTTGTAGATCAGTGTCAGCGTGGTGGTGCGCAACTGAATCGGCGCCAGGTAGCTGTCGGTCAGCCGGGTGCACTCTTCCTTGATGAACGAGTCCTGGTCGGGCTCGGCGGGCAGCACGTCGGGAAACTTCTCCGCCAGGTTCACCGTGCCGGTGATCTCCATGGCGTGCGGTGCCGCGCAGTCGACCGGCACGTCGTTGGGCTGGTTGCTGGTCTGGTCGATGCCCAGGCAGGTGCCCACCGGCCAGACGTTGGACTGATCGAGGTCGGCGACCTTGCCCTTGAAGGTCATGTGCTGGTCATTGGCGCCCGGTAGTTGCAGACCGCACAGCATCCGCCGCTCGCCGTGCTGACTCCACGCGGACTCCGACCACAGCATGCTGGTCACGAACTTGCCGACCGGGTCGAAGCGGGGACCCAGGTAGCGGTGCACCGCGGGCTCGCACTGTTCCTGGGTGATCTGTTCGATGCGTGCCCGCGACGGCAGCGGCGCGCCGGGCCCGTACTCCGAGCCGGGGAAGGTCTTCATGTCGACCGCTTCGGCGACCTCGAACTTGTGGTCTTCGCGGCAGTCGACCACCGTGGCGGAGTTCAGCGAACCATCCGGCCAGGTCAGGCAGGTTCCGCTGGTGGCGTGGTTGAGCGCCTCGTTGGTCGGAGCCCCGCCGCGCGCCAGCGGATTGGTCCCGAAGGCGCCCAGCAGCCGACCGGCTTCGTCGCCCACCGGCGCGACCGTCGCGACACCGGCGAGCAGCAACCCGCCCAGCGCGGTCAGCAGCAGCCACCGGCGCGTCGACCTGGCCTGCTTGGTGTGCAGCCAGGTCCGCCGCGGCGAGCGCTCTTGCGGCGGCTCGGCCGGTGATTCTTCCTGGTCAGCTTCCTGCGACATCGCCTCCATTCTGACAGGCGAGCCGGGCCGACTGACAAGAGCCGCGAACGCACCGTTATCCGGTTGTGCCCGGCAGGCACCGGCCACGCCGCGGCACCGCCGCAAAAGTAGGGTTAGCAGCCGTGATCGACCTGAAGTTGCTGCGCGAAGACCCCGAGCTGGTCCGTCGTTCCCAGATCAGCCGCGGCGAGGATCCCGCTCTGGTGGACGCGCTGCTGGCCGCCGACGCCGGCCGCCGGGCCGCGATCTCCTCGGCCGATGCACTGCGCGCCGCGCAGAAGACCGCCAGCAAGGCGGTCGGTGGTGCCTCGCCGGACGAGCGGCCCACGCTGCTGGCGCGGGCCAAGGAGCTCGCCGAGCAGGTCAAGGCGGCCGAATCGGCGCAGTCCGACGCCGAGACCGCGTTCACCGCCGCGCACATGGCGATCGGCAACGTCATCATCGACGGGGTGCCCGCCGGCGGCGAGGACGACTTCACCGTCCTCGACGTGGTCGGTGAGCCGGCGGCGATCGACAGTCCGCGCGACCACCTGGCGCTCGGCGAGTCGCTGGGGCTGATCGACATGGCCCGCGGCGCCAAGGTGTCCGGGGCGCGCTTCTACTTCCTGACCGGACGGGGCGCGCTACTGCAGCTGGGCCTGCTGCAGCTGGCGGTGCGCCTGGCGACCGAGGCCGGTTTCACGCTGATGATCCCGCCGGTGCTGGTGCGCCCGGACGTCATGTCGGGCACCGGCTTCTTGGGGGCGCACGCCGAGGAGGTGTACCGGCTGGAAGCCGATGACCTGTATCTGGTGGGGACCTCCGAGGTGCCGCTGGCCGGTTATCACGCCGACGAGATCCTGGACCTCTCCGCCGGGCCCCGCCGCTATGCGGGGTGGTCGTCGTGCTTTCGCCGGGAGGCCGGCAGCCACGGCAAGGACACCCGCGGCATCATCCGGGTGCACCAGTTCGACAAGGTGGAGGCCTTCGTCTACTGCGAGCCGGACCAGGCCGAGGCCGAACACGACCTGCTGCTGGCCCAGCAGCGCCGCATGCTGGCGGCCATCGAGGTGCCCTATCGGGTGATCGACGTCGCGGCCGGGGATCTGGGTTCCTCGGCGGCCCGCAAGTTCGACTGCGAGGCCTGGGTGCCGACCCAGAGCACGTATCGGGAGCTGACGTCGACGTCGAACTGCACTACGTTTCAGGCGCGTCGGCTTTCCACCCGGTATCGGGATGCCAACGGCAAGCCGCAGACCGCGGCCACCCTCAACGGCACCCTGGCCACCACCCGATGGCTGGTGGCGATCCTGGAAAACCACCAGCAGCCCGACGGCAGCGTGCGGGTGCCGGCGGCGCTGGTGCCCTATGTGGGCGTGGAGGTGTTGGAGCCGGTCGGCTGAGGTCTGGCCAACGCGGCGTCAAGTGAGCAACCGCCGCGCGCACTCCAGCAGCATCCGGTGCAGTTGCTCGTCGGCAACATCCTTGACCGCGGGATCGGCTGCCGCACCGAAGATCCCGGGCACCAGCACCGCAACCGCGGTACGCGTCGCCAGGTCGGGGTCAGGCCCGGCCAGAATCGCCTGCAGGCCCTGAAAGGCGCCGCGAAACTCGACGACGGCCTCGACCACGCCCGAGATGGTGGGGTCGGTGTGAACCAGTGCCGTCGTCCGGCGGTGCCGGACGGCTAGCTCGATCATTCCGCTCACGGTGGCCTCCCGTTGCACCTCCCGGGACGGGATCACCTCGGCGATCCGGATCACCCGGGTGATGTCTTCGAACACCGGGCGGAACACCGCGATGACGATGTCGTCCTTGCTGTGGAACTGGTAGTACACCGCGGACTTGTTGACGCCCAACCGGTCGGCGATCATCTGCAGCGACGTGGCGCTGACCCCGCACTCCATGAACAGTCGCTGCGCGGCGTCGAGCACCCGTTCGCGCGCGAATCCTCGCGGCGCCACCGCCTTGGCCACAGCAGCCTCCTCCCGTCCCGGCAGCGCCGACGAGTGAGTCAGATCGCACATGACGGTTGATTTATCGGTTGATAGTAGTTTACTAGTCGTATAAGTTCACCTGCGACTGTGTTCAACTGATGATTCCGGCGAACAGGAGCTTCCCGATGCTGAGCCACCAGGCAGCGACCAGACCCTCGTCCGATTGCGCGCTCAACGCCACAGCAGCACCCGCCGGGGTCACCGCCTACGTCGTCGATGCGCCCGAAGTCCTCGACACCGACCACCCGTTGCTGTCCGCGATCACCGAACTCGGCGCCACAGCGCTTCGGTCGGCCACCGACCTCAGCGTCCTCGTCGTCGTCCAGAAGGCCTCCGGCAGCACGGGATCGGCCCGGTGAAGCTGCTCAAACGGACCTGGCTACCGCTGCTCATCGTGGTGGTGATCGTGCTGGGGACGCTGTCGGTGCTGCGGGTGCGCACGTTCTTCGGCGGCGACGATGCCCACCTGATCAGCACCAAGGTCGACGACTCCCAGCCGTACAACCCGAAGGTCGTGACCTACGAGGTATTCGGTGAGCCCGGCGCGACCGCCGACATCAGCTACCTGGACCTCGACAGCAAACCGCAGCGCGTCGACGCCGCCGCCCTGCCCTGGTCGGTGACGCTGAGCACCACCTTGTCGGCGGTGTCGCCCAACTTGTTCGCGCAGGGCAAGGGCGTCTCGCTCGGCTGCCGGATCAGCATCGACCAGGAGCTCAAAGACGAGAGAACCGCCACCGGCGCCAGCGCCCTGACCTTCTGCTTGGTGAAATCTGCATGAGCACCTCAACGAACACCGAAGCCAAACACGGCGGAATCGCCAAATGGATTCGGCGCCTCGCTATTCCGATCATCCTGGGCTGGGTCGCCATCATCGTCGTGGCGAACCTGAGCGTCCCGCCACTGGAAAAGGTCGCCGAGCAGCGAGCGGTGCAGATGACTCCGGACGAGGCCCCGTCGATGATCGCGATCAAGCGCCAGGGCCAGGTGTTCGGTGAGTTCAGCTCGAACAGCTCGGTGATGATGGTGCTCGAGGGCGACCAACCGCTGGGCGCGGCCGCGCACACGTACTACGACGAGATCATCGCCAAACTCAAGACCGACACCAAGCACGTCGAACACATCCAGGACTTCTGGGGTGACCGCCTGACCGCCGCAGGCGCCCAGAGCCCGGACGGCAAATCCGCCTACGTACAGATCTACACCGCCGGCAACCAGGGTGAGGCCCTGGCCAACGAATCGGTCAAAGCCGTCCAGCAGGCCGTCGACAGCGTCACCGCACCACCGGGCGTCAAGGCGTTCGTCACCGGCGGCGCCGCCCTGGCAGCCGATCAGGACAAGGCCGGCACCCGCAGCATGAAGGTGATCGAAGCGCTGACGTTCGTCGTCATCATCACCATGATGCTGCTGGTCTACCGCTCCATCACCACCGTGCTGCTGGCGCTGGTGATGGTGGTGACCGGTCTGCTGTCGGCCCGCGGCATCGCGGCCTTCCTGGGCTATCACGGCTTGATCGGACTCTCGCCGTTCGCCACCAGCCTGTTGGTGACGCTGGCGATCGCGGCGGCCACCGACTACGCCATCTTCCTGATCGGCCGATATCAAGAGGCGCGCAGCGCCGGCGAAGACCGGGAACAGGCGTACTACACCATGTTTGGCAGCACCGCGCACGTGGTGCTGGGCTCGGGCCTGACCATCGCCGGCGCCACCCTGTGCCTGCATTTCACCCGGCTGCCCTACTTCCAATCGCTGGGCATCCCACTCGGTGTCGGCATGACGGTCGTCGTCATCACCGCACTGACGATGGGCGCGGCCGTCATCGCGGTGGCCAGCCGGTTCGGCACACTGCTGGAACCCAAGCGCGCCAACCGGGGCCGCGGCTGGCGCAAAGTCGGTGCCGCCGTGAGCCGTTGGCCCGGACCGATTCTGATCGCCGCGACCGCGGTCGCCATGATCGGCCTGCTCACCCTGCCCGGCTTCAAGCCCGGCTACAACGACCGCGCCTACATGCCGGACGATCTGCCGGCCAACCAGGGCTTCCTGGCCTCGGACCGGCACTTTCCGTCGGCGCGGATGAACCCCGAGATGCTGATGATCGAAACCGATCACGACATCCGCAACTCCGCGGACTTCTTGATCATCGAGCGAGTCGCCAAACGGGTGACCGGGGTACCCGGCATCTCCCGGGTCATGTCGATCACCCGGCCGCAGGGCAAGGCGATGGAACACTCCACGTTCGGCTACCTGATCGGAATGCAGAACGTCAGCTCGGAGATGACCCGCAAGTACAACGACGACCGCACCGCCGACATGCTGGCACAGGCCCAGGACATGCAGGTCAACATCGACAGCATGACCCAGATGATTGCGCTGATGGAGCAGATGAACACCACCATGGCGAGCATGGTCGGCAAGATGCACCTGATGGTCTCCGATATCGAGCAATTGCGGGATCACATGGCCGATTTCGATGATTTCTTCCGGCCGATGCGCAACTACTTCTATTGGGAGCCGCACTGCTTCGACATCCCGGTCTGTCACGCGCTGCGATCCATCTTCGACGCCCTCGACGGGGTGGACACCATGACCGACAACTTCAAGGACATCGTTCCCGACATGGACGCCATGGCGGCGATGCTGCCGCAGATGCTCACCCTGATGCCGCCGATGATCCAGATGATGAAGAACGCCAAGGCCATGATGGAGGCCACCTTCGCCACCCAGAGCGGGCTGGCCAAGCAGGCCCAGGAAGCCCAGGGCGACCCGGCCGCGATGGGTGAGGCGTTCGACAAGGCCCGCAACGACGATTCGTTCTATCTGCCGCCGGAGATCTTCGAGAACGCCGAATTCCTGCGCGGGATGAAGATGTTCGTCTCCCCCGACGGTCACGCGGTGCGGTTCATCATCAACCACGAGGGTGATCCGCTGAGCTCGGATGGCATCGCGCACATCGACGCCATCAAACTCGCGGCCAAAGAAGCCATCAAAACGACCCCGTGGGAGGGTTCCAAGATCTACGTCGGCGGCACCGCCGCGATGTTCAAGGACATGCAGGAGAGCTCCAACTACGACCTGATGATCGCCGGAATCGCAGCGCTGTGCCTGATTTTCATCATCATGCTGCTGATCACCCGTGCCGTGGTGGCCTCCCTGGTCATTGTGGGCACCGTCGTGGTATCTCTCGGCAGCGCCTTCGGCCTGTCAGTCCTGTTGTGGCAACACATCATCGGTTTGCCGGTGCACTGGATGGTGTTGCCGATGGCGGTGATCGTGCTGTTGGCGGTGGGCGCAGACTACAACCTGCTGCTGGTGTCGCGGCTGAAGGAGGAGATCCACGCCGGGCTGCATACCGGCATGATCCGGGCGATGGGTGGCAGCGGGTCTGTGGTGACGGCCGCGGGTCTGGTGTTCGCGTTCACCATGATGACGATGGCGGTGTCTGAGCTGACCGTGGTCGGTCAGGTCGGCACCACCATCGGGCTGGGTCTGCTGCTGGACACCCTGATCATCCGCTCGTTCATGACCCCGGCGATCGCGAACCTGCTCGGCAAATGGTTCTGGTGGCCGCAAGTTCCACGCCTGCGGCCCAAGCCGTCGCCGTGGCCGGAACCCAGCCAGCGGCGTCCGCAGGACGAGCTGGTCGGCGCCGGTGCGCATCGGGAAGGCTGGGCCTGATCCTCAGGCCAGCGGCTCGATCACGCGTCGCGCGGCATCCAGCAGGATGCGGTGCAGTTCCTCGTCGCCGACATCCTCGAGTTCGGGATCGGCGGCGGCGGTGAAGGTTCCGGACAGCAGCACCGACGTGATCGCGCGGGCGGTCGCATCCGGTTCGGGTCCCTGCAGGATTGCGGTGGCGTTGAGGAACGCGGCCATGAAGTCTTCGCGGGACCGCACGGCGCCCTCCACGGCGCGGTCGTAGAACAGGAACGTCAGCCGGCGGTACCGGACGGCGAGTTCGACCACACCGCTGACCGCCACCTCGCGTTTGCCCTGCTGGGTCGGCATGGCTTCGGCGATCTTGGCCACCCGGACGATGTCGTCGAACATCGGCTGCACCAGGGCGATGACGATGTCGTCCTTGGAGCGGAACTGGTAGTACACGGCGGGCTTGCTCACGCCCAACCGGTCGGCGATCATCTGCAGCGATGTGCCGCCCACGCTGTGTTCCATGAACAGGGCCACCGCCGCATCGAGCACCCGCTCGCGCGCCGTCCCGCGCGGTGCCACCGGCTTGGCCACGACATTCCTCCCGTCGTCGCGGTCAGCCTACTCACCCCGCGGAGGCCCGCCCGCTACGACGCCGCAGCATGCCGACGCTGGCGTTCCAGGGTGGCGAAGTAGAACGCGAACGCGAAGGCACAACTGGTGAACAGGCTGGACACGAAATACAGCCAGGGACGCCGCAGCCCGCGGCGATACCCGTCCACGATGCTGAACAGCGGCAGCAGAATGACATTGATGATGGTGTAGTCCTGGCTGGCCGAACCGGCCGCGGGATTGGTGAACATCAACTGGATGTACTGACTCCAGCTGCCGGGCCCCCAGATCGGGTTGTGGAGACCGTGCGCGTACTCGTTCACGAACCGGATATTGAAATACCAGCCCAAGACGATCGAGGCAATGCCGATCACGTAGTACACCATCTCCATCGGCGAGAACATCCCGCCTCCAGACGGTTTCGCGAAGACCGCGCGGTTGGATGCCACGATCCAGCCGATCGTCGCCAGGCCCAGTACCGCATGCACGATGAGCGAGATCATCCGCCCAGTCTCACCAGGGTCCAATGTTTTGTCAATATTGCCGTTACGAGCGGTTTGCGCCCTGCGGTACCTTTACCGGCATGCCCCGATCGCCGCAGACCGCACGCAGCGAACGCACCCGCGAAGCACTGCGCCAGGCCGCGCTGGTGCGCTTTCTCGCCCAGGGCGTCGAGGACACCTCCGCCGAGCAGATCGCCGCCGACGCCGGTGTCTCGCTGCGCACCTTCTATCGGCACTTCACCTCCAAGCACGATCTGCTGTTCGCCGACTACGACGCCGGGCTGCAGTGGTTCCGCAGCGCGCTGGGTGCCCGGCCGCCGGCCGAGCCGATGATCGAGGCGGTACAGGCCGCGATCTTCGCATTTCCCTACGATGTTGAGGCCGTCACCCGCATCGCCGCGCTGCGCGCCGAGGAACTGGACCCGGAGCGGATCGTGCGCCACATCCGCCAGGTCGAAGCCGACTTCGCCGACGCCGTGGCCGAACGACTGCGGTTGACCACACCCAACGCGGCGCCCGACGACCGGCTTCGGGTCGCGGTGACCGCCCGCTGCATCGCGGCGGCGGTGTTCGCCGCGATGGAGGTCTGGATGCTCGGCGAGGAGCGGTCGCTGGCCGAGTTGGCCCGGATGTGCCGAACCGCGCTCGACTCGCTGCAGGCCCTATAGTTCCGTCATTATTGACAAAACTATCTGTCGCGTGTCAGCCTGCCGGAAAGCGGGAAGGGTGGGCAGATGACCGACTACGACGCGATCGTCATTGGCGCGGGGCACAACGGGTTGGCCGCAGCCGTCATCCTGCAGCGTGCCGGCCTGCGCACGCTCTGTCTGGAGTCCGGGCTCTACGCGGGTGGGATGGCCTCGACGGTGGAGTTGTTCGACGGCTACCGGTTCGAGATCGCCGGCTCGGTGCAGTTCCCGACCTCGGCCGCGGTCAGCACGGAACTGGGCCTCGACGGTCTGGACAGCATCGACCTCGAGGTGATGTCGGTGGCGATGCGGGGTGTCGGCGACGACCCGCTGGTCCAATACACCGACCCGATGAAACTGTTCACCCACCTGTCCGAGGTGCACGGCGCCGAAGCGGTGAACGGCATGGCGGGGTTGCTCGCCTGGAGCCAAGCCCCGACCCGGGCGCTGGGACGCTTCGAGGCCGGCCGCCCACCGAAGACCCTCGATGAGATGTATGCCTGCGCCACAAACGAATTCGAGCGCTCGGCCATCGACGACATGCTGTTCGGATCGGTCACCGACGTATTGGACCGCTACCTACCCGACCGGGAGAAGCACGGGGCGCTGCGCGGCTCGTTCACGGTGCTGGCCGTCAACACCCTGTATCGCGGGCCGGCCACCCCGGGCAGCGCCGCCGCCCTGGCCTACGGCCTCGGTGTCCCCGACGAGAACACCGTGCTGATGAAGAAGCTGCGCGGCGGGATCGGTGCGCTCACCACCCATCTGCAGCAGACCTTCACCGGGCTCGGCGGCGAGCTGCGGCTGCGCACCAAGGTGACCGAGATCGTCGTCGCTGAGGGCCGGGTGTCCGGGGTGCGCATCGAAGCCGGGCACACCGTGAGCGCACCGGTGGTCGTGTCGGCCATCGCCCCCGACATCACCGTCACCGACCTGCTCGATCCGGCGAGCGTGCCCGACGACGTCCGCGCCCGATACGCCCGCACCGACCACCGCGGCAGCTACCTGCAGATGCATTTCGCCCTGGACGAGGCGCCGACGTTCATCCCGCCGTACGAGGCCCTCAACGATCCCGCCATGCAGGGCTCCATCGGGATCTTCTGCACGCCCGAGGAAGTGCAGCAGCAGTGGGAGGACGCGCGTCGCGGCATCGTGCCGGCCGATCCGACCGTCGTGCTGCAGATCCCCTCGGTGCACGACCCGGATCTGGCGCCGGCCGGCAAGCACGCGGCGTCGGCGTTCGCGCTGTGGTTCCCGATCGAGGGCGACGGCTCCTACGGTGCGATGAAGGTGGAGATGGGGCAGCGGGTGATCGACAAGATCACCCGGCTAGCACCCAATTTCGAGAAAAGCATCACCCGGCACACCACCTTCACCCCGCGCCATATGGGCACCATGTTCGGCGCACCGGGCGGCGACTACTGCCACGGCCTGCTCAACCCGGACCAGATCGGCCCCAACCGGCCGGGCGCTCGCGGCTTTACCGGGCAGCCGCTGGTCGACGGGCTGTATCTGGGTAGTGCGGGCTGTCACGGCGGGCCGGGGATCACGTTCATCCCGGGCTACAACGCCGCGCATCAGGTGCTGGCCGACCGCTGATCAGGCGGTTCCTCTACGCCGAGCGGCATCCTCACGACGCGACACGCCGGGTATCCGTCGGCCAAGTGGCGCTCGGCGCGATGGGGGTGCGGAATAGGGGTCAGAGCTGGGCGCAGCGCAGCTCGTGGCCGCGGGCGGTCAGGCATTTGCCGGTGCGCAGATCCCACTGCCAGCCGTGCTGGTTGCAGGTCAGCGTGGAGCCGTCGACCACCCCGAACTTCGACAGGTCAGCCTTCATGTGCGGGCAGCGGCGCTGAATCTCCCAGCCGTCGATGGTGATCGACGCCGAGTCGTCGTGCGTCTCGGCGAACCATCCGTCGGCGTAGACGATCCGCTCCTCGGTCAGGCACTTGAAGAACGTGTACAGGTATTCGTTGTAGCCACCGACCCGCCAGGCGCGGAATCGAGTGGACAAGAAGATGGTGTTGACCCAGTCCGGCTCGCCATCGCGCAGCACGGTGCGCACCAGCTCCGGCGCGATACCGAAGCCGTAGCGGAACTTCTCGTCGGCAATCGGTTCCCGCACTGCGCGTTTCGGAAAGTCCAGCACCACCGTCTCGGCGCCGATGGACAATTCCACCGGATAGCCCACCCCGTCGCAGATCTCGTCGCTGCGGGCCATGATCGGCTCGAACAGCGCACGCAGCGGCTCCAGCAGCGACTCCCCCGCCGCCGGCGCCCAGGACGCCTTCTCCGCGGCCAGCACCGGCGCCATCCGCTCGGCGTAGGCGGCGATGTAGTCGGCCTTACCGGTGGTGAAGATCGTCTCCACCTCGGCCTGCGGCAGCGGGTGGGTCATCGAATCCAGCTGTGAGCCGGTGAATTCCGCGGTGGATCCGGGGATCATCAGCAGTCCGCGGTCGTGGCCGTTGGCGCGCAGCTGCTCCAGGAAGACCATCTGGTCGGGGAAGATGTTGGCCGGGTCGCCGTGGTCGTCGTTGAGGTCGCGCAGCTCGGGGTCCAGGAAGCAGGGCGGGCCCGCGGACGGCACCACCCACGTCGCCCCCACCTGCGCGATGTACTGGCGGGACCGGTCCATCTGGCGCTGGCGCTTCTGGGTGCCGAACGACTCCTTGGCCCGGGCCGGCATGTCGTAGACCATCGGGTACCAGATCGCGCCGGAGTACTGCAGCATGTGCACGTCGACGTGGCCGAATTCGGCGTCGACCACCTCGAGGTCCACCGGTCGGGCGTCGTTCATATTGAAAAGGGTGGTACGGCCGTCCGCTACCACCAGCCCCGAGTCGCCGATCGGGCCGTCGGCGGGGGCGCGCAGCGCGATGATCATCACGTCCAGCTCGCCCTTGGGCCCGGCGACGGTGTGCTTGACCGAGTCGGTGGTCTCGAAGAACCGGTGGAATCCCAGCTTCTCCAGCGCGCCGCGCAGATCGGGCACCGGGAAGTCCGGCAGCAGCACGGTGGCGTCCTTGTTGACGTGGGCCGCCAGGTGGCGCGGATCGAAGTGGTCGTGGTGCAGATGCGAGATGTAGAGGTAGTCGCAGTCGCCGAGTGCATCCCAGTCCAGGGTGCTGTTGTCGGGGAACGGGAACCATGAGGCGAAGTACGCCGGGTTGACCCAGGGGTCGCACAGGATGCTGCCCGCGTGGGTCTCGATCCGGAATCCGGCGTGGCCGATGCTGGTGACCTGCACTGATGCCTCTCGATGCGGTGGGGGTGGCACCCCGAGCTTAGCGGGCTGGGTCGCGGTGCCCGGCGGCCGGCGACCCCGGCGTACCGCCCACCCTCGGGCCGCTGCCCCGGTGGCCGTCGGGGAATCGGGCAGCGGGCCAGATCACCATCCTGACCGGTGCGCACATCCCTTAGGCTGGGTCATTGTGGAACCGGTATACGGGACGGTCATCAAATGCGCGCGGATGGCGTGGCGCCTGCAGGGGTTGAAGTTCACCGTCACGGGCGTGGAGAACGTGCCGAAGACCGGGGGCGCGGTGATCGCCATCAACCACACCGGGTACTTCGACTTCACCTTCGCCGGGTTGCCGACCTTCCGCCAGGGGTTGGGCCGCA
Organism: Mycobacterium sp. NGS50; assembly: GCF_059812545.1. Classification (NCBI taxonomy): domain Bacteria; kingdom Bacillati; phylum Actinomycetota; class Actinomycetes; order Mycobacteriales; family Mycobacteriaceae; genus Mycobacterium; species Mycobacterium sp. NGS50. The sequence continues at coordinate 95,420 of NZ_JCALCW010000006.1, forward strand.
AGGTGCGGTTCATGGCCAAGCAGGAAGTCTTCGACAACAAGATCACCGGGCCGATTATGCGCGGCTGCCGGCACATCGCGGTGGACCGCAAGAACGGCGCCGCCTCGTTCGACGCGGCCTGCGAGAACCTCAAGAACGGTGAACTGGTCGGCGTCTACCCCGAAGCGACGATCAGCCGCAGCTTCGAGATCAAGGAGTTCAAATCCGGTGCCGCCCGGATGGCGATCGCGGCCGGGGTGCCGATCATCCCGCACATTGTCTGGGGCGCCCAGCGGATCTGGACCAAGGACCACCCCAAGAACCTGTACCGCCCCAAGGTGCCGGTCTCCATCGCGGTGGGCGAGCCGATCGAGCCGACACTGCCGGCCCCCGAGTTGACCGCGCTGCTGCACTCCCGGATGCAGCACCTGCTGGAGCAGGTGCAAGACGCCTACGGGCCGCACCCGGCCGGCGAGTTCTGGGTGCCGCGCCGGCTCGGCGGCGGTGCGCCGTCGCTGGCGGAGGCAACGCGGCTGGACGCGCAGGAAGCCGCGGAGCGGGCGGCCCGCGCCGCCCAGCGGTCCTCGGGCGCCGCGGAGTAGGGGGCGGGTATGGCAGAGCCGGTAACACGCACGCTGGAGTTCCTGGTCCCGGCGGTTGTCGCGATCAACGGAACCAAGATCACCTACCTGGGCCTGGAGAATGTTCCCGAGCGGGGTGGCGCCCTGCTCGCGTTGAACCACACCAGTTACGTGGATTGGCTGCCCGCGTCGCTGGCGGCCCTGCACCGTGGCCGTCGGCTGCGGTTCATGATCAAGGCCGAGATGCAGAAGGTGCGCTCGGTCAACTTCGTCATCAAGAACATCGGGCTCATCCCGGTGAACCGCAGCGAGGGTCACGACTCGTATGCGGTCGCGGTGCAGCGGCTGCAGGAGGGCGAACTGGTGGGGGTACATCCCGAAGCCACCATCAGCCGCAGCTTCGAGCTCAAGGAGTTCAAGACCGGCACCGCCCGGATGGCCCAGGCGGCCGGTGTCCCGATCATCCCGTGCATCGTGTGGGGCGCCCAGCGCATCTGGACCAAGGATCATCCGAAGAAGCTGTGGCGCAACAAAATTCCGATCACCGCGAGATTCGGCGAACCGATCCACGCCGGCGACGACGCCGAGCAGACCACCGCTGAGCTGCACGCCCGGATGAATCTGCTGCTGCACCAGACCCAGGAGGAGTACCCGCACCCGCCCGGCGAGTACTGGGTGCCCGAACGGTTGGGCGGCGGCGCACCCAGCATGGCGCAGGCGTTGGCGATGCGGGAGATCGAACTCGCCGAGCTCGCGCGCCAACGCGCCGAGCCTGCTGCGGTGGATCGCGGCCGGCGGCGCAGGCGCTCCGCCCGTTGATGACGCCGGCGCTGATCGCCAGCGACGTCGACGGCACCCTGCTCCGCGCCGACGAGTCAGTCAGTCCCCGCACCCGCAGTGCGGTGCGCGCCGCGGTAGCCGGGGGTGCCCGCTTCGTGCTGGCCACCGGTCGGCCGCCGCGGTGGATCTCTCCGGTGGTCGACGCACTCGGGTTTGCGCCGATGGCGGTGTGCGCCAACGGCGCGGTGATCTACGACCCGGACACCGATCGGGTGGTTTCGGCGCACACCCTGTCGGCCGCGGCGCTGCAGGAGTTGGCCGCGATCGCCACCCGCGTCATCCCGGACGCCGGGCTGGCCGTCGAACGGATCGGCACCACCGCGCACGACGCGGCGACCCCGCAGTTCGTCAGCTCACCGGGCTACGAACACGCCTGGCTCAACCCGGACAACACCGAGGTCTCGATCGAGGACCTGCTGTCGGCGCCGGCGATCAAACTGCTGATCCGCAAGGCGGGCGCCACCAGCGCGGATATGGCCGATGCGCTGGCCGGCCAGATCGGCGCCGTCGCCGAGCTGACCTACTCCACCAACAACGGCCTGCTCGAGATCGTGCCGGCCGGCATCAGCAAGGCCACCGGGGTCCGGCAGGTTGCCGGCCCGCTGGGCATCGGCGACGACGCGGTGCTGGCGTTCGGGGACATGCCCAACGATCTGCCGATGCTGCGGGCGGCCGGGCACGGGGTGGCGATGGGCAACGCCGATCCCGACGTGAAAGCTGCCGCCGATGAGGTCACCACGGCCAACACCGACGACGGGGTGGCCCGGGTGCTCGAGCGGTGGTGGATGTAGCCGGTTGGCGCCTCATTCGCCACTTTCGTCACGGCTCCGCCGACATGTGCCGATCTGCCCGCCTCTGAGCGACTTTTCGGCGTTTCCGCAGGTGGCCGAACTGGCCCGCTTTCTCATGCGGCACTGACGCCTCAGCAGGCTCGTGCGTTACGGATTGTCGCTGCTCGGCGGGTGCCCGGCTCGTAGCGACAACCGGGTCGATGTCGGAGGTCCGTGCCACTTTCGGGTCATGAGCACAACACGAACGGTGCGGGGAATCGAACTGCGCTACCTACTGACACTGCATCTGTTCAACCACGGTCCTGCCACGGTCGCCGAATTGGCCGCCGCCTTGGAGTCCCAGGGCTTCGGGGTTTCCGGGCGCGCCTCCAAGGTCATATCCGACGCGTTGCGTTGGGAGCGCGGACACAGCAGGGTGCGCTGCCGGGGACGCGGGCGCTACGGCCCGGGCTGGATGCCACGCGGCACCGAGCACCGGATTCACCGGCGGGTGATGGCGCTGCGCGACGAAGTCGAGTCCCGGCGCCGAACGCCCTCCGGAGACACCGCGTTGTCGCTGGTAGGCGGGCGCCCGCTGAACAGCGACAATCTGCGACAGCTGATGCAGGCGAGATCGATGGAGCGCATGTGACCACACTCGAGGCAGCCCGTTCGCCCCCACCTGGGCCGATGCCTCGGTTGTCGCTCAGCCGCGGGCAGATCGACACATGCTCCGGATCTCGTGACTCGTGAGGCCGGTGTGGGACCAGCGTGGCCCAGCGTCGGGAACTCAGGTGACCGGCGTGAAGTGTTCGGCGGGCACATCCTCGGCGCCCTCCGGCGGTGGCGGCAGCAGCGGCTGCGGGATCCCGTCGGTGATCCGGATGACGGTGCCGTTGAGCCGGTCGAACGTCAGGGCCCCGTGCTGGAAGTTCTGTCCGATCCACATCGGCTCGGCGAACTCCGCGCTGGTCGGCAAGCCCAGCGGCCCCCGCTCATAGCCCAGTGACGCCCAGGCCGCCAGCAGGGCCCCCATGATCGGCTGGGTTCCGACCTCCGGCGACCAGTACATCGCGCCGTGCTCGAAGGTGGCGTAGCGCGCCTCGCCCTCCGCCGGCAGCTCCGCGGACGTGGGCGCGCCGAGCACGCTGTTCATGCCGCCCATGTCCTGCCACCGGGCGTAGATCGCGCCGCCCTGCAGCGCCGCGGCCAACTCATCGGGGCTGGGTGGCGTGTTGAATCGCGCCGCGTAGGCGCGGATTTCGTCGAGCGCCGCATATCCGGCATTGCCCGGGCATTCGGTGGCGCCCACATCGCGGTGGGTGAAGATGGCCGGCAGCGTGGCGGCGGCGCCGCGGCCGAAGTGGGTGTAGGAGCCGCCCTCGGACACCAGCACCGCGGTGCCCAGCGGGTCGACCCCGGCCAATCCCAGCCGCCAGCCCAGCAACCGGCCCAGGTTGCGGATCTGGATCGGGGTGGGCGGCTCGGCTTCGAAGTTGCCGATCATCGCCACACCCCAGGTGTCGCGGTTGAAGCCTCCGGTGTGGGCGCCCTCGACGGGTCGGGCGATACCGCCGGCCCGGCCTTCGAAGACCTGCCCGTACCGGTCGACCAGCGCGTTGTAGGCGATGTCGCACCAGCCCAGCGTCTGGGTGTGATACGCGTAAATCGCCTGCACGATGCCCGGCGAGTCCTCCGGCTGGTAGTCGTTGCCCTCGGCGGTGTGGTGGACCACCGCAGCGCGGACCGCCGGGTCGTACTCCGTGCCGCCGCACCGCATCCCCTCATCGGCGCCCCACTGCACACGGCTGATGATGGCGGGCGGCTGGCCGGGCACCACGACGCCCGTCGGCGGGGTCCACTGGATGTCGACCGGGGCGCGCGGCGGACTGATCAGCACGGCCGAGAAACTCGGGCCGAGGGGTGCTTCAACAGCGGCCGGACGGTAGCCCAGGGCGGGTGCGGCCTTCTCCTGCTGCGTCGGCGTGACCGCCGAGCCCTCGGGCCGGCTGACCGAGATCTGCACGGAGGTGGTCAGCCCGACGAACACCGGTTCGGTGCCGTGCGGACCCGGCGAGGCGCCGGCGTCCAACGTCTCGGTGTCGTACCAGGGCCCCCACGACCCGTCGGTGCGTTTGGCCCGTACCCGCGCCGAGGTGCCGGTGAGATCCGTGCCGGTCAGCGCGACCATGGAGAACGGGGTCTGTTGACCGACCTCGCGGATGGTCACCCCGCCACCGACGCCGGGCAGCGGCCGTTCGGCCAGCTGGGTCGCCACGCGCGGGGGCGCGGCAGCCCGTTCGTCGTGGTGACGGTCGAGCGCCCAGGGCAACAACACCGCGGTCGCCGCAATGGCGGTCAACACGGCGGTCGGTGGGCGAGACAGCACGCCCTGATGTTACGGATGTGTCAGGTGTGACTGTTGTTATGACACGGTGTTTTTGTCCACCAATGTGGCAACGGCACCGCAGAGTGCGACCCTGCGGTGCCGTTTCGCGATAGGTCTCAGGCTATCGGCGCCACCGTGGCCACGTCGCCGGCCGCGGACGCGGCCTCACCAATGGCGGCCGGAGCGGCCGCGGCTCCACCGGCCCCCTGCATGGCCTGGGTGATCGACGGCATCACCATGCCCTTGAGCAGGTCGATCGCCTGGCCGGCACCCAGTTGGTTCGCGGCACTCATCACGTCGCTGACAATGCCGCCACTCGGGGCGCTTTGCGGCATCGCACCCAGCGACGGGTCACCCAGGATCGGGTAGGTCCCGCCCAGGCCGGGGTCCAACCCGACCGGTGCGGTGATCGGCACTTCGTTGGGGCCGGTCAGCCCGACCGGCGTGTAGGCGCCGGCACCCGGGTAGCCGCCCAGCGTCGGGTCGGTCAGGCCCGGGGTGCCGAGGCCAGGGGTGCCCAGGCCGGGCGTGCCCAGGCCCGCCGGGTTCGTCGCCCCGAGACCGCCGGGCAAGGCGCCGGGCAGACCGCCGGTCGGACTGGTCAGGCTGGGGTCGGAAACGACGGGGTTGCTCAGCGCCGGGTCGGTCAGACCCGGAGAGGTCAGTCCCGGTGCGGCGCCGGGCGTGGTCAGACCGGGGGTTCCCAGGCCGGGCGAGGTCAGGCCGGGGGTCCCCAGGCCGGGCGACGTCAGGCCAGGAGTTCCCAGGCCGGGCGAGGTGAGCCCCGGGGTTCCCAGACCAGGCGAGGTCAAACCGGGCGAGGTCAGGCCGGGCGAGGTGAGCCCCGGGGTTCCCAGACCAGGCGAGGTCAGGCCGGGCGACATCCCCGGGTAGGCACCGGCCCCCGTCCCGCCGGCCAGCCCGGTCGGCAGGTTGATCCCGAACTGCGACAAGCCCTGCGACAGGGCCGACATCAGCTCGTTGGGCAGGTCGGTGATCGACGCGGCCGGGACGAACTCCTGATGTTGTGGCGTGGCGGTCAATTCAGAAACAGCGATTACGGCAAAAGGACTCGCAACGGCCAGGGCGGCGACCGCACTTGCGGCTGTCGAGAGCCTGCGTCGACGTCGATTCGGCACGGAAGTCTCCTCAATATCTTGGGGCGTTTGCGGCGGGAAGCCGACACTGTCGATGGTACGGACGTGACAGTTGTTACTGGTGTGACGAGATCGAATCGTGAGGCAATCGCGACCTAAACTGCGTCGCACCTCCGCCGCCGTTGCGAATCGGGCCATGCCGGTGCGGTCGGATACCCTAGGCGCCGATGACTTCCCCTCCTAGACGCTATGACCTCTATGTCGTCGGCTCCGGATTCTTCGGCCTGACCATCGCCGAGCGCGTGGCCACGCAGCTCGACAAGCGCGTCCTTGTCGTCGAGCAGCGCCCGCATATCGGCGGCAACGCCTACTCCGAAGCCGAGCCGCAGACCGGCATCGAGGTGCACAAGTACGGCGCGCACCTGTTCCACACCTCCAACACCCGGGTCTGGGACTACGTCCGCCAGTTCACCGAGTTCACCGGCTACCAGCACCGGGTGTTCGCGATGCACAACGGGCAGTCCTACCAGTTCCCGATGGGGCTGGGCCTGGTCTCGCAGTTCTTCGGCCGCTACTTCTCCCCCGACGAGGCCCGGGCCCTGATCGCCGAGCAGGCCGCCGAGATCAACACCGCCGACGCGCAGAACCTGGAGGAGAAGGCGATCTCGCTGATCGGCCGCCCGCTCTACGAGGCGTTCGTCAAGGGCTACACCGCCAAGCAGTGGCAGACCGACCCGACCGAGTTGCCGGCAGCCAACATCACCCGGCTGCCGGTCCGCTACACCTTCGACAACCGCTACTTCAACGACACCTATGAGGGCCTGCCGGTCGACGGCTACACCGCCTGGCTGCAGAAGATGGCAGCCGACGACCGCATCGAGGTCCGGCTGGACACCGACTGGTTCGACGTCCGCGACGAGTTGCGTGCGACATGTCCGGATGCCCCGGTTGTCTATACCGGTCCGCTGGACCGCTACTTCGGCTACGCCGAGGGCCGGCTGGGCTGGCGCACCCTGGATTTCGAGCTCGAGGTGCTGGCGACCGGCGACTTCCAGGGCACCCCGGTGATGAACTACAACGACCCGGACGTGCCGTTCACCCGCATCCACGAGTTCCGCCACTTCCACCCCGAACGCGACTACCCAGGCGACAAGACGGTGATCATGCGGGAGTTCTCCCGCTTCGCCGAGGACGACGACGAGCCGTACTACCCGATCAACACCGAAGCCGACCGCGCGCTGCTGGCCGCCTACCGTAACCGCGCGAAGGCCGAGACGACGTCGTCGCGGGTGCTGTTCGGGGGCCGGCTGGGCACCTACCAGTATCTGGATATGCACATGGCCATCGCCAGTGCGCTGAATATGTACGACAACGTCTTGGCGCCGCACCTGCGCGACGGTGTGCCGCTGGACAGAAACGAAAGCAGTACTGATGTCTGACAACCCCGGCACGGCGGCCGTGAGCCAGCTCGCGCGGGTCATCCTGCCCCGCCACGGCGAGCCGCTGGACGTGCGCAAGCTCTACATCGCGGAGTCGACGACCAACAGCCGCCGCGCCCATCCGCTGACCCGGACCAGCCTGGAGATCGGCACGGAGTCCGAGGTGTCGTTCGCGACGTACTTCAACGCGTTCCCGGCGTCGTACTGGCGGCGCTGGTCGACGCTGCAATCCGTGGTGCTGCGGGTTGAGTTGACCGGGTCCGCCCGCATCGACGTGTACCGCTCCAAGGCCACCGGCGCCCGCATCGCGGTCGACGGGCGGGCGGTGTCCAGCGCGGCGGACGGCGGTCCGGCCGTCGTCGAGTTCGAGGTCGGGCTGCAGCCCTTCGAGGACGGCGGCTGGATCTGGTTCGACATCACCACCGACTCGGCGGTCACCCTGCACAGCGCCGGCTGGTTCGCGCCGTGCGAGGCGCCCGGCAAGGCCAACGTCACCGTCGGCATCCCGACGTTCAACCGGCCCGACGACTGCGTCAACGCGCTGGCCGCGCTGACCTCGGACCCGTTGGTGGACGAGGTGATCGGCGCGGTGATCGTGCCCGATCAGGGCACCCGCAAGGTGCGCGACCATCCGGACTTCCCGGCGGCGGCCGCCGCCCTGGGCACCCGGCTGTCCATCCACAACCAGCCCAACCTGGGCGGCTCCGGCGGCTACAGCCGGGTGATGTACGAGGCGTTGAAGAACACCGACTGCGACCAGATCCTGTTCATGGACGACGACATCCGCATCGAGCCGGATTCGATCCTGCGGGCGCTGGCGCTCAGCCGGTTCGCCAAGGATCCGATCCTGGTCGGCGGGCAGATGCTCAACCTGCAGGAGCCCTCGCACCTGCACGTGATGGGCGAGGTCGTCGACGCGAGCGTGTTCATGTGGACCAACGCCCCGCACACCGAGTACGACCACAACTTCGCCGAGGACCCCCTCGCCGAGACCGAGGAGCTGCACCGGCGCATCGACGTCGACTTCAACGGCTGGTGGATGTGCATGATCCCGCGTGCCGTCGCCGAGGAGCTCGGCCAGCCGGTGCCGTCGTTCATCAAGTGGGACGACGCCGAATACGGGCTGCGCGCCCGCGAACACGGCTACGCCACCGTCACCCTGCCCGGCGCGGCGATCTGGCACATGGCCTGGAGCGACAAGGACGACGCCATCGACTGGCAGGCCTACTTCCACCTGCGCAACCGGCTGGTGGTGGCCGCCCTGCACTGGAACGGTGACGTCAGCGGCCTGATCCGCAGCCACCTCAAGGCAACCCTGAAACACCTTGCCTGCCTGGAATATTCGACGGTCGCCATCCAGAACAAGGCGATCGACGACTTCCTGGCCGGTCCCGAGCACATCTTCTCGATCCTGGAGTCGGCGCTGCCCGACGTGCACGCGATGCGCAAGACCTTCCCCGACGCGGTGGTGCTGCCGGCGGCCAGCGAGCTGCCGGCGCCGTCGCGGATGCACCGGGCGATGAAGCCGCCGGTGAACCCGCTGGCCATCGGCTACCGGCTGATCCGCGGCATCGCCCACCAGATGAAGCGGGAAGACCCCACCCATCACCATCGTCCGCAGCTCAACGTGCCGACCCAGGACGCCCGCTGGTTCTTGCTGTGCACCCAGGACGGGGTCACCGTCACCACCGCCGATGGCCGCGGCGTGGTCTACCGCCAGCGCGACCGCGCCAAGATGGCGTCGCTGCTGTGGCAGTCGCTGCGCCGGCAGCGCCAGCTGGCGCGCCGCTTCGACACGTTGCGCCGCACCTACCGGTCGGCACTGCCGGTCCTGTCCAGCACCCACCAATGGGAATCGGTGCTGATCGATACCGCGTCGGGCCGTGACTGAGCCGGCGCGCGGCGAGGCGGCCGCATTGGTGGCGGTGCAGTCGGCGTTGGCCGATCAACCCGGCGTACTGACCACCGCGCGGGCCATGTCGCACTTCGGCGAGCATGCCCTGGGCTGGCTGGCGGTGTCGGCGGCCGGCGCGCTGGCCCAGCCAAGCCGGCGCCGCGCCTGGCTGCTGGCCGGCGCCGGGACGCTGGCCGCGCACGCTGCGGCGGTGGTCATCAAGCGGGTGGTCCGCCGCAAACGCCCGAACCACCCGGGAATCGCGGTCAACGTCGGCACCCCGAGTGCTTTGAGCTTCCCGTCCGCGCACGCCACCTCCACCACCGCGGCGGCGATCCTGCTGGGTCGCGCCGCCGGGCTGCCGCTGCTGCCGGCCGTGCTGGTGCCGCCGATGGCGCTGTCCCGGATGGTGCTCGGGGTGCACTATCCCAGTGATGTCGTGGTGGGCGCCGCGGTCGGTGCCGCGGTCGCCGCGGCCGCAATCCGGCTGGACAACTCGGGAGAGTCGCGATGAGTGCAGAAACTGAAGACCAAGTGTCGGAGCCCGGCCCGCCGGCCAACCTGGTCACCGGCGTCATCAAGGCGTTGCGGCCACGGCAGTGGGTGAAGAACGTTCTGGTGATCGCCGCACCGCTGGCCGCGCTCGGCCGCGGCGTGCACTACGACTACGCCGACCTGGCGTTCAAGGTGCTGATCGCATTCGTGGTGTTCTCCCTGGCGGCCTCATCGACCTATCTGGTCAACGACGCCCGCGACGTGGAAGCCGACCGGGCGCACCCCACCAAGCGGTTCCGGCCGATCGCTGCCGGGGTGGTACCCGAGTCGTTGGCCTACGTCCTAGCCGCGGTACTGGCGGCGGTGTCGCTGGGCCTGGCTTGGTGGCTGACACCGAACCTGGCCCTGGTGATGGCGATCTATCTGGCGATCCAGCTGGCCTACTGCTTCGGGCTCAAACATCAAGCAGTGCTGGATATCTGCATCGTCTCCTCGGGATTTCTGATCCGGGCCATCGCCGGCGGCGTGGCCGCCGACATCTACCTGTCCCAGTGGTTCCTGCTGGTGATGGCGTTCGGCTCGCTGTTCATGGTGGCCGGCAAGCGCTACGCCGAACTGCAGCTGGCCGAACGCACCGGGGCCAAGATCCGCAAGTCGCTGGAGAGCTACACCAATACCTACCTGCGTTTCGTCTGGACGCTGGCGGCCACCGCCATGGTGGTGTGCTACTCGCTGTTCGCCTTCGAGCGCGACAATGGCTCGGGTTCGTGGTTTGCGGTGTCGATCGTCCCGATCACCATCGCGGTCCTGCGCTATGCGGTCGACGTCGACGGCGGGCTGGCCGGCGAAGCCGAGGACATCCTGCGGCATGACCGGATGCTGCAACTGCTGGTGCTGGCCTGGCTCGGAACCATCGGTGCAGCCGTTGCGTTCGGCTAGCGCGGCACGCCGCCCGGAGCCGCCGCTGGCCGCAGGCTGGCCGGCGTTCCCCTACGACGTGGTGGTCCGGGTCAGCCTGTGGGTGAGCGTGGCCACCGTGATGGCGCTGTTCGGCTGGGGCGCCTGGCAACGACGCTGGATCTCCGATGACGGGCTGATCGTGCTGCGCACGGTGCGCAACCTGCTGGCCGGTAACGGACCGGTGTTCAACGCGGGTGAACGCGTCGAGGCCAACACCTCCACGGTCTGGACGTTTCTGCTGTATGCGGGAAGCTGGCTGGCCGGGCCGATGCGGCTGGAGTACGTCGTGCTGACCACCACCCTGGTGCTGTCGGTGGCGGGGGTGGCCCTGATCATGCTGGGCACCGCGCGGTTGTACGCCCCCAGCCTGCAGGGACGGCGCGCGGTGCTGCTGCCGGCCGGGGTGCTGGCCTACATCGCGGTGCCGCCGGCCCGCGACTTCGCCACCTCCGGTTTGGAGAACGGACTGGTGGTGGCCTGGTTCGGACTGTTCTGGTGGATGCTGGTGTGCTGGTCGCAGGCCCTGCGGGGACGCCCGGCCGGATGGGTGTTCGCCGGGGCGTTGGCGTTCGTGTCCGGGCTGTCGGTGCTGGTCCGCCCCGAATTGGCGCTGCTGGGCGGCGGCGCGCTGATCATGATGCTGATCGCCGCACAGGGCTGGCAGCGGCGGGCGCTGATCATCGCGGCCGGCGGGCTGCTGCCGGTGGCCTACCAGATCTTCCGGATGGGCTACTACGGGCTGCTGGTGCCGGCCACCGCGGTGGCCAAGGACGCCGCCGGCGACAAGTGGTCGCAGGGCATCACCTACCTGACCAACTTCAACCGGCCCTATGCGCTGTGGGCCCCGGTGGTGCTGCTGCTGGCGCTGGGCCTGTCGCTGGCCGCCACCCGCAGCCGGGCGTGGTGGATTCGCCGCCGGGTGCCGCCGAGCTACAGCCTGCTGGCCCGCATCATTCAAAGCCCGTCCTCGGTGGTGGTGTTCATCATGATCAGCGGGCTGCTGCAGGCCGCGTATTGGATCCGCCAGGGCGGCGACTTCATGCACGGCCGGGTGCTGCTGTTCCCGCTGCTGTGTCTGCTCACCCCGGTGGCGGTGATCCCGGTGATGCTGCCCGACGGGGTGCGCTACTCCCGCCAGGCCGGCTACCTGTTCACCAGCGCGGTCTCGGTGCTGTGGCTGGGCGTGGTGGGCTGGTCGATCTGGGCGGCGAACTCCTCCGGGCTGGGGGACGACGCCACCCGCGTCACCGAGTCGGGGATCGTCGACGAGCGCCGGTTCTACTCCCAGGCCACCGGACATGCCCATCCCCTGACCGGCGAGGACTACCTGGACTATCCGCGGATGCGCGCGGTGGTGACCACCCTGGAGCACACCCCGGAGGGGGCGCTGCTGTTGCCGGCGGGCAACTACGACCAGTGGGACGTCGTCCCGCCCATCCAGCCGATCCCGCCCGGAACCCTGCCCGGCGGGCCGACCCCGCACGCGGTGTTCTTCACCAACCTGGGCATGTTGGGCATGAACGTCGGGCTCGACGTGCGGGTGCTCGACCAGATCGGGCTGGTGAATCCGCTGGCCGCGCACACCGAACGGCTGCAGCACGGCCGGATCGGCCACGACAAGAACCTGTTCCCCGACTGGGTGATCGCCGACGGCCCCTGGGTGAAGTGGTACCCCGGCGTGCCGGGGTACCTCGACCAGGCGTGGGTCGCCCAGGCCGAGGCGGCGTTGCAGTGTCCGGCCACCGCGCAGGTACTGAACTCGGTGCGCGGGCCGATGGGGCTGCACCGGTTCACCTCCAACCTGCTGCACGCCTATTCGTTCACCAAGTACCGGATCAACCGGGTACCGCGTTACGAGCTGATCCGCTGCGGGCTGGACATCCCCGATGTCCCGTCGAACACCGGCCCGCCGTATACCGGTATGCCCGCGACCGGGCCCTGAGCGCGCACAGCGTCCGCGAGCGGTACTTTCACGACGCGTCCGCGGCGTGTTGCGTCGTGAAAGTGCCGCTCGGCATGGGGGTGCGTTTGACAAAGCCGCCGCGCGGCCGATCTACTGTCTTCTCGAAATCCGGGGGGATTCACTGGCGCGACGCGATTGTTACCAGCGTCACAAAATGCTTCCAGGACACAACCCGCCGGTGGTGCAAGGCAGCAACGCCGCATCCAAGTTCTCACCGGCAACAACTGCCCGGTGAGCATAGCGAAGCCGACGATTTCCGGCTTCCGGCGCAGGCCCGCGTGGCGCGTGGGTCAGCGATCGTCGATGAGAGAGTTTCCACAGAGTTGTGGTTGACTACACGGGATCTGCTGCGCCCTGCGCATGCAGTTGGACCAACAGGATTGGCCTAACAAAGGATGAGGAAAGCAAGAATGAAGCTGGTGAACAGGTTTGCCGCCGCGGCGAAGGACATGCCGCGCCGGCTTGCAGTCGCTGCCGCGGGTGCGGCCCTGCTGTCGGGTGCCATCGGCGTTGTCGGCGGTTCCGCGACGGCGGAGGCGTTCTCCCGGCCCGGGCTGCCCGTCGAGTACCTGCAGGTGCCGTCGGCCGGGATGGGTCGCGACATCAAGGTTCAGTTCCAGAGCGGTGGCGCCAACTCGCCGGCCATCTACATGCTGGACGGTCTGCGTGCCCAGGACGACTTCAACGGCTGGGACATCAACACCCCGGCGTTCGAGTGGTACTACGGCTCGGGTGTGTCGATGGTGATGCCCGTCGGCGGTCAGTCCAGCTTCTACAGCGACTGGTACCGCCCGGCGTGCGGTAAGGCCGGATGCTCCACCTACAAGTGGGAGACCTTCCTGACCAGCGAGCTGCCCGCCTACTTGTCGGCCAACCACAGCGTCAAGTCCACCGGCAGCGCCGCGGTCGGTCTGTCGATGGCCGGTTCGGCCGCGATGACGCTGGCGATCTACCACCCCGACCAGTTCGTGTACGCCGGCTCGATGTCGGGCTTCCTGAACCTGTCCGAGGGCTGGTGGCCCGGCCTGGTCAACATGTCCATGGGTGACGCCGGCGGCTACAAGGCCGACGACATGTGGGGTCCGTCCAGCGACCCGGCCTGGCAGCGCAACGACCCGATGGTCAACATGTCCAAGCTGGTCGCCAACAACACCCGCCTGTGGGTGTACTGCGGTAACGGCACCCCCAACGAGCTGGGTGGCAGCAACCTGCCGGCCGAGTTCCTGGAGAAGCTGACCATCCGCACCAACAAGACGTTCCAGGACAACTACATTGCGGCCGGTGGCCACAACGCGGTGTTCAACTTCCCGGACTCCGGTACCCACGACTGGGGCTACTGGGGCCAGCAGCTGCAGGCCATGAAGCCTGACGTGCAGCGGGTGTTGGGCGCCACGCCTGGCGGTGGCACTGCGGAGACGCAGGGCAACTAGCCCGATAGCACTAACCGCCAACGGCGGCGACCGTCCAGGTCGCCGCCGTTGGCCGTTTCCGGCCTCGGTCCCCGCCGGGTATGGTTCACTACCTTGCGGGCGGGCCGGGGGTTCACGCGGGCGCGGCGAAGGCAAGCGACGATTGAGTGAGGTGGCTGAAAGTGGCGAGGAACGGGTTGTCGATTCTGCTCCGGATGATGTGCACGGCAGCCCTGGCCCTCGGGCTGTGGGGTGTGACCACCGCGGCCGGCTCCACCGGCACCGCCCACGCCGCCTACGAGACGTTGATGGTGCCGTCGGCGGCGATGGGTCGTGACATCCCGGTGGCGTTCCTGGCCGGCGGCCCGCACGCCGTGGTCATGCTCGACCCGTTCAACGCCGGACCCGACGTCAGCAACTGGGTGACCGTCGGCAACGCGATGGGCACCCTGGCCGGTAAGGGCGTCTCGGTCGCCGCACCGGCCGGCGGCGCATTCAGCATGTACACCGACTGGGAGAACGACGGCTCCAAGCAGTGGGACACCTTCTTGTCCAGCGAACTGCCCGACTGGCTGGCCGCCAACAAGGGCCTGGCCCCGGGCGGGCACGCCGCGGTCGGCGCCGCCCAGGGCGGCTATGCCGCGATGGCGCTGGCCGCCTTCCACCCGGACCGCTACGGCTTCGCCGGTTCGCTGTCGGGTTTCCTGTACCCGTCGCGCACCCAGGACAACGGCGCCATCACCGCGGGCTTGGCGCAGTTCGGCGGCGTCGACGCCAACGGCATGTGGGGCGCGCCCCAGCTGGGCCGGTGGAAGTGGCACGACCCGTGGGTGCACGCGGACATGCTGGCCCAGAACAACACCCGGGTCTGGGTGTACAACGGCACCGGCGGCGCCAGCGACCCGGCCGCGATGATCGGCCAGGAGGCCGTCGCCACCGGCAGCGGCCGGTTCTTCTACCAGCAGTACCGCAATGTCGGTGGACACAACGGCCACTTCGACTTCCCCGGTGGCGACAACGGCTGGGGGGCCTGGAGCTCGCAGCTGGGCGCCATGACCGGCGACATCGTCGGCGCCATCCGCTGACCCGGCCGCGTTGACCCTGCGCCCAGGGCGCAGAAGTGCGAGTAGCCAACGCCACAGACGCAGGGTCAATGCGGTGAGCGGCCGCTCGGTACGGTGGAGGAGCTAGCCCACCGTGAGCAGGAGACCATGGCGAACAATTCCCGGCGCAAAAGGCGCCGCATTCTCGGCTGGGTTGCGGCGATCTCCATGGGGGTCGCGGTAGCGCTGGTCCTCGTCGCGGTGGTGATCTGGATCCGTCGCCCCGCCACGCCGCCCAGCCCCGAACCACCGATCGCGGTGCCCCCGACGACGTCCGGCCCGACGTCGCGGCCACACAAGCCGCGGCCGGCCTTCCAGGACGCCAGCTGCCCCGACGTCGAGCTGATCTCGGTGCCGGGCACCTGGGAGTCCTCGCCGGCGCTGGACCCGCATAATCCGGTGGAATTCCCGATCGCGCTGCTGCTCAACGTCACCGGGCCGATCGTCGAGCAGTTCGACGCCGCCCGCCTGGCCACGTTCACGGTGCCCTACACCGCGCAGTTCCACAATCCGTTCGCCGCCGACAACCAGATGTCCTACAACGACAGTCGCGCCGAGGGCACCACGGCCACCCGCAAGGCGCTCACCGACATGAACACCCGCTGCCCGCTGACCGGCTACGTGCTGGTCGGGTTCTCCCAGGGCGCGGTGATCGCCGGGGACATCGCCGGTGAGATCGGCAACGGCAAGGGGCCGGTCGACGAGGATCTGGTGCTGGGCGTGACGCTGATCGCCGACGGCCGTCGCCAGCAGGGCGTCGGCAAGGACATCGGCCCCACCCCGCCGGGCCAGGGCGCCGAGATCACCCTGCACTCCATGCCGATGCTGTCCACCCTCGGGTTGACGATGACCGGGGAACGTCCCGGCGGGTTCGGCGACCTCAACGACCGCACGAACGAGATCTGCGCGCCCGACGACCTGATCTGTTCGGCCCCGCCCGAGGCCTTCAACATCGCCAACCTGCCCCGCACGCTGGAGATCCTGGCCGGCGGTGCGGGCCAGCCGGTGCATGCGATGTACGCCACCACGCAGTTCTGGATGGACAACGGAAAGTCCGCGACGCAATGGGCGCTGGACTGGGCGCACGGCGTCGTGCAGAACGCGCCGACCCCAAAGCACGGCTGAACGCCCGGGCGCCCAGCGACACGCCGTACCCTAGTGATTTGGCGCACGGGATTTGGTGCGCGCCGGACTGGCCAGTAACATTAAGAAGATTTTAAGAGCATGAGCGGTCGGCTGCAGCCGGCACGAGTGCGTGAACAGGAGTAGCGGCATGACCCAGGCGGCCCGGGGGTACCACAACCCGTTCATCAAGGACGGCAAGATCCGGTTCCCCGACAACGGCAGTCTGGTCAACACCGTCGAGCGGTGGGCCAAGGTGCGCGGCGACCGGCTGGCGTACCGCTTCCTGGACTTCTCCACCGAGCGCGACGGCGTGGCCCGCGACATCTCCTGGTCGGAGTTCGGCGCCCGCAACCGCGCCATCGGCGCCCGCCTGCAGCAGGTCACCCAGCCCGGTGACCGGGTCGCCATCCTGTGCGCGCAGAACCTGGACTACCTGACGGCCTTCTACGGCACGCTGTACGCCGGCCGGATCGCGGTGCCGCTGTTCGACCCGGCCGAGCCCGGCCACGTGGGTCGCCTGCACGCGGTGCTCGACGACTGCACCCCGTCGGCGATCCTGACCACCAGCGACTCCGCCGAAGGCGTCCGCAAGTTCTTCCGCAGCCGCCCGGCCAAGGACCGGCCGCGCATCATCGCCGTCGACGCGGTCCCCGAGGAGGTGGGCGCCACCTGGGAGCGGGTACCGGCCGAGACCGACACCATCGGCTACCTGCAGTACACCTCCGGGTCCACCCGCACCCCGACCGGCGTGCAGATCACCCACCTGAACCTGCCCACCAATGTCGTCCAGGTGATCCACGGCATCGAGGGCAAGGACGGCGACCGCGGCGTCACCTGGCTGCCGTTCTTCCACGACATGGGCCTGATCACCATCGTCATCTCCTCGGTGATCGGCTACCAGTGCACGTTCATGACCCCGGCGGCGTTCGTGCGCCGGCCCGACCGCTGGATCAAGGAGCTGGCCCGCAAGGAGGGCGACACCGGCGGCACCATCTCCGCGGCCCCCAACTTCGCGTTCGAACACGCCGCGGCCCGCGGGGTGCCCAAGGACGGCGAGGCGCTGGATCTGAGCAACGTCAAGGCCATCCTCAACGGCAGCGAGCCGGTCTCGGCGTCGTCGATCCGCAAGTTCAACGAGGCGTTCGCGCCGTACGGCTTCCAGGAGAAGGCGATCAAGCCGTCCTACGGGCTGGCCGAGGCCACCCTGTTCGTCTCCACCACCCCGATGGAGGAGAAGCCCAAGATCATCCACGTCGACCGCGACGTGCTGAACAACGAGAAGCGGTTCGTCGAGGTGGACCCGTCGGCGCCGAACGCGGTGTCGCAGGCATCGGCCGGCCGGATCGGGATCGACGAGTGGGCGGTCATCGTCGACGCCGAGTCGGCCACCGAGTTGCCCGACGGTCAGGTCGGCGAGATCTGGATCGCCGGCAACAACATGGGCACCGGCTATTGGAACAAGCCGGAGGAGACCCGCGAGACCTTCCACAACGTGCTGAAGTCGCGCACCACCCCGTCGCACGCCGACGGCGCCGAAGACGACCGGCTCTGGGTGCGCACCGGCGACTACGGCGCCTTCTACGGCGAGGACCTCTACATCACCGGCCGGGTCAAGGACCTGGTGATCGTCGACGGTCGTAACCACTACCCGCAGGACCTGGAGTACTCGGCGCAGGAATCCAGCCGCGCGCTGCGCGTCGGCTACGTCGCCGCGTTCTCGGTGCCGGCCAACCAGTTGCCGCAAGAGGTGTTCGACAACCCGCACTCGGGCCTGCACTACGACGCCGACGACAGCTCCGAGCAGCTGGTCATCGTCGGCGAGCGTGCGCCCGGCGCGCACAAGATGGACTACCAGCCCATCGCCGACGACATCCGGGCGGCGATCGCGGTACGCCACGGGGTCACCGTGCGCGACGTGCTGCTGGTGTCGGCGGGCTCGATCCCGCGGACCTCCAGCGGCAAGATCGGCCGACGTGCCTGCTGCACGGCTTACATCGACGGCAGCCTGCGCGGCGGAAACACCGCCCCGAACTCCTTCCCCGACCAGGCGGAATAAATCCCCTTATAGCCCACCGGAGGCGCCTGCACATGACTGAGACACCGGACGACGCCACCCCGGGCCGGACCGAGATGACCGTCGCGGAAATGCGGGCCTGGCTGCGTAACTGGGTGGCCAAAGCCACCGGGCAGCCCGCCGATTCCATCAACGAGTCGGCGCCGATGGTCGAGCTTGGCCTGTCCTCACGTGACGCGGTGGCGATGGCCTCCGACATCGAGGATCTGACCGGCGTGACGCTGTCGGCCACGGTGGCCTTCCAGCACCCCACGATCGAGGCGCTGGCCACGGTGATCGTCGAGGGCGAGCCGGTGCTGGAGGACGACGCCGACGACGCCGACTGGTCCCGCGATGCCGACGTCGCCGATATCGCGGTGGTCGGCCTGGCCACCCGCTTCCCCGGCGACATGAACACCCCCGAGGAGATGTGGCAGGCGCTGCTGGAGGGCCGCGACGCCATCACCGACCCGCCGGAAGGCCGCTGGTCGGAGTTCCTCGACGAGCCCCGTATCGCCGAGCGGGTGGCCAGGGCCCGCACCCGGGGCGGATATCTCAAAGACATCAAGGGGTTCGACTCCGAGTTCTTCGCGTTGTCGAAGATGGAGGCCGACAACATCGACCCGCAGCAGCGGATGGCGCTGGAACTGACCTGGGAGGCGCTCGAGCACGCCCGCATCCCGGCGTCGAGCCTGCGCGGCCAGTCCGTCGGTGTCTACATCGGCAGCTCCACCAACGACTACCAGTTCCTGTCGGTGTCGGATCCGAGCATCACCCACCCCTACGCCATCACCGGCACCGCGACCTCCATCATCGCCAACCGGGTGTCCTACTTCTACGACTTCCACGGTCCGTCGGTGAACGTCGACACCGCCTGCTCGTCCTCGCTGGTCGCCGCCCACGCCGGGGTGCAGGCGCTGCGCAGCGGCGAAGCCGACGTCGCGATCGTCGGCGGGGTGAACGCGCTGATCACCCCGATGGTGACGGTCGGGTTCGACGAGGTCGGCGGGGTGCTGGCTGCCGACGGCCGGATCAAGTCGTTCTCCTCCGACGCCGACGGCTACGCCCGCTCCGAGGGCGCCGGCATGTTGGTGCTCAAGCGAGTCGACGACGCCCGGCGCGACGGCGACCAGATCCTGGCCGTCATCGCCGGGTCCGCGATCAACCACGACGGCCGCTCCAACGGCATGCTGGCACCCAATCCGGACGCGCAGGCCGCCGTGCTGCGCAAGGCCTACAAGAATGCCGGCATCGACCCGCGCACCGTGGACTACATCGAGGCGCACGGCACCGGCACCATCCTGGGTGACCCGATCGAGGCCGAGGGCCTGGGCAAGGTCGTCGGGCGCGGTCGGCCCGCCGACAAGCCCGCGCTGCTGGGGGCGGTGAAATCCAATGTCGGACACCTGGAGTCGGCGGCCGGTGCGGCCAGCCTGGCCAAGATGGTGCTGGCGTTGCAGCACAACAAGATTCCGCCGTCGATCAACTACGCCGGGCCCAACCCCTACATCGACTTCGACGCCGCGCACCTGAAGGTGGCCGCCGAGGTCACCGACTGGCCGCGTTATTCCGGCTACGCGATTGCCGGGGTGTCCGGCTTCGGGTTCGGCGGCGCCAACGCGCACCTGGTGCTGCGCGAGACCCTGCCGCGTGACGTCATCGAGAAGGACCCGGTCGCCGACGAACGGGCTGTTGCCGAAGCGGCCGCCGAGCCGGCCGGCGAGCTGATCGGCGGGGTGCGCTTCGACGAGTACGGCGAGTTCCTGGACTCCGAAGACCGGGTGATTTCCGGACCCGACGAGGAATACGAACTTCCCGGGGTCACCGAGGAAGCGTTGCGGCTCAAAGAGATCGCGCTGGCCGAGCTGGCCGAAGAGGAACCGCCGGTTCCGCTGGTCCCCTTGGCGGTCTCGGGTTTCTTGACCTCCCGCAAGAAGGCGGCCGCCGCCGAGCTGGCCGACTGGATCGACAGCGAAGCGGGCCGGGCCTCCTCGCTGGAGTCGATCGGGCGAGCGCTGTCGCGGCGCAGCCACGGGCGTTCCCGCGCAGTGGTTTTGGCGCACAACCACGACGAAGCCGTCGCCGGGCTGCGGGCGGTCGCCGAGGGCAAGCAGAAGCCCAACGTCTTCGCCGCCGACGGGCCGGTCACCAACGGTCCGGTGTGGACGATGGCCGGTTTCGGTGCCCAGCACCGCAAAATGGGCAAGAACCTGTACCTGCGCGACGAGGTCTTCGCCGAGTGGATCGAGAAGGTCGACGCACTGATCCAGGACGAGCGCGGCTACTCGGTGCTCGAGCTGATCCTCGACGACTCACACGATTACGGCATCGAGACGTCCAACGTCGTCATCTTCGCGATCCAGATCGCGCTGGGCGAGCTGCTCAAGCATCACGGTGCCCGCCCGGCCGCGGTGATCGGCCAGTCGCTGGGTGAGCCGGCGTCGGCGTACTTCTCCGGTGGTCTGTCCCTGGCGGATGCCACCCGGGTGATCTGCTCGCGCTCGCACCTGATGGGCGAGGGCGAAGCGATGCTGTTCGGCGAGTACATCCGCTTCATGGCGCTGGTCGAGTACTCCGCCGACGAGCTCAAGACCGTCTTCGGCGACTTCCCCGGCCTGGAGGTGTGTGTCTACGCCGCGCCCAGCCAGACGGTGATCGGCGGTCCGCCCGATCAGATCGACGCGATCGTCGCCCGCGCCGAGGCCGAGGGCCGCTTCGCCCGCAAGCTGCAGACCAAGGGCGCCGGCCACACCTCGCAGATGGATCCGCTGCTCGGCGAATTCTCCGCGGAGCTGCAGGGCATCGAGCCGTTGACGCCGTCGGTGGCGATCTTCTCGACGGTGCATGAGGGCAGCTACGTGCGGCCCGGCGGCGAGCCGATCCACGACGTGGACTACTGGAAGAAGGGGATGCGGCACAGCGTCTACTTCACCCACGGTGTCCGCAACGCCGTCGACAACGGCTACACCACCTTCCTGGAGCTCGCCCCCAACCCGGTGGCGCTGATGCAGGTGGGCCTGACCACGGCGTCGGCCGGTCTGCACGACGCGCAGCTGATCGCGACGCTGGCCCGCAAGGTCGACGACGTCGAGGCGATGATCTCGGCGATGGCGCAGCTGTACGTCCTGGGCCACGACCTGGACATGCGCACTTTGTTTACCCGCGCTCTCGGTCCGGCGGACTTCGCCGACATCCCGCCGACCCGCTTCAAGCGCAAGGAGCACTGGCTGGACGCGCACTTCTCCGCCGACGCCTCCGCGGTGATGCCCGGCAGCCACGTGGCGCTGCCCGACGGCCGGCACGTGTGGGAGTTCGCGCCGCGCGGCGACACCGACCTGGCCGCGCTGGTGAAAGCCGCTGCGGCGATGGTGCTTCCGGACGCGGTGCTCTCGGCGTCCGAGCAGCGGGCGGTGCCCGGCGCCGACGCGCGGCTGGTGACCACCCTGACCCGCCATCCCGGCGGCGCGGCCGTGCAGGTGCACGCCCGCATCGACGAGTCGTTCACGCTGGTCTACGACGCCGTCGTAAGTCGCGGCGTCGCGGGCACGGCGGCGGTGCTGCCGGCCGCGGTCGGCGCCGGTGCCGCGGTGGCTACGTCGACGGTTGCCGCTCCGGTCGAGGACGAAAAGCCCGACGATGCGGCGATCCTGCAGGACAACCTGACCGCGGGTGCCGGGCTGGCGGCCGGCTTCGCCAAATGGTCGCCGGACTCCGGGGAGACCATCGCCCAGCGGTTGGGCGCCATCGTCGGCGGCGCCATGGGCTACGAGCCCGAGGACCTGCCGTGGGAGGTGCCGCTGATCGAGCTGGGTCTGGACTCGCTGATGGCGGTGCGGATCAAGAACCGCGTCGAGTACGACTTCGACATGCCGCCGATCCAGCTGACCGCGGTCCGCGACGCCAACCTCTACAACGTCGAGGAGCTGATCAAGTACGCGGTCGAGCACCGCGACGAGGTCGAGGCGATGTACGAGCGTCAGCAGACGCAGACCGCCGAGGAGATCGCTGCCGAGCAGGCGGCCATGCTGGCCGGCGCCGCCCCTGTCACCGCGGCTCCCGAGGCTGCCGAAGCACCGGCTGCTGAAGCGGAGACTCCTGAGGCTGCTGCGGCGTCGATCCCGGCGCCGCCCACCAACCCCGCGGGTCCGGGCGTCCCGGCGCCGCCCACCAACCCCGAGGGTCCGGGCGTGAGCAAGGCGACGGCTGCCGCCGCAGCCGCCAAGGTGCTGACCCAGGAAGCGGTGACCGAGGCGCTGGGCGCCGACGTCCCGCCACGTGACGCCGCCGAGCGGGTCACGTTCGCGACCTGGGCGATCGTCACCGGCAAGTCGCCGGGCGGCATCTTCAACGAGCTGCCCGGACTCGACGATGCG
This sequence comes from Mycobacterium sp. NGS50, assembly GCF_059812545.1. Taxonomy (NCBI): domain Bacteria; kingdom Bacillati; phylum Actinomycetota; class Actinomycetes; order Mycobacteriales; family Mycobacteriaceae; genus Mycobacterium; species Mycobacterium sp. NGS50. Next base: position 117,890 of record NZ_JCALCW010000006.1, read on the forward strand.
ACGGCCGAGAAGATGGCCGCGCGGCTGTCCGAACGCGCCGAGGGCACCATCACCGTCGACGATGTGACGTCGGCGACGACCATCGAGGGCCTGGCGACCGTCGTCCGCGACCAGCTCGAAGAAGGGGTGGTGGACGGTTTCGTCCGCACCCTGCGGGCCCCGAAGGACGGTTCCGGCCGGCTCCCGCTGTTCGTGTTCCATCCGGCCGGCGGTTCCACGGTGGTCTACGAGCCGCTGATGAAACGGCTGCCCGATGACATCCCGGTGTACGGCATCGAGCGGGTGGAGGGCTCCATCGAGGAGCGCGCCGCCGAGTACGTGCCCAAACTGCTGGAACTGCACAACGGTCCGTTCCTGCTGGCGGGCTGGTCGCTGGGCGGGGCGCTGGCCTACGCCTGCGCGATCGGCCTCAAGCAGGCCAGCGCCGAGGTGCGCTACGTCGGGCTGATCGACCTGGTGCTTCCCGGGGAGCCGATCGACCAGAGCAAGGAAGGCATGCGCGCCCGCTGGGACCGCTACGCCCGATTCGCCGAGCGGACCTTCAACGTCGAGATCCCGGAGATCCCCTACGAGGAGCTGGAGAAGCTCGACGACGAGGGCCAGGTCCGCTTCGTGCTGGACGTCGTCGCGCAGAGCGGTGTGGAGATCCCGGGCGGCATCATCGAGCACCAGCGCACGTCGTACCTGGACAACCGAGCCCTGGACACCATCGAGATCCAGCCGTACGACGGATACGTCGCGCTGTACATGGCCGACCGCTACCACGATGACGCCATCGTGTTCGAGCCCGCGTACGCGACCCGCAAGCCCGACGGCGGCTGGGGCGAGTACGTCAAGGACCTGGAGATCGTGCCCATCGGTGGTGAGCACATTCAGGCCATCGACGAGCCGATCATCGCTAAAGTCGGGGCGCATATGAGCCAGGCGATCACCCGCATCCAAGCCGAGAGCGAGACCCAGTGAGCAATAAGACCACCGCTGAGTTGCTGGCCGAACTCCACGAGAAGCTCGCGCTGGCCGCCGAGCCCGGCGGTGAGAAGGCCGTCGCCAAGCGGGAGAAGAAGGGCATCCCCAGTGCCCGCGCCCGCATCCACGCGCTGGTGGACCCGGGCACCTTCCTGGAGATCGGCGCGCTGTGCAAGACGCCCGGCGACCCCAACGCGCTGTTCGGCGACGGGGTGGTCACCGGGCACGGCCTGATCAACGGCCGCCCGGTCGCGGTGTTCAGCCACGACCAGACCGTGTTCCAGGGGTCGGTCGGTGAGATGTTCGGCCGCAAGGTGGCCAAGCTGATGGAGTGGGTGGCCATGGTCGGCTGCCCGATCATCGGCATCAACGACTCCGCCGGTGCCCGCATCCAGGACGCGGTGACCTCGCTGGCCTGGTACGCCGAGCTGGGCCGCCGCCACGAGATGCTGCGCGGCATGGTGCCGGAGATCTCCATCATCCTGGGCAAATGCGCCGGCGGCGCGGTGTATTCGCCGATCCAGACCGATCTGCTGGTGGCGGTGCGCGACCAGGGCTACATGTTCATCACCGGCCCCGACGTCATCAAGGACGTCACCGGTGAGGACGTGACCTTCGACGAGTTGGGCGGTGCGGACACCCAGGCCCAGCGCGGCAACATCCACAAGGTGGTCGAAGACGAAGCGGCGGCGTTCGCCTACGTGCGCGACTACCTGTCGTTCCTGCCGGCCAACACCTTTGACGACGCGCCGATCGTCAACCCCGGGCTGGAGCCGGAGATCACCCCGCACGACCTGGAGCTGGACTCGATCGTGCCGGATGCCGACAACACCGCCTACGACATGCACGAGATCCTGCTGCGGATCTTCGACGACGGCGACGTCTTCGAGATCGCCGACCAGCGCGGACCGGCGATGATCACCGCGTTCGCCCGGGTCGACGGGCGGCCGGTCGGGGTGATCGCCAACCAGCCGATGTTCATGTCCGGCGCGGTCGACACCGAGGCGTCGGACAAGGCGTCCAGTTTCATCCGGTTCTGCGACTCCTACAACATGCCACTGGTTTTCGTGGTCGACACCCCCGGCGCGATGCCGGGTGTGGAGGAGGAGACGAAGGGCATCATCAAACGTGGTGGCCGGTTCTTCAACGCGATCGTGGAAGCCGACGTCCCCAAGGTCACGATCATCATCCGCAAGGCGTACGGCGGCGGCTACGCGGTGATGGGCTCCAAGCAGCTGTCGGCGGACCTGAACTTCGCCTGGCCCACCGCCCGCATCGCGGTGATCGGCGCCGACGGCGCCGCCCAGCTGCTGATGAAGCGCTTCCCGGATCCGACCACGCCCGAGGCCCAGGCGATCAAGAAGGACTTCATCGACGGCTACAACGAGAACCTGGCGATTCCGTGGACCGCCGCCGAACGCGGATACATCGACGCGGTGATTCAGCCGCACGAGACCCGGCTGCTGCTGCGGAAGTCGCTGCGGCTGCTGCGGGACAAGCAGATCACCCGCGTGCAGCGCAAACACGGTCTGACGCCGATCTAGTCTCCTGCGCGAGCAGTCTCCTGCGCGAGCAGTCTCCTGCGCGAGCAGACGTAAATGTGCCCTTTTCGTGCCGAAAATGGGCACATTTGCGTCTGGTGGGCAGGGTTTGCGGGTCCACTCAGCGGGACTTACGGTCCTACGCGTCGCGTATTAGCGCTACCGTCGGGCCATGACCGCTGGGCTGCAGATTCCGCTGGCCGTTATCGGTGAAGACGGTCGCCACCTGCATACCTGTCCGCTCTGCGAAGCGATGTGCGGACTGGAGATCCAGGTGACCGACGGCCGGGTGTCCAGTGTGCGGGCCAACAAGGACGACGCCTGGAGTCGCGGCCACATCTGCCCGAAAGGCGCGTCGATCGGCGCCATGCACGAGGACCCCGACCTGATCCGCACCCCGATGATCAAGGTCGACGGGCAATGGCAGGAAGTCAGCTGGCACAGGGCGTTTCAGCGGTGCACCGAGCTGTTGGCCCCGATCATCGCCGAACACGGGATCGCCGCGGTGTCCGCCTATATCGGCAACCCCAGCGCACACACCTTCTCGCTGGGCCGCTACATCGGCGTGCTGCTCGGCATGTCGGGCATCCCGACCAGCTACTCGTCGGGAACCGTGGACCAGTGGCCGAAGAACCTGACGTCGCACCTGATGTACGGCGGCTGGTGGACCATCCCGGTGCCCGACATCGAACGCACCGACCTGCTGGTGATCATGGGCGCCAACCCGGCCGCCTCGCAGGGGTCGCTGATGGCCGCACCCGACGTGATGGGCATCATCGGCGGAATCCGCAAGCGCGGCAGGGTAATCGTCATCGACCCGGTGCGCACGCCCACCGCCGCCCGCGCCGACGAGTGGCTGCCGATCGTGCCGGGCACCGACGCCGCGTTCCTGCTGGGCGTGGTGCACACCCTGTTCGACGAGGACCTGGTGTCGCTGGGTGCGGCCGCACCGCACGTGGACGGTGTCGACTCCGTACGGGCGGTGGCCGCCGACTGGAGCCCGGAGCGGGTGTCCGACGTGACCGGGATCGACGCCGCCCGGATCCGGGAGTTGGCGCGCGAACTCGCCGGCACCGACCGTGCGGTCCTCTACGGGCGCATCGGGACCTGCACCCAGGAGTTCGGCAGCCTGAGCAGCTGGCTCATCGACGTCGTCAACATCCTCACCGGCAACTTCGACAGCCCCGGCGGCAGCATGTTCCCGCGACCGGCGGCGTGGTCGCTGACCACCCAGCCGCAGCCCGGACTCGAGGGCGGCAAGCCCGAATTCGGGCGTTGGACCACCCGGGTGCGCGGCGCCAAGGAGGTGCTCGGGCAGGTCCCGGTGTCGTGTCTGGTGGAGGAGATCGCCACCGCCGGCGATGGCCAGATCCGCGGGCTGATCACGGTGGCGGGCAACCCGGTGCTGTCCACCCCGGCCGGCGACCGGCTCGACGACGCCCTGGCGGGACTGGACGCGATGATCAGCGTCGACTGCTACCTGAACGAGACCACCCGGCACGCCGACGTGATCCTGCCCGGCCTGTCGCCGCTGGAGCAGCCGCATCATCCAGACCTGCTGCTGCAGTTCGCGATCAACAGCATGACCAAGTACTCGCCGCCCGTCTTCGCGCCCATCGACCCCGACCGGCCCGGCGAATGGGAGATCCTGATCCGATTGACCGGGCTGTGCACCGGAACACCGGCCGAGGACGTCGACGTCGCGGTGCTCGACGACGGGTGGTTCGACTACCTGTGTTACACCCAGGGCCTCGACGGCGCGCAGATCCGCCTCCATTACGACCACGGCGGCCCGGAGCGGGTGCTCGACCTGACGTTGCGCACCGGCCCGTTCGGCGACCGCTACGGCGAAAACCCGGACGGGATAACCCTGGACAAGGTCAAGGCGGAGCCCAACGGCGTCAACCTGGGCCCGATGGTGCCGCAGCTGCCGGGTGTGCTCAGTACGCCCGAGCAGAAGATCCGGCTGGCGCCGCAGTACCTGCTCGATGACCTGCCGCGGCTGGCGGACCGGTTGGAGCGACCGTCGGACGGCCTGGTGCTGGTGAGCCGCCGGCATCTGCGGTCGAACAACTCCTGGGTGCATAACGTTCCGGCGCTGATGAAGGGCAAGGACCGCTGCACGCTGCTGATCCATCCCGACGACGCCGCCGAACGCGGGCTGCGCACCGGAGATTTCGCGGTCGTGACGTCGGAGGGCGGCAGCATCGAGGTGCCGGTAGAGATCACCGACGCGATCGCAACCGGCGTGGTGTCGATGCCGCACGGCTGGGGCCACGGCAAGGTCGGCACCCGGCTGTCCATCGCCAACGGCACCCCGGGCGTCAACACCAATGTGCTGTCGCCGCCGACGTTCATCGACGTGCCGTCCGGAAACGGGGCGCTCAACGGCATTCCGGTGACGGTGACGGCGCTGTAGTTCTTTTGCGCGAGCAGACGCAGATGTGCTCACTTTCGTTGAGAAAAGGGCACATTTGCGTCTGCTCGCGCTCAACGCGCTGAACGAGCAGTGCACATTAGCCCCTCGCCGCACCGCGACGGCCCGCCAGTAGGTCTCGACGCGGTAAGCGTTCCATAACACTTTGGTCACTCCAGTAACTTCTGTTTCAGAACGGTTATCGTTTTGCCAGGCGATTCCGTATAGCTGCAACCGCTGAGTCTCGAATCGGTCAGGGGACGATCTCAGTTCCTGCCGAGCGATCGCCAGGCGAGATACCGGCGGCGTAACGAGGTGTGCCAGTGCGTCAACAGGGCGCGGGCCGATGAGCCTGCTGTTGCCGGCGACACCACTCGCGAGCCCACGCGTGTCGCAACCCGACGACGGAAACCGGGTGATCCGCAAGGCAATTGCGGCCTCGGCGATGGGAAACGCCGCCGAGTGGTACGACTACGGCGTCTACGCCGCCGTCGCGACCTACCTGACCGAGGCATTCTTCCCCGGCCCGCTCGGCAGCATCGGAACGATGCTGGGCTTCGCGGTGTCGTTCGTGCTGCGCCCGCTCGGAGGCATGGTGTGGGGCTCCCTTGGTGACCGGATCGGCCGAAAGTCGGTGCTGGTCACCACAATCCTGCTGATCTCCACCACCACCTTGCTGATGGGCACCCTGCCGACGCATGCGACGGCGGGCATCTGGGCGCCGGTCATGCTGATCGTTCTTCGTGTGGTTCAGGGATTTTCGGCCGGCGGCGAGTACGGTGGGGCCGCCACGTTCATCGCCGAATACGCACCCGACGACAAGCGTGGCCGCTACGGCTGCTTCCTGGAGTTCGGCACGCTGGGTGGGTTCGTCTTCGGCACCGCGGTGGTTCTGGGGCTGGAAACCCTGCTCACCCACGACCAGATGGTGGCCTGGGGTTGGCGGGTCCCGTTCTTCGCGGCATTGCCGCTGGGCCTGATCGGCCTGATGCTGCGCACCAGGGTCGACGACACACCGGTGTTCAAGGAGTTCGCGGCGCGCGAGATGCTGGCCGGACGCCGCAGGCCGGGCCTGGTGGATCTGTTGAGCAGCTACGCGCGACCGATCATGGTGATGTTCGCGATGGTGGTCGCCCTCAACGTCACCAGCTACACGCTGCTGACCTATCAGCCGACCTATCTGCACGCGACGCTCGGTTTAGGTGAGCGCAGCAGAACAGCGGTCATCCTGCTGGGCGAGTTGGCCATGATGGCCTGCATCCCGTTCGCCGGCGCTCTGTCGGATCGGATCGGCCGCAAACCCATGTGGCGGAGTTCGATGCTGGGGCTGGGCGTGCTCGCACTGCCGATGTACTGGCTGATGGCACAGGGATTCGGCTGGGCCATACTCGGATTCGCGATCCTGGGGTTGCTGTTCATCCCCCAGTTGGCGACGGTGTCGGCGACGTTCCCGGCGATGTTCCCGACTCAGGTGCGCTATGCCGGGTTCGCGATCTCCTACAACGTGGCGACCACGCTTTTCGGCGGCACCGCGCCGCTGGTCGCCGATACGGTGATCGACAGCACCGGGTGGCGGCTGTTTCCCGCCGCGTATCTCATGCTGGGCTGCTCGATCGGCCTGGCCGCCCTGCCGTTCATGCGGGAGACGGCCGGCTGCCCCATCGGCGGCACCGAAATCCCCGGTGAGGAAACCCTATTCGAGCGCGAGCTGAACACCGGCGGCTGGGCGGTCGCACCGGCGCACCCCTGACAGCGCCGGGCGGGTGGTTCTTGCCCACCGCGAGTGGCACCTGGACGACGCGACACGCCGGTACCGCGTCGTCTACGTGCCGCTCGCGGCCAAAGGATTACGCCTTGTAGCGGATGTTGCCGGGGGACCACCAGCCGCTGCGGGTCGCCTCACCCAGGTCGATGTCGGCGGGCACCGCATCGACGATGGTGTCGAACTTGCGCAGCGACCCCCAGTCGCGGCCCCAGTCCCGCGACAGGTAGGTCGCCATCACATGCGCACGCAACAGCAGGTCGCTGATACCCAGCAGGCCGCCGTTGACGCCGTCCTCCCAGGTGTCGGTGTCCTGCTTCTTGGCGGTGTAGTCGGGGGTGATCCGGTACTTCGGGATCTCGGTGACACCGTTGACGTGCAGCATCGGGTGCTGGCAGGGGAACGCCAGGCCCACCGCCCAGTCCAGCAGCACCGGCTGCGTCGAACCGACATACTCCTGCAGCGACCGCACGTCGGGCACCCGCGGCGGCGTCACCGCGATCCAGTCCCGCGGGGTCAGCGACGCATCCTCGGCCACCACCCGCACCGCGGTGGCGTCGGCCGGAATCTGCGAGCGGGCGAACCGCAGGTTGCGCCACGCCTCGGGCTGCTCGCCGTACAGGTCGAACGGCACCAGCCGCCCGCCGGGCACCACCAGCCCGTCGGGGCCGGGCTTGCCGTATTCGAGCACCACGGTCTGCCCGGGCGTGTACCCGTGCAGCACGCTGATCCCGGAGATCACGCCGGCGGCGGTCACCACCACCAGTGGATGACCGTCATCGGCTGCCGGCAGCCGGTACCACGCCGATGCCAGCTTGCTCAGCTGCTGTGGACCCGACGTGTAGGTTCCGGCCAGCGGAACCCGCTTGGGGTCAAGGCCATACGGCAGAGGCACGGTGGACCCGTTGATACCGGGGGTCTTCAGCTTGGTCGGCCCGAACCAGTCGTAGTCGACGCCGGGCTTGGTCATCGTCATGTGAATCGCCTCGGCGATCGTGTGTTCCGGAACGCCGTCCGGGGTGAAGCCGGTGGCGTCGGAGCCGCCCAGCGGGCCGAGTGCCCCGTAGTCGCCGGGCAGCGGCGTCATGTAGCCGTCGTTGGCGTCCGGTTCGACCAGCACATCGTCGGCCAGCCCGCAGCCGCCGACGAATGCCCGCACGTTGGCCCAGCCGTTGGAATAGGTCGGGTACTGCCGCACGATCCCGGCGACCATCGAGGCGATGAACACCAGCACCATGAAGCCGGCGACGACCGGGATCGGTGCGACGGTCAGCGCGCGGGCCACCCGCCCTTCGCCGTGCTCCCGGGATGCGAAGTGCAGCCAGAATGTGTACAGCGCCGACAACGCGAACAGCACGAAAATGACGGTGCTGACCGTCATTCCGCCGATACGCGGCATCGTGGAGTTGAACGGCACGCCGTAGCTGGACACATACCACCAGCCGTTCGTGGTGGCGAAACACAGCGACAGCGTGAACAGCAGGGCCGTGACGAACGCCCACCGGTTGCGCGACCAGCGCAGCACCGCCGGCGACACCAGCACGGTGACCAGCGCCGCCATCGCGCCGGCCACGGCCGCGAACAGCCCGAAGTGGTGCACCCACTTGGTGGGGGTGAACATCAGGAAGAACATGGTGCCGAAGATGACGCCCATCAGACGCCACGCCGGGCCGCGCGCCACCCCGGCAACCCGCTTGCGGCGCAGCATGACGAACACCGCGACAAACAGACACAGCGCGGTGATCAGGAACCCGAACCGCCGCGACAGCGACCCGTCGACGGTGGGCAGGATCAGGTAGTAGTAGCGCAGGTTCTCGGTGTACCAGGCCTGGCTGGGGCCGATCGCGCTGCGAACCTTGGTGGCTTCCAGCACCCCGCGCAGGGTCTGGTCGGCGAACACCACGGTCAGCACCACCACACCGGCGGCCAGCAACGGCAGCAGCAGCGGCCAGGTGCCGACCTGCCGGCGGCGGCGCACCAGGATGCGCAGGATCGGCCGGCCACCGGCGACCAGCGCCGCCACGGCGATCAGCCCGGTCGGCTGGATTCCCAGGGTGAAGGCGGCGGTGATGATCGCCATCGCGGCCGGGATCAGCCGCCCGGTGTTCATCGCCCGCTCGATCAGCACGTAGGTGATCAGCGAGCCGACGGCGATGATCGGCTCGGGCCGCAGCCCGTTGTTGAACGGCATCCACGCCGCCAGCAGCACCGTCCCGGCCGCCCACATCGCCGGGCGGCTCGACACCACCGCCGGACCCAGCCGTGGCAGCACCTCACGCGACAGCAGCAGCCAACACACCAGCCCGGCGACCAAGTCGGGCAGCCGGATCCAGATGCTGGCGTCGCTGACCTGGGTCATCAGCGCCAGCAGGTTGTAGTACCAGCCGAACGGGTCTTCGGGGCTGCCGAACCAGCGGAAGTAGTTGCTCATGTAGCCGGCGTGCCCGGCCACCCGCGCCATGCCCAGGATGTAGCCGTCGTCGGATGAGTTGGCGCCGATGACGTACCAGAGCAGGAAGCCGGAGACCACCGCGACGTCGGCGCCGCTGAAGAAGCGCCATCGCGCTGGGATGAGCCGGCGCATATGCCTGCCGTCCATCCGGTCCAGGCGCCACAGCGCCACCAGCGCGATGATCGTCGCGAGGATGGCCACGATCATGGCCGACAGCTTCAACGCTGTTGGCTTGGAGGAGAACCGGGTGTCGATGGTGGCCGAGAAGCCGAGGCCGTCGACCGCCGGCCCGGTCAGGTCGGTGAAGACCCCGACGACCTGCGGGCGCAGGTTGGCGTCGGTCCAGCCGCCGTCGTGACCGGGCAACCCGACGAAGGTGGCGAACGTGCCCGCATGCGAGGAGCTGATGTCGATGTGCTGGCAGCGTCGCGCCTCGATCAGTTCCCTTGGCACACTGGCGATCACCACGTTGCGGTCGGTGATGTCGAGGCGGCCCTTGCTGACGGTGACGAACAGGCCCTGCAGCGCGGCTTCCTTGCCCTTGGCCGGCGCGGTGCCCAGGACCAGCCCGCCCTCCGGCGGCATGGAGCGCACCACCGAGCAGGGGATCGTCGCGACCATGTCCACCGGGGTCAGCGAGATCAGCGGCGCGGTCACGTTGTTGATCTGCCCGTGCTGCGGCCAGTTCAGGGTTGCGGTGGTCTGCTCCACCGGCAGCAACGGTGTGGCCACCGACAGCACGAACCCGATCAGGCCGGCGATGGTGGCCACCCAACGGGTAAAGCGGATGCCGCTCATGGCAATGCTCGAATCGGTCCGCGCCGGGACCAGCCCGGCACCGTGCTCACGCCCTGCTCGATCACCGCGTCCGGAGCCCGCTCGGTCGACACCAGGCGGTGGTACTGCTCGACGGATCCCCAGTCCCGGAACCAGTCGCCCTTCAGGTAGGTCGGGATGGTGCTGGTGTACAACAGCTCCACCGTGAACAGGAACGGTCCCCCGTCCTCGGCGGACTGCCAGGTGTTCGACGATCCCGCGGTCTGCTTGCGATCCGGCAGGATGCGGTACGCCGGAAGTTCGGCGACGCCCAGGTGTTCGGAGAACGGGCGCTGGCACGGGAAGTTCGCGCCCGTCGCGACGTCGAGCAGCACCGGGGTCTGTGATCCGATCAGCTGCTGCAGGGTCTGGGTCACCGGGATCCGTGGCGGGGTGAAGGCGAACCACTGGTCGGTGGACAGGTTGGGGTCGGTGGCCACGATGCGGGCGACGTCGGCCTGCGGCGGCGCCCAGGCGAGCGGGAACCGCAGGTTGCGCCAGGCCCGTTGCGGCCCAAGGTCGATCGGCTCCACGATGCCCGCCTGAGCGACGGTGCCGTCCGGTGCGGTGATGCCCCACTCCAGTTTCAGCGGCTGCCCGTAGGACAGCGTGCCGTCCTCCTCGTGCGACCAGATGGCACCGGCCGCGGCGACCACCACCAGCTGCCGCTCCGGGGTACGCGGCCCCAGCTGATACCACACCGAGGTGGCGTGCGCGGCGACCTGATCCTGCTTATAGCTGCCCAGCACAGGGGTTTTCGCCGGGTCGAGGCCGAACGGCAGGATCACCCGCGACCCGTTCACCCCGTCCGGTGCGTCCGGCGGAATGCGTCCGCCGGCGGTTCCGGCCGCGTCGGTGATGGCGGCGTTGGGGCGGTCCGGGGAGGCGTCGGAGTTGACCAGCCCGGGCTTGACGCTGATCGGGTCGGACTTCAGGTCGTCGGCGACACCGTTGGGGGTGAAACCGACCGGGTCGACGCCGCCGAGCGGACCGTCGGGCCCGAACTTCTGGCCCGCAACCGGTTGCAGCAGACCGGCTGTCGTATCCGGCTCGGCCAGCACCTCGTCGGCCATGCCGCAGCTCGACAGCCCGGAACGCAACGCGGCCAGGTTCGCGCCGGCCGTGGTGTAGGTCGGGTAGCGTCCGACGAAACCCTTTGCCATCGAACCGACTTCGAGTAGCACCATGATGACGGCCACCACCAGCAGCGGGGTGGACGCCAGGACGCGGTTGCGGCGGGTGTTGGCTACTTCGGTGTGCCCGGCGTAGTCCAGCCGGAAGTGTTGCCAGGCGGCCAGCAGCCCGGTGGCGATCGACAGCGCCAGGAACATGGAGGTGACCGGGTGGCTGGCGATGACGGGCTGGATGTCGAACCACGGCACCCCGTAGGCGCTGGCGTAGAACCAGCTGTTGTACCCGGAGGTGGCCCAGGCCAGCAGGAACAGCAGCGCGGTCACATACAGCGACAGGTTGCGTCGGCTGTGCAGGCCGATGCGGGCGAACGCGAACGCGGTGACCGCGCCCAGGGCACCGGCCAGCCCGGCGAACGCGCCGAACTGGACCACCCACTTGGTGGGGGTGAAGTGCAGCAGCAGCAGGCCGATCGCGACCGTGCCGAGCAGCCGCCACACCGGCCCGCTGGCCAGGCCCGCAACCTTGCCGCGCCGCAGCAGCACCACCAGCACACCGAACAGCGACAGCATCAGCACCAGCACCGCGAACCGCCGCGACATCGACCCGTCGATGGTCTCCAGCGTCAGGAAGTAGTAGCGCAGGAAGTCCTGGTACCAGGCGACCGTCGGGCCGACCACGTATTTGATGCGCGCCGATTCGGCCACCGCCGCCAGCGTCTGCGACCGGCAGATCACCACCAGCACCAGCGTGGCCGCCGCCACCAGCGGAGCCAGCAGGGCCAGGGTGCCGTCGGTGGCACGGCGTCGGGCGATGATCGCGGCGATGGCCCGCGCACCGGCCAGCAGCGCCGCGAGGGCGATCAGTCCCTGCGGGGCCAGCACCGCGGTGAAGGTCGCGACGACGATGGCCAGCGCGGCGGGGGTCAGGCGCCGGGTGGCGATCGCCTTCTCCACCAGCACCCAGGTGAGCAGCGCGCCCAGCGCGATCAGCGGCTCGGGCCGCAGGCCGTTGTTGAACGGCAGCCAGGCCGCGACGAACACGGCCGCCGCCGTCCACACCGCCACCCGGTTGCCGGCCAGTCCGCCGCGGGCCGGGCCCAGCCGGCGCAGCACGAAACGGCTGATCACCAGCCAGGTCGCCACCCCGGCCAGCGTCGCGGGCAGCCGCATCCACACCCCGGCCGTGCTGACCTGGGCGAGGTGGGACAGCAGCGCCGGATACCAGTCGAACGGGGCCTCGGTGGCGCCGAAGAACCGGTAGTAGTTGGCGACGTAGCCGGCCCTGCCGGCGACCCGCGCGATGGTCAGGTTGTAGCCGTCGTCGGAGGAGGTGGCGCCGATGATGTGCCACACCCCCAGGGCGCCGATCACGCCGATGTCGGCCAGCCAGGTGGCGGGCCCGACGTTCCACAGCCGCGCCCAGTTGCGTGGCGCGCGTCGACCGTCGCGCCTGTCCAGCACTGCCAGCGCGACGATCGCGGCCAGCACGCACAGCACACCGAGCCCCATGGCCGCCGCCTTGAGCGGGGTGGGGTGGGTGATGAAGCGGGTGTCGATATCGATGCGGGCCGACAAGCCGGGTTGGGCGTCGGTTTTGAGTTCGGTGAAGATGCCGGCGACCTGCGGTTTCTTCTCGACTGGCAGGGTTCCGGTGGCGCCGGGGATGCCGACGAAGTCCGCGCCCACGCCGCCGATGTCGGCCCAGATGTGCAGGGTTTGGCAGGTTTGGGCCGGTGCCCGCTTGGCCGCGGCGGCGACGGTGTCGCGGAAGGCGACGAACACGGCGTCCTTGGTGGCCCGCACGAACAGCCCGCTCTTGGTGGCGTCGACCCCGCCGGCCGGGACCGTCGAGACCACCAGGCCGCCGTCGGCGGGAAGCGTCGCGATGGCCGCGCACGGGATCCAGATGTCCAGGGTCTGCGGCGCGCCGGCCACCAACGGGGCGGTGATATCGCTGACGTGGCCGTCGTGGCTGCCCTGCGGCCACGAGATGGTGGCGGTCGTCTGCTTGACCGGCAGCAGGGGGACCACGGCACACAGCAGGGCGCCGACGGTGCCCGCGATGATGGCGATCAGCCGGGCGATCCGGACGCTGGATCGCGAGGTGTCGTCGTGGGGCACGAGGGTCGATGGTATTCGACGCTTTATCGTCGAGATCGACGCCACCGCGGAAAAACACGAGTGGACATCGCGCTGGTGTCGATCTCGGCGCAGAAAAGCAGAAAAGAGGCGCTAGGTCTTGCGCAGCGGAGCCGGGCTCCACAGGCCGCTGCGGGTCGCGGTGCCCAACTGCAGCTCCGCCGTAACCGCATCGGGGTAATACGGCGTCAACCGCTGCAGGGCGCCCCAGTCGCGGAACCAGTCGTCGCGCAGATAGGTCGGCACGGTGCTCGCCTTGACCAGCAGCTCGGTGATGCCCAACGGGCCGCCGCCGATGTTGTCCATCACCGGCGAGTTGGCCTCGGCGCCGAAGCGGTCCGGCAGAATCCGCCACTTCGGTGTCTCGGTGATGCCGTTCTGATGCCCGAACGGCCGCTGACACGGGAACGCCAGCCCCACCAGCCAGTCCAGCAGCACCGGGTCGGTGGAGCCGACGACTTCCTGCAGGGTGCGCAGCTTGGGGATGCGCGGCGGCGTCACCGCGATCCAGTGCTGGGGCGCCAGGTCGTCGTCGGTGACCACCAGCCGGATCTGGGTGGCATTCGACGGGATCGCCGACAGCGGGGCCCGCAGATTGCGCCAGGCCGGCGCCGGCCCGACATCACCGAACTGGACGGTTCCACCCGGCTTGCCGTCGGCCGCCCCTTGATCAGAAGCCCACTCGACGGTGACCTCGTCGGCGTCGAAGCGGCCGGCGGCGGTGACCACCAGAAGCGGGCTGGCGACGTCCCGGGCCGGCAGACGGTACCAGGCTGAGCGCAGCACCGCGGGCACCTGAACCCCGGGATGCCAACTGCCCAGCACCGGGGTGCGGCTGGGGTCCAGGTCGTAGGGCAGCCGGGCCCGTGACCCGTTGACACCGGGGGCGGTGGTGCCGCCCTCGGTGCCGGGCTCGCTGCCGGTGACCACCCCGTCGTCCTGGAACCCGCCGCCGGGAGGCGCCATCACCGGGTCCGCGGAGATGTCGGTCGGCACGCCGTTGGGGTCGAACCCGTCGTTGCGCCCGGCGCCCAATGCCTGCCCGACGGGCGCGCCCACCGGCGCCAGCAGCCCTTCGGCGGGCTTCAGCTCGACCAGCACATCGCTGGCCAGCCCGCACGTCCGCCCGGTCAGGGCCTGCAGATTGGAGCGGCCCACCGACCAGGCGGGGTACTGGCTGACCATGGCCAGGGTCAGCGACACCACCTCGAAGACCACCAGAAGCCAGGAGGCGATCGCCAACGGGGACTGGATGATCCGGGAGCGGGCCGGCCCCCCGTCGTTCACGAAGTGGAACCAGGCCGCCGCCAGCAACACCAGCACCGTCAACCCGAACAGCACGTTGGCGAACGCCAGCCGCCACTCCGGGAACGCATTCGACCAGGGGACCCCGAAGTTGGACACGTACCACCAGCCGTTCACGCTGGCGAACGACAGCGCCAGGATGAACAGCACCAGCGCCGCGAACAGGGTGCGGTTGCGTCGGGACCGCATCGCCGCCGCGCTGACCGCGACCGCAGCCAGCGCCCCCAGCGAGCCGGCCAGCCCGGCGAACACGCCGAAGTGGTGCGTCCACTTGGTGGGGGTGAACATCATCGCGATGAACGAGATGGTGGTGATGCCGACGATGCGCCGGCTGGGCCCCGCGGCGGTGCCCGGAATCCTGCCCTTGCGCAGCGCCATCGCCACCGCGACGGCCAGCGCGACCACCAGCGCCAACACCCCGAAACGCCGCGCCACCGATCCATCGGGGGTGTGCATCAGCAGCCGCTCGTAGCGCATGTACTCGTCGAACCAGGCCAGGCTCGGCCCGACCGCCGATTTGAGTGCGCTGGCCTGCATTTCGCTGGCCAGGGTCTGGTCGCGGAAGATCAGGATGGTGGTGACGGTGGCCGCGGCCAGCACCGGCGCCACCAACGGCAACAGCCCGAACCGTTTGGAGCGGCGCGCCAGGATGGTGCGCAGCGGGCCGACGGCGACCATCAGGGCACCGATGGACGCGATCCCGGTCGGCCCGGAGAACAGGGTCAGCGCGCCGATGATGCAGGCGACGGCGACCGGCAGCAGCCGGCTGGTGGCCACCGCCCGTTCCACCGAGCACCAGGTCAGCAGGATGCCGACGGCGATGATCGGCTCGGGCCGCAACCCGTTGTTCAGCGGCAGCCAGAACGCCAGGAAGAGCCCCGCCGCCGTCCACGCCGCGGCGCCGCTGGTCTTGACCGCGTGACCCAGCCGGGGGATGACTTCGCGGCTGATCACCCACCAGCAGGTCAGCGCCATCACCAGGGTCGGCAGTCGCATCCAGATGCTGGCGGTGGA
The DNA here is from genome assembly GCF_059812545.1 of Mycobacterium sp. NGS50. Classification (NCBI taxonomy): domain Bacteria; kingdom Bacillati; phylum Actinomycetota; class Actinomycetes; order Mycobacteriales; family Mycobacteriaceae; genus Mycobacterium; species Mycobacterium sp. NGS50. The sequence goes on from NZ_JCALCW010000006.1 coordinate 133,434, forward strand.
CACATGCGCCCACAACGCCAGCAGGTCGTAGTACCAACCGAACGGCGCCTCCGGGGTGCCGAACCAGCGGTAGTAGTTCGCCATGTAGCCGGCGTGCTCGGACACCCGGGCCATGGTGAGGATGTAGCCGTCGTCGGCGGTGTTGGCGCCGACGAAATGCCACCACACCAGGACCGCGGCGACCAGCGCGTCCAGCGGTCGCATCGACCACCAGCGCGGCGGCAGGAAGCGTCGGTGCCGGCTTTGATCAGCGGTGTCCAGGATGTGCAGGGCGATCAGCGCGATGACGGTCAGCGCCACCCCGAGGATCATGGCGGCCAGCTTCAGCGCCGACGGGGAGCTGCTGTAGCGGGTGTCGACGGTCGCGGAGAACTCCAGCCCGGCCGGTGCGGGCCCGTCGAGGTCGGTGAAGACGCCGACGATCTGTGGACGAAAGTCGTAGCCGCCGCGCTCGCCGCGCAGCGCTTCACCGGGGTGATCGGCGTTGGGCCCCTTTTTGAGCCCGACGAATTCGCCGGTCACCTTGTCGGCGTGCGCGGTGAAGACCAGGTGCTGGCAGGCCGGCGACAACACCTGGCTCAGCGGCGCCACCACCACCGGGGTGTTGCGGACGATGACCAGCAGGTCGTCGTTGGCGCGTTCGATGAGCAGGCCGCGGTCGATGGCTTTAGGCGCCTGCTTGGGCACCGTCGACAACAGCACCGAACGGGCCTTGGTCAGCCCGGCGGCGGTCTGGCAGGGCACGGTGATGGTCAGGTCGGTGGCGACGTAGCCGATCAGCGGCGCCTCCACACTGCCCAACTCGCCGTTCTGCGGCCAGGTCAGCTGCGCCGTGGTCTGCGTGACCGGCAGCAGGGGGGTCAGGATGGCCAGCAGGGTTCCGAGCAAGCCGGCGACGACGGCGACGGTCCGGGTGACCCGGTGGTTTACCCGGTCGTCGGCGGATGGGCGCGCGTGGTCGCTTCGCTCTGCCTCGCTGCTACCGGCGCGTGTCACGGGTCTAGATGGTAATTGGCCGGTACCGCAGCCCCCGCCGGACATCAGCCGACGCGCGGGCAGCAAGGCTCTAACGCCGGGTCTACGACGGTGGCGTCCGGATCGCCAGCACGAACGGGCCGATGCTCGTGACCGTGAAGCGCGGGTCCTTGAACAGCGCCGCGTCCAGTTCGACGGTGTAGCGCCGCACGTTGGGATGGTTGGGGTAGACGTCCTCGGCCAGCCGCAGCGTGTAGCTGCCGCCGGTGCCGTGGCGCAGCAGGAACACCGTCGGCGCCGGCCAGGCCAGGGTGTCCAGTGCGTGGGTGAACTGATCCGCGGTCTTGAGTTTGGACCAGCTCTTGATGGCGGCGGCGCGCTGGTCGAACTGGGCCAGTGGGTTGGCGTAATGCGATGTCAGACCCTGGAAACCCCAGTACGGATAGAAGGACAGGAAGCTGTAGTCGGCGGTCAGGACGACGGTCTGATCGCGCGGTTTCTGAGTGATGTCCGCTATGGCTTCATCGATCTCACGGTAGTACTTCTCCGATGCGGGCGGCCGACGGTCGCCGCGCTGCCCGGTGCCGTCGGTGTCGGTGTAGGCGACGGTCAGGTCGGGGCGCAGCACGTCGGGAATGTCCTGGCTGAACGCCAGCGCCCCGGCCAGCCCGATCGCGGCGGCCACCGGGAGCACACCGCGGCTCCGGGGCCGCAGCGCCCGGGTCAGCTCGACGAAGCCGAACACCCCGGCGGCGGTCAGCAGCACGGTCAGGGTGGGTTGCAGCCGGAAGCTGAGCAGCGTGGTGCGGGCCAGGGTGGTCAGCATCGACAGCAGCGACCAGGCGTACACGCTGAGCACACCGATCCCCAGCGCGGCGGCCCGCACCGAACTTCCGGCGCGCACCACCAGCCACAGCGTGCCCAGCAGACACAGCGCGCCCAGCAGGGTGAACTGCAGCATCGGGAAGGTCAGCTCGGCGCCGTCGGGCGGCAGGTAGTGATATGCGCTGCCGGTATGGGGCACGCCTTCCCGGGCGGCCCGCAGCACAAAAGGCGACCAGGTGGTGGCGGCGATTGCGAGCGCGATGACGCCGATGACGGCCAGCCTCAGCAGCGGGTCCAGCGCCGCCCTCAGGCCGTCGCGGCGGGCACGGGCCGCCGCCAGCACCAGCGCCATCAGCGTCACGGTGAACGCGCTGAAAGCCACCAGCAGGGTGTAGGAGGTGGCCGCGAAGCCCAGGAAGATGCCCGCCCCGACGACAGCGCCCCAGCCTTTCCCCGCGAGTGGCACTCTGGCGACGGGCTGGTCGGCGTGTCGGTCGTCAGATTGCCACTCGGCAGCAACGCGGCCCGCGGCCCGCAGGCCCGACCAGGTCAGCACCAGCACCGGCGCCAGCAGCACGGTGATGATCGCGGCGTAGGGCTCCGGCGAGCTGTAGGCCAGCGTGACGGCCGCGGTCGCGATGGTGACGATCAGCGCGAACTCGAAGCGGATCAGCCGGGTCCACAGCACCAGGGCCACCGCCACCGCCATGGTGATCGAGGTGATCGCCCATGGCTTGTACATCTCCCAGCCCGGCATCCCGGTGAACGCGGCGGCCCGCCCGCCGAGCCAGAACCAGCCCGGCGGATAGAACGGCGGCAGCCCGCTATAGGTCATGTCGCGCAGCGCGGGGCTGTCGGTCAGGCGGGTCAAATACTCGGTGCGGAACTGCTGGTCGACGGAGATACCGAACAGGTACAGCTTGGTCGCGCCCAGCGGCATCCCCAGCGTCACCACCGAGAACGCCGACACGAACACCACCGCTGCCAGCCGAGCCAGCCACTGCCGTCCGCGCCGGTACAGCCAGCCGCAGCTGGCCAGCCCGGCCAGGCAGCCGACTTGCCCGACGGTGGTCAGCGCGTGCAGCTGGTTCGACGACGGGTAGGCCGGCCACTCCACCCGGCCGATCGCCATCAGGGCGACCACCGCGACGACGGCGGCCAGCGCTGCGGCGACGATCATCTGGCCGATGCTGGCCAGCGCGTTACGCATCAGATGGGCAGCTTGCGAAAGATCGCCCGCGGGACGTGCCGCAGCACCATCATCACGTAGCGGAATGCGCCTGGCGCCCAAACCAATTCCTTGCCCTTGGCCGCCGAGGTGACGGCCAGGTCGGCGACGTAGTCTTTGTCGACGGTCAGCGGCGCTTCCTTGACGTGCGCACTGAACCGGGTACGCACCTGGCCGGGCCGGATCACCAGCACCCGCACGCCGTCCTCCCGCAACGCCTCACCGAGGCCGAGGTAGAAGCCGTCCAGGCCGGCCTTGGTGGAGCCGTAGACGAAGTTGGTCCGCCGCACCCGCTCACCGGCGACCGAGCTCATCGCGATGATCTGCCCGAAGCCTTGGTCGCCCATCCGGTTGGCGAGCAGCACACCCACTGAAACCGCTGCGGTGTAATTGATCTCGGCGACCAGCACGGCCTTGCGCTGGTCGTGCCAGAGTTCCTCGGCGTCGGCGTCCATCCCGAATGCGACGATCGCGACGTCCACGTCACCACCGGCGAAGGCCTGCTCGATCACCGCGGGGTGGCTGTCGGTGTCCAGCGCGTCGAAGTCGATGACCTCCACCGATTTCGCGCCGGCGGCGTCCATCTGCTTGGCGGCGGCCTCGCGGCCCGGATCACCGGGCAGGCACGCCAGCACCACGCGGGCGCGCGCATTACGCAGGTAGCGTTCGCAGATCGCCAGCCCGATCTCGGAGGTGCCGCCGAGCAGCAGAATGGTCTGGGGGTTTCCGGTCGCGTCGATCAAATCGTTGAGCCTTTCTACAGCAATTCGAGGCGTCTGGCCATGTCCGAGGCGAAGACTCCGTGCGGGTCCGCCTTGCGCCGCAACGCAATCCACTCGTCGATACGGGGATACATCCGATGGAAGCGTTCTGCGTTGACCCGGGAGTCCTTGGCGGTGTACACCCGTCCGCCGAATTCCATGACCCGGTCGTCGAGTTCGTTGAGGAACTCGTTGACGCCGGGCTTGTTCGGGAAGTCCATCGCGACATTCCAGCCGGCCATCGGGAAACTCAGCGGGGCGTCGTTGCCGGGACCGAAAAGCTTGAACACGTTCAGCGCCGAATAGTGCCCGCTGGTCTGGATCCAGCGAATGATGGCCTTGAACTCCTCCAGCGCGTCGGGCGGCACCAGGAACTGGTGCTGCGCGAAACCCGCTGGGCCGTAAGAGTTGTTCCACCCGCTGACCAGGTCGAGCATGTGGTAGAACTGCGACAGGTTCAGGATCTTGCCGGTGTAGTTGCCGCCGAGCCGGTAGTACACCTCGCCGATCGCCATGAAGGACAGCTTGTTCATCGCGCTGATCGGGAAGATGTTCGGCACCGTCAACAGTTGCGGCGCGTCGAATTTCAGCGGGTTGCGTGCCAGCTTGGCCGGCAGCTGGTCCAGCGTGGCCAGGCTGCCCCGGCTGACCGATGCGCGGCCCAGTTTCGGTGCTGGGCTGATCAGGTCGAACCAGGCGCTGGAGTAGGTGTATCGGTCGTCGCTGCCGTCCAGGTGCACCGCGACGGTCTCGTCGAGGTCCTTGGTCGCGACGCCGTCGGCGATGAAGTAGGCGGTCTCGGTGCGGGTCATCGCGATGCGGGCGCGCAGCACGATCCCGGTCAGGCCGTTGCCGCCGACGGTGGCCCAGAACAACTCGGCGTCGGCGCCGTCGGGGGTGATGGTGCGCACCTCGCCGTCGGCCATCAGCAGGTCGATGGAGCGGACGTGGTTGCCGAAGCTGCCGGCGCTGTGGTGGTTCTTGCCGTGGATGTCCGAGGCGATGGCCCCGCCGATGGTGACCTGCCGGGTGCCGGGCAGCACCGGCACCCACAGCCCGAACGGCAGCGCCGCCTTCATCAGTTGGTCGAGGCTCACTCCCCCGTCGACGTCGGCGATCGCGGTGCCGGCGTCCAGCGAGTGGATCTTGTTGATCGGCGTCATGTCGACGACGACGCCGCCGCCGTTCTGCGCCTGGTCCCCGTAGGAGCGGCCCAGCCCGCGCGCCAGAATCCCGCGGCGCAGGTGCGCGGGGCTGTCGGAGTTGGCGTCGGCTACCTGCGTGACGACCTGCGCGATCTGCTCCACGTCCGGGGTGGACAGAACGCGCGCAACCGTCGGCGCGGTGTGGCCGAAACCGGTGAGTGCGCGCGGCGTCAGGGCCGGGGTCTGGGTAGACATCGCAGGCAAGGGTACCTGGGTCGGGGGGCCGCGGCGGGCGCGAGCAGACGCAGAATCGCACGATTTGACCTTCAATCGTGCGATTCTGCGTCTGCTCACCGGAAAACCGGCTCAGCGCAGGCGGAAGATCACCGCACGCTGGACGACGAAGTTGATCACCGTGGCGGTGCCCTGGGCGATGACGAAGGACACCGCCACCGCCCACGTGCGGTAATCGAACAGGTGCAGGCACAGGTGGTTGAGGCCGACCTGAACCGCGAAGGTCAGCCCGTAGAGCACCATGACCGCGACGAAGCGGCGGGTGCTGGGCGCCGCCTGGAAGGTCCACCGCCGGTTGATCAGATAGGCGGTGATGGTGCCGGCGACCCAGCTCAGCATCTTCGCGGGATCCCACGCCAATCCCAACGCGTGCAGCGTCACATACAGCCCGAAGTCCACGACCGCCGAGAACCCGCCGGTGACCACGAACCGCCACACCTGGGTGGTGAGGTTCAGCGGCGGCGGCGGTACGACGTCGGTCATTGCCGGGATTTTACGGTGCGGGCCCATCCGGTGAACCGACGTGCGGGTTTGTCCACCACCGGCGAAGACCCGTTGATACCATCGCGCAATGCCTGACGCCGATGAGACCGAAGTCATCACCTCCACCGAGCACCCCAAGGGTGGCGCCGACAAGCTTTCGGGCCTGTCGTCGCAACGAACGATGGTGGTGGCGTTGGCCATCGCGGTGCTCGCGGTCGTGGCGGCCGGCGGCTGGTGGTGGTACTCGCGGCACTCGGCGTCCTACAGCGACGAGCAGGTCTCCGACGCGAAGGCCAAGGTGTGCACGCAGACCGCGCTGGTGCGTCAGGGCGTGGTGACCAACACCCACCTACAGAACCCGGTGAATGACGACCCGATCGGCGGGCTGGCGGTGGCGGCCAACGCCCGCCTGGCCCTCTCCGGCGGCGGTGCGTACCTGCATGACCTGCTGGAGAACACCCCGGCGACGCCGTCGGATCTGGCCGACGCCGTCGGCGGCATGGCCAACACGCTCGAGGAGCTCGGCGTGAGCTATCTGGCCGGGCAGCCCAACGACGCGCAAGTTCCGTTGCGACACAACCTCGACGAGCAGCTCAAGCAGGTCGCCGACATCTGCCAGCAGCAGTGAGGTCGGCCCGGCGGGTGACTTTCGCCACGTTGGTACGATCGCGCCATGTCTGACGACTCCGAGAACGAAACCACCGAAACCACCGAAACCTTCGACACCGAGCAGCCGGTGCGCAAGCGGCGTCCGCGCCCCAAGCCCGAGCCCGAGGTGGAGGAACCCGCGTCGTCGCAGCGGCTGATGGTGGTGGCGCTGGCGGTGGCAGCACTCGCGGTGATCGGCGCCGGTGGGTACTACTGGTACAGCCACAGTTCGTCCTCCTCGTCGTCTTCCTCTTCCTCGTCCTACAGCGAGCAAGAGAGAAATGACGCCAAGACCGATGTCTGCAAGGCGTCGGTGTCGGTGTTCCGTGCGGTCGCCCGCAACACCCACCTGCAGAATCCGGTGCAGAACGACCCGATCGGTTCGCTGGCGGTGGCGGCCAACGCCCGCCTGGCGCTGTCCAGCGGCGGGGCCTACCTCCGCAGCCGCCTGGCCGACGACCCGGCGACGCCGGACGACCTGGAGAAGGCCGTCAAGGGGCTGGCCGACACCCTGGAGGGGCTGGGGATCAGCTACCTCGCCGGTGAGCCCAACGAGGCCCGCGAGTCGCTGCGCCAGGACCTCGAGGGTCGGATCAAGACCGTCGGCGAGATCTGCAAGTAGCCTGTCGCACACAGGGCCCTTTCTAGGAACCGCTCAGGTTTCTTAAAGGGCCCTGTGGCGTTTCACCGCCCTCAACGTTTACGGCGGTCAGCCACCGTAATGACGCAGCCGAAACCGGTCTGGGGAGTTTCATTGCGGTAGCTCACGTCACCGTCTACCTTAAGACGCATTAAGAACCGTTTACCGGTTCGTCAGTTCGTGCTTAAGAAAGATTGGGGCAGCTGCAATGGCTGGTCGGCACCGCAGCAACGAGTCGCGTCGCAACAAGGCGCGTCAGCACCGCAACCGGGCGCTGGGCGCCGGCACTGCGGTCGGCGCGTTCCTGGCCTTCGGCATGACGCCGCTGGCCCCCGCGCCCCAGGCCCGGGCCGACGTGGACTTCGGCTGGCTGCTGGACCTGTTCGACCCGGCCGCGGCCGGCCCGGACGCCACCGCCGACGTCGCCGCCTGGTTCGACCCGGGCACCTGGACGGACCACCTGGACGCGGCGCCGCTGGCCGGCACCGATCCGTTCGACTGGACCACCCTGGTCAACGACTGGTTCTACGCCCCGCTCCACGACGGCCTCGAGCAGTGGATCCACAGCGATGTCGGGATGCAGGTCGACGGCTGGATCAACGAGATGGCCGGGCAGTACCTGATCGGTGACGGCGCGGACGGCGCGGACGGAACCGCCGTCAACCCGCTCGGCGGTGCGGGCGGGGCCGGCGGTCTGTGGTTCGGCGACGGCGGCGACGGCGGCGCGGGGTACGGCGACGCGGCCGGCGGCGACGGCGGCGCGGCCGGCTACTTCGGTGACGGCGGTGCCGGCGGGCTGGGCGGTATCGACGGCGGCGCCGGCGGAGACGGCGGCGCCGGGGGCTCCTACCTGGGTATCGGCGGCGACGGCGGCACCGGCGGGCACGGCGCCGCTGGTGGCGACGGCGGCGACGCCAACGGCTGGTTGTTCGGTATCGGCGGCATCGGCGGCGACGGCGGCGCGGGTGTGACCGGCCAGTCCGGCGCCGACGGCCTGTGGGCGGTCAACAACGGCGCCGGCGGCAACGGCGGGCACGGCGGCACCGGTGGAACCGGCGGAACCGGCGGCAGTAGCTCCTCGATCTTCGGCGCCGGCGGCAAGGGCGGCGCCGGCGGCGCCGCCGGAGAGGGCGGCGACGGCGGTCTCGGCGCGGCCGGTACCTTCTCCTCCCTCAATGGCGGGGTCGGCGGCAACGGCGGTGACGCCGGTGCGGCCGGAGCCGGCGGGCAGGGCGGCCACGGCAGCAGCCTCGGCTCCGAGGGCGCCACCGGTGTTTCCGGGGCCGTCGCCACCGGCGGCGGCAACGGCGGCGCCGGTGGCGCGGGTTACGACGCGACCAGCGCGGGGGCGGCCGGCGGCCACGGAGGGACCGGCGGTAACGGCGGCAACCTGGGTAACGGGGGTGCGGGTGGCGCCGGCGGCGACGGCGGCGACGGCGGCAACGGCTCCGCGGGTCTCGCCGCGGTCAACCCCGGCGACAACGGCGGCAACGCCGGCGACGGCACCGACGGCGGCGCCGGCGGCCACGGTGGCGCCGGCGGCCTGGGCGGTTCGCAGTCCGGCAACGGCGGCACCGGCGGTGCCGGCGGCCAGGGCGGCGCGGGTGGCAACGGCGGCTCCGGAGCCGACGGCGCGACCGGCGCCGACAGCGGCGGGACCGGCGGCAACGGCGGTCAGGGCGGTCTGGCGGGTCACGGCGGCGCCGGCGGTCAGGGCGGCGCCGGCGGCGGTGTCGCGTCCGGCGGCTCTGGTGCATCGGGCGCCAACGGCGACGGCGGCAACGGCGGTGCCGGCGGTAACGCCGGCGAGGGCGGCAACGGCGGCCAGGGGGGTAGCGGCGACGCCAACCACGCCCAGGGTGGCGCCGGCGGCAATGGCGGCGACCCCGGCGTCAAGGGCGCCGGCGGCTCCGGCGGCGCGGCGGGCACCGGCGGCGCGGCCGGCACCGGTCATGCCGGCCAGGACGGCGGGGCCGGCCAGTCCGCGACCGGCGGCAGCAACGGCGGCGACGGCGGCGACGGGTTCGACGTGACGGCCTACAACGCTGCCCACCCGACGGCGATGCTGTTCGGCGTGAGCGGCGGCTCCGGCGGGGCCGGCGGCAACGCCAGCCTGTTGCTCGGCAACGGCGGTGACGGCGGCGCCGGCGGCAGCGGCGGTGTCGGCGGCAACGGTGGTAATGGCGGCTTCAACGGCGGCAACGCCGGTAACGGCGGCCGCGGAGGCGACGGCGGCGCCGGCGGTGTCGGCAGCCTCAACGGCGGTCAGGGTGGCACCGGCGGGGCCGGCGGCGAGGGCGGCCAGGGCGGCACCGGCGGCCACGGCAACACCGGTGTCGGCGGCAACGGCGGCCAGGGCGGTGCGGCCGGCAAGGGTGGCATCGGCGGGGCCGGCGCGACCGGTGAGGCCGGCAGCTTCGCCGCCGGCGGCGACGGTAATGGCGGAACGGGCGGCGTCGGCGGCGACGGCGGCGCGGGTGGAACGGGTGGTCTGGGCGGTGCGGCCGGAACCGGCGGCGCCGGCAACGGCGTCGACGGCGGGCAGGGCGTCGGTGGTGACGGCGGCCAGGGCGGCCACGGCGGGACCGGCGGCACCGGCGCGATCGGCAGTACCGGCGGCACCGGGAACGCGGGCGCGTCCGGAACCTCGCAGAGCATCAACGGCGGAACCGGCGTGCAGGGTGACACCGGCAGCCAGGGCGGCGCCGGCGGTGACGGCGGCCAGGGCGGCCAGGGTGGTGCGGCCGGGGACGGCTCGACCAACGGCAATGTCGGTGCCGGCGGTTTCGGCGGTAACGGTGGCCAGGGTGGTCAGGGCGGCACCGGCGGCACCGGCGGTGTCGGCGGCGACGGCTTCAGCTCGGCCACGGCGGACGGCTCCGATGGCGGCAACGGTGGCTCCGGCGGCCAGGGCGGCGCCGGCGGCCAGGGCGGCACCGCCGGTAATGCCGGCGCCGGCGGCTTCGACGGCGACGGTCTCAACCAGGCCCTGTCCGGCTCCGGTGGCGCCGCCGGCGCCCAGGGTGTCGGCGGCAACGGCGGCACCGGCGGTGTCGGCGGCAACGGTGCCACCGGCGCGCTGGGCAACACGGGCGGCACCGGCAATGCGGGTACCGCCGGTGTCCTCGGCAACGTCGACGGCGGCCAGGGCGGCACCGGTGTCGACGGCTTCCAGGGCGGCACCGGCGGCAACGGTGGCTCCGGCGGCCAGGGCGGCGCCGTGGGTGCCGGAGCGGCCGGTGGCGTGGTCGGTTCCGGTGGCCTCGGCGGCAACGCCGGGTCCGGTGGCCAGGGCGGCACCGGCGGCACCGGCGGTGTCGGCGGTTCCGGTTACAGCTCGGCGGCTGCCGACGGTTCCACCGGTGGTAACGGTGGCGGCGGCGGCCAGGGCGGCGCCGGCGGCCAAGGCGGCGCGGCAGGCAGCGTCGGCGCCGGCGGCCTTGATGGCAGCGGCCTCAATCAGGCCCAGTCCGGGTCCGGTGGCACCGCCGGCACCCAGGGTGTGGGCGGCAACGGCGGCGCCGGCGGCGTCGGCGGCAACGGCGCCACCGGCACGACCGGCAACAACGGCGGCACCGGCGACGCCGGCACCGATGGTGTCCTGGGCAATGTCAACGGCGGCCAGGGCGGCACCGGTGTCGACGGCCTCCAGGGCGGCACCGGCGGTGACGGCGGATCCGGCGGTCAAGGCGGTGCGGTGGGTGCCGGCGCATCCGGCGGTCAGGTCGGCGCCGGCGGTATCGGCGGCAACGCCGGTAGCGGCGGCCAGGGCGGCACCGGCGGCACCGGCGGTGTCGGCGGCGCCGGCTACACCTCGGGCTCCGCGGATGGTTCCGCCGGTGGTGCCGGCGGTGACGGCGGCCAGGGTGGCGCCGGCGGCCAAGGCGGCGCGGCAGGCACCGCCGGTACCGGCGGTCTCGACGGCGGCGGTACCAACCAGGCCGACGCCGGCAGCGCCGCCGGCAGCGGCAGCCAGGGTGTGGGCGGCAACGGCGGCGCCGGCGGCGCCGGCGGTGACGGCGCCACCGGCACGACCGGCGGCAACGGCGGCACCGGCACCGCGGGCACGAACGGAACGCTGGGCAACGCCGACGGCGGTGTCGGTGGAACCGGTATCGCCGGTGACACCGGCGGCACCGGCGGCAACGGCGGTACCGGCGGTAAAGGCGGCGCGGTGGGTGCCGGCGCACCCGGCGGTCAGGTCGGCGCCGGCGGTGTCGGCGGCGACGCCGGGTCCGGCGGTCAGGGCGGCACCGGCGGCACCGGTGGTGTCGGCGGCAACGGCTACTCCTCGGCCACCGCGGACGGCTCCGATGGCGGCAACGGCGGTGCCGGCGGCCAGGGCGGCGCCGGCGGCCAGGGCGGCGCGGCGGGCAACGTCGGTACCGGTGGCCTCGATGGCTCCGGCAACAACCAGGCCGACGACGGCGCCGCAGGCGGCACCGGGTCCCAGGGCGTGGGCGGTAACGGTGGCTCCGGCGGCGTCGGCGGCAACGGCGCCACCGGCACGCTCGGCGGCAACGGCGGCACCGGAAGCGCGGGCACGAACGGAACGCTGGGCAACGCCGACGGCGGTGTCGGTGGAACCGGTATCGCCGGTGACACCGGCGGCACCGGCGGCAACGGCGGTACCGGCGGTCAGGGCGGCGCGGTGGGTGCCGGCGCACCCGGCGGTCAGGTCGGCGCCGGCGGTGTCGGCGGCGACGCGGGCTCCGGTGGTCAGGGCGGTACCGGCGGCACCGGTGGTGTCGGCGGCAGCGGCTACTCCTCGGCGACGGCCGATGGCACTGATGGCGGCAACGGCGGCGCAGGCGGCCAGGGCGGCGCGGGCGGCGGTGGTGGCTCCGCGGGCACCGCGGGCGTCGGCGGCTTCGACGGCGCCGGCAACAACCAGGCCGGCTCCGGCGGCACCGCAGGCTCCGGCACCCAGGGGGTGGGCGGCTCCGGCGGCGCAGGCGGTGTCGGCGGTAACGGCGCCACCGGCACGACCGGCGGCAGCGGCGGCACCGGCGGCGCGGGCACCGACGGAACGCTGGGCAACGTCGACGGCGGCCAGGGTGGAACCGGCATCGCCGGCGACACCGGCGGCGCCGGCGGCAACGGTGGTACCGGCGGTCAGGGTGGCGCCGTGGGTGCCGGCGCGGCCGGCGGCACAGTGGGCTCCGGTGGTGTCGGCGGCAACGCCGGCTCCGGAGGCCAGGGCGGAACCGGCGGCACCGGCGGCGTCGGCGGTTCCGGTTACAGCTCGACGGCCGCCGACGGCACCAACGGCGGCGCCGGTGGTACCGGCGGAACCGGCGGCGCGGGCGGCACCGGGGGCAGTGCGGGCTCCGCCGGCGCCGGCGGCCTCGACGGCGCCGGCAACAACCAAGCCGGCTCCGGCGGCACCGGAAGCACCGGCACGCAGGGTGTCGGCGGCAACGGCGGCGCAGGCGGTGTCGGCGGCAACGGCGCCACCGGCACGACCGGCGGCGACGGCGGCAACGGGGGCGTCGGCAGCGCCGGCACGGCGGGCAATGTCGACGGCGGCGCCGGCGGCAAGGGCGATGACGGCCTGCAGGGCGGCGCCGGCGGCAACGGCGGATCCGGTGGCCAGGGCGGCGCGGTCGGTACCGGGGCGGCCGGCGGCGTGGTCGGCGCCGGTGGCGTCGGCGGCGACGCCGGTAACGGTGGCACCGGCGGCAACGGTGGCACCGGCGGTGTTGGTGGCAGCGGCTACACCTCCACCGCCACCGACGGCACCGACGGTGGTGCCGGTGGGATCGGTGGCGCCGGCGGTAACGGCGGCACCGGCGGCGCCGCGGGCACCGTGGGTGCCGGTGGCTTCGACGGCGCCGGCGGCAGCCAGTCCGGATCGGGCAACACCGGCAGCGCCGGCGTTCAGGGCAACGGCGGCACCGGTGGGGCTGGTGGCGACGGCGGAAGCGGAGCCGCGGGCACCGACGGCACCAGCGCGGTGCCCGACGGCCAGGCCGGCGGTGACGGCGGCGCCGGCGGCACCGGTGGCAGCGGCGGTAACGGCACGGTTGCCGGTGCTGGTGGCGCGGCCGGTGATGGGGGCTCCGGCGCCGTTGGTGGCAGCGGCTACACCGGCGCCGACGGCGTCTGGGGCACCGCGGGTTCCGGTGGCGTCGACGGCGCCGGCCAGGACGCCGGCGACGGCGGCAACGGCGGCAACGGCGGTGCGGGCGGCAACGGCGGGGCCGGCGGCAACGGCGCCGGCGGCACCACGGGCGCCACTGGAGCGGCCGGCAGCGGCGGCGACGGCGGCAACGCCGGCACGCCGGGCGACGGTGGCAACGGCGCGGCCGGCGTCGACACCCACCCGAACGGCGGTGACGGCGGCAACGGCGGCAACGTCGGCACGGCGGGCACGGCCGGCGGCGCCGGCACCGGATCCGGCACACCGACCGGTGGTACGGCCGGCACCGTGCCGTCCGGGCCGCTCGGCAATGGCGGCGACGGCGGCGACGGGTACGACAACCCGACCGGCTCCGGCGGCAACGGCGGCAACGGTGGCGACGGCGGCGACATCGGTAACGGCGGCAACGGTGGCCAGGGCGGCACCGGTGGCAACGGCCAGGACGGCGCCGACGGCAGCTAACCGGTTGAGTCACGCGACGGCGGCCGTTGTCCACCCGGGCAACGGCCGCCGTTGTCTTATTCGCAATTCACCCGATTGGCGATCAATTACGAATTACTAAGTATCGGTTGACGTTACATTCAGGTTGCGTAAAGTACTTGGGGTCTACAACGGAGAGGACGCCCTGGTGAATGCGCGGCTGAGGAAGCGTTGTCAGGCCTTCGGACTCGGCGCGACACTCAGCCTCTCAACCGCGCTGGCGTTGACGCCGGCAGCCGCACCGCAAGCGCACGCGGAAGGCTTCGAGGACGTCCTCGACCAGCTCATCTCCCCGTTCACCGATTCGGCCACGCACCACGTCGACTGGGACGCACTGCTCAGCCCGACCGCCTGGGAGGCGTTCCTCGAGCCGACGCACTGGGGCGTGGCGTTCAACCAGGCCGTCGCCGTGGAGGCCCTCGACGCCAACTCCTGGTTCGAGCAGGCCATCTACCTGCCGCTGCACGCCGGCGTCGAGGACTGGATTCACAGCGACCTCGGCCAGCAGGTGAATGGCCTCATCAACCAGCTGTTGGGTTCCTACGCGATCGGTGACGGCCTCGCCGGCACCGCGGAGAACCCCAACGGCGGCGACGGCGGCTGGCTGTTCGGCGACGGCGGCGCCGGCTACAACGGCGGCGACGGCGGCGACGCGAGCTGGTTCGGCAACGGCGGGGCCGGCGGCGACGGCGCGGCCGGGTCGGCCGGCGGTGCAGGCGGCGACGGCGGCTCCCTGCTGGGCGTCGGGGGCGCCGGCGGCAACGGCGGCGACGGTGTCGATGGCGGCTTCGGCGGCAACGGCGGCGACGCGACCGGACTGTGGGGTTTCGGCGGCGACGGCGGCGATGCCGGCAACAGCGGTGTGGGAGGCGACGCCACCGGTCTGCCGGCCCTCGGCGGTGCCGGCGGTAACGGCGGGATGTTCGGCGAGCACGGCGCCGTCGGCCACTTCGGTACCCTCGGCGACGCGGCCAGCCCGGCCGCCAACGGCGGCATCACCGTCACCGGCAACTGGCTCACCGACGACCAGGGCCGCGTCGTGATCCTGCACGGCACCAACGAGGTCTACAAGATCGCGCCCTATGAGCCGTCCGCGGAGGGGTTCGACGCCGATGACGCGGCGTTCCTGGCCGCCAACGGATTCAACGCGGTTCGGGTCGGCGTCGAATGGGCCGGCGTCGAGCCGCAGCCCGGCGTCATCGACTACGACTACCTGGCCTCGATCGCCCAGACGGTGAAGATCCTGGGCGATCACCACATCGTCGCGATCCTCGACATGCACCAGGACCTGTACAGCAACATCGAGGGCGCCGGCAACGGCGCACCGGATTGGGCGACCGACACCGGCGGCCTGACCCACGTCGACGCGCCGTTCCCGTTCGGCTACGCCCTGGACCCCGCGCAGAACCATGCCTGGGATTCGTTCTGGGCCAACGAGAAGGCCTCCGACGGGATGGGTCTGCAGAACCACTACGCCCTGATGTGGGAACACGTCGCGCACTATTTCGCGGGCGACACCAACGTGGCCGGCTACGAGCTGATGAACGAGCCGTGGCCCGGCGGCGCGCAGGCGCTGCCCAGCCTGTTGGGCGGTACGCACTTCGACGCCCAACAGCTGACCCCGTTCTACAACCAGATCACGATGGCGATCCGCGCCGTCGACCCGACCACCCCGGTGTTCTTCGAACCGACTGTGCTGACCCAGCTTTCCGTCCCGACCCAACTCGGCACAATCGACGACCCGTACGCCGTCCTGTCGTTCCACGACTACTGCCCGGTCACCGGGTTCGGTCCGCTGGAGTCGCTGTGCGACCTGCTGGTGGACAGCCAGATGAATATCGCCATGAGCTATGCGCAGGCGCACAACATCCCGGCGCTGCTCACCGAGTTCGGTGCCGTCGACTCCACCTCGACCATCACACACGTGCTCGACGGCACCAACGCCAACCAGATCGGCTGGCTGCAGTGGGCCTACACCGAGGGCTTGGTCAACGACCCGAGCCAGCCGTTGACCGGCGACAACGTGCACACCGGGATGCTGGACACACTCTCGCAGCCCTACCCGCAGGCGGTGGCCGGGACCCCCACGTCGTGGTCATTCACCGACGGCACCTTCCAGCTGAGCTACTCCACCGAGATGGCCGGCGGACAAGGCAGTTTCGCGGCGGGCTCGCAGACCGAGATCTCGGTGCCGGCCAGCCAGTTCCCCAACGGCTACACCGTCTCGGTCACCGGCGGGCACGTGGTCTCCGCCCCCAACTCCGATCAGCTGATCATCGCGTCGGACTCCGGCGCCGGCAGCGTCACCGTCACTGTCAGCTCGGCCCTGGTAGGCAGGGCAGGAGGGGGATAACCCGATGAAGCGCAGCCTGATCGCCGCAGCGACGCTCTGTACGGCGCTGGGCCTGACACCGTCGGCCCCGACGGCGCACGCGGACGGCATCGAGGACCTCTTCGATGACATCCTGTCACCGTTGGTCGATTCCACCGCCAACGGCGGCGGTTGGGACGCGCTGCTGAACCCGGCCACTGTCGAGGCCGTGGACCCGGCCACCTGGTTCGAGCAGGCCATCTACCTGCCGCTGCACGCCGGCGTCGAGGACTGGATCCACAGCGACCTCGGCCAGCAGGTGGACGGCTTCATCAACCAGTTGTTGGGTTCCTACGCGATCGGTGACGGCGTCGCCGGCACCGCGGAGAATCCCGACGGCGGCGCCGGCGGCTGGCTGTTCGGCGACGGCGGCGCCGGCTATAACGGCGCCGACGGCGGCGACGCGGCCTGGTTCGGCAACGGCGGGGCCGGCGGCGACGGCGGTGACGGGATGGCCGGAGGCGACGGCGGCGACGGCGGCTGGTGGCTGGGCAACGGCGGTGACGGTGGGGCCGGCGGCGACACCGCCGACGGTGGTCCCGGCGTATTGCCCGCCCTCGGTGGCGCCGGCGGGGACGGCGGCATGATCGGCACACACGGCGCGGTCGGGCATTTCGGCACGATCGCCGGACAGCCGGTGGACGCCGACGGAGACGGGCTGAGCACCACCGGAACCTGGATCACCGACAGCGACGGTCGGGTCGTCATCCTGCACGGCCTGAACCAGGTGTACAAGATCCCACCGTATGAGCCGTCGGCCGACGGATTCAGCGACGACGACGCGGCCTTCCTGGCCGACAACGGATTCAACGTGGTGCGCCTGGGCGTGATCTGGGCCGGGGTGGAACCCGAGCCCGGTGTGTTCGACCAGAACTACCTGGCGTCGATCGAGAGCACCGTGCAGACGCTGGCCGCCCACAACATCCGGGTCATCCTCGACTTCCACCAGGACATGTACAACGAACAGTTCCAGGGCGAAGGCGCCCCGGCGTGGGCGGTGCAGGACGGCGGGCTGCCCAACCCGCAGTTCGGCTTCCCGTTCAACTACTTCTTCAACCCGGCGGAGAATCACGCCTGGGATGCCTTCTGGGGCAACGCCAAAGCCGCCGACGATGTCGGCCTGCAGAACCACTATGCGCAAGCCTGGCAGCAGGTGGCCAGCTACTTCAGCGGCAACTCGAACGTGGCCGGCTACGAGATCATCAACGAACCGTGGGCGGGCTCGCAGGCGCTGCCCAGCGTGCTGGGCAACACCCACTTCGATGCCCAGGAGCTGACTCCGTTCTACAACCAGATCGCCTCGGCGATCCGATCGGTGGACCCGAACACCCCGGTGCTGTTCGAGCCCAATGTGCTGTTCAACTCGATGGCGCCCACCCATCTGGGGACCGTCGACGATCCGCACGCCATCTTCGCGTTCCACAACTACTGCATCGCCAACTCGGTGCTGGGCATCGACTTCCTGTGCCCGCTCACCGACGACATCATTCTGGGCAATGCCGCGGATTACGCCAACGCCCAGAACATTCCGGCGCTGATGACCGAATTCGGGGCCACCGACAATTCGAATGTGATCGCCGAGATGCTGGGTGTGACCAACCCGTACAAGTTCGGCTGGACCGAGTGGGCGTATACCGGCAACGACATCACCAGCAGCTCCCCCAACGGGCAGGCGCTGGTCTTCGACCCCAGCCAGCCGCCGGTCGGCGACAACGTCGACGCCACCAAGCTGGCGACGCTGGCCGAGCCGTACCCGCAGGTGGTGTCGGGCACCCCGACCGGATGGTCATTCACCAACGGCACCTTCAACTTCAGCTACTCGACCGAGATGGCTTCCGGGACGGGCAGCTTCGCCGACGGTGCACAAACGCAGATCTCGGTGCCCACCGTGGAGTACCCGAACGGCTACACGGTGGCGGTGACCGGCGGACACGTCGTCTCGGCACCCAACGCACCCGTGCTGATCATCGCGTCGGACGCCGGTGCGGGCACCGTCAGCGTCGTGGTGAACGCGGCCACCGGCTGACCCGATCACCGTCGGCGAATTAGGGTAGCCGGGCGCCCAGAATGGGGTAATCAACTGCCTGCGTGGGCCATCTGAGCGGCTCATACTCCGACCATGCCTATCGAGCAGCGGATGGTCATCAGTGTCGTCGACGAGCTCCCGGACGTTCTCCCGATCATCACCTATCAGCGTGACCAGCACTCGTGTACCGGGGCCTGGTCGCGCCCGAACGTTCCGGCGCTGGTCTTCGCCGACAACTCCCACGACGGCTCGCCGGTGACGTTTCATCACGGCGTGGTCGGCGGCGCGCACACGCCGGTGCAGTTGGTGTTCTGGGGCGATTGGTGGAACGGTGCCGGCGCCGGTCAACGTGACCTGATCACCGCGCGCACCCAATCCCTGTTGTCCAGCCGCTATTTCAGCGAGCTGGCCCAGTATTACATCAGCGGCGCCCCCGCCTGGCGCGGCTCGGTCATCGTCACCTCGCCGGCGCCGCCGCTGGGCGCGGTGGACTCCACCACCGTGATGCGGCGGGTGCTGGGCCTGATCGAGGACAGCATCGACGACGGTGTGTTCCCCGATCCCGACGACGGGCCGCGAATCGCGTTCATCGTGCTGATGCCGCAGGGATTTACCGTGGCCGGCGGCGGTGTCGCGGGTGCCCATTCCACCGACTACACCTTCGACTTCCCGTTCGACGCGGACCGGTACTGGGCGGGGTGGGTGCGTTATTTCAACCCGGCCACCGAGGACCCCGAGCTGACCATGTCGACGCTGGGGCACGAGTTGGTGGAGATGCTGACCGACCCGGAGGCCGACGGCTGGCGGCGGGATCCGCTGGACTCCAGCTGTGAGATCGCCGATTGGAGCGATTCGACCGTCAGCGGCGGCGCGGTTCGACAGCGCGCGTGGGTCAACGATGTTCGCGTTCAGTCGTATTGGTCGATCCGCCATAACGCCACCGTGCTGCCGATCGACGACGACTACGGCGCGCAACTCGAGGCGACCGTGTCGGAGTCCAGCCGCCGGGAGGTGTCGCGCGGCACGGTGGCCTCCGACCCCGCGGTGCGCCGGGCGTGCGCGACGGTACCGGCGTGCTGCATCGATGACAGCCGCTACGAGTACGTCGGGTACTCGTTGTCGGAGGCCGCGCAGATCCAGGTGAACACCACCCGCTACCGCACCCCGCGGGCGAGCTGGAGCATCCACGGCACACCGGTTTCCGGTTCGGGCAGCCTGAGTATCGACCTTCCGGTGGATGGCTTCGACGGGCAGACTCCGGTGTCCTCGGTGCAGCGGGTGACGATCGGCTACACCACCTCGGACGCGGTGCTGGATCTGACCGTCGCCGATCCCGGCGGCAACTTCGACCTGGCAGTCAGCTGCAGTGTCGTCGACGCTTCCATCGTGGGAAACGTCGCCACCAACGTGATCGCGAAACCCAGTATCGTCGTCGGGTTCGTCGGCGCCGAGGTGGTGGCCGACGCGGGTTACCTTGCCGCGCTGCGGCGCTGCTACAAGGGAATGCTGGACAAGTACACCGGCCTCTACGAGCCGATGGGGCGGCCCGGTCCCGGTGATCCGATCAAGTTCGATCCGACGGTCCTCAACATGGGCCTGCCGGTCTATGCCGGGCTGGCCGGTCATCAGCAGTTGCAGGAGACGGGCAAGCTGATCCGCGCGGCCGGGCATCTGTTGGAGCCCGACGACGCGTCGGTTTTTGTCGGGCATCTGCTTCGCTCGCAGCCCGCGCTGACCCGCACCCTGCAGGCCCGCGGGCTGTCGAACGTCGTTTCGTCGCTGCTGTCCTTCGGCTGAAATCCGGGCGCGGCTTATCCGGGGGTGCCCGGGCTGCCGGGGTCGCCGTTGAGGCCGCCATCGCCGCCGTTGCCGCCGGGGTTGCCGTTGGCACCCAGGCTGCCGTTGCCGCCATCGCCACCGACCCCACCGACGCCGCCGGGGCCGAGAACCGATCCGGGGCCGCCGTCGCCACCGAAGCCACCGCGACCGCCGATGCCGGTGCTGCCGGTGCTCGCGCTGCCGTCGCCGCCGGTGCCGCCGGACCCGCCGTCACCGCCGGTGTTGCCCTGGCCGCCGAAGCCGCCACCACCGCCACCACCACCGCGGCCACCGCCGGCCGCCGACGTCCCTCCGGCGCTGGTGGTGCTACCGGCTCCGCCCGAACCCCCCGCGCCGCCGTCGCCGCCGCTGCTCGCGTCGGTGCCTGGCCCACCGTGGCCGCCCGCGCCGCCATCGCCGCCCGCGCCGCCGACACCGGTGCTGTTGTAGCTGGAACCGCCGATGCCGCCCCACCCGCCGCGGCCGCCGTAACCGAAGTAGCCCGCGTCGCCGCCGTCGCCGCCCGTGCCCCCGTCGCCGCCGTCGACCGCGGACGACGTTCCTTGGACCGCGTTGCCACCGAACCCGCCTACGCCGCCGTCGCCGACCAGCCCGGCGTGACCGCCATCCCCACCTTTGCCACCGTTGATGCCGGCTCCGCCGTTGCCGCCCACGCCACCGCTGCCGCCGGCACCGGTAACGCCGAAGCTGCTGCCGGACTGACCGTTACCGCCGTGCCCGCCGTTGCCGCTGTCACCGCCGGCGCCGCCGGATCCGCCCACTCCGGGATCGCCGCCGTGGCCCCCGTCCCCGCCGGTGCCGCCGTCCGCGGTGGTGGTTCCGCCGCCGTCACCACCGACGCCGCCACTACCGCCGTCCCCGCTGTCGCCACCGTCGCCGCCGTGCCCGCCGGCACCGTGGTTGCCGTTGCTGTACCCGGCGGCGTGCGCGGTTCCGCCGGCACCTCCGTCGCCGCCGGCTCCCCCGTCTCCGCCCTTGCCGCCGTCGCCGCCGGTACCTCCTGATCCCCCGGTGGCGCCGGGGGCGCCCACGAACCCGTTGCCGCCGTTGCCGCCGTTGCCACCGTCACCGCCGTCGGCGCCATTGCCTCCCGCACCACCGGCACCGCCGTTCCCGCTGATCGTGCCGCCGTCGCCGCCGGCTCCCCCGGACCCGCCGGCGCCACCGGCGTGCCCGGCATTGCCGACGTTGCCGACCGCGCCGGACTCGCCGGGTGTGGTGCCGTTGGCGCCGGGGCCCGCAGCGTCGCCGGCCGTTCCGGCTTTGCCGTCCCCACCGGCCCCGCCACTCCCGCCATTGCCGACACTGCCGCCGTTACCGCCGGCCCCGCCGTTGCCGCCGGCCGCCCCCGCTGCCGCGGCGTCGAAGCCGTCACCACCCTTGCCTCCGTTGCCGCCGCCGGTGACGTCGGCGCCGTTGCCGGCGTCGAGGCCATGACTTCCGGTGCCCGCCGCCCCGGCGGTCCCGGCTGCACCACCGTGACCGCCGATCCCAACGTCGCCGGGGTTGCCGCCGTTACCACCGCTGCCGCCATCGAGATGCATGGCGGTACCCGCCGCGCCGTCATGTCCGTCTCCGGGGGTGCCGGCATCTCCACCGGTGCCACCCGCGCCGCCATCGCCGTTGGCGCCCGCGGCGGTGGCCGACGCGCCGCCGGACCCGCCCGCGCCGCCGGTGCCCCCGGCACCACCCGCGCCACCGTTGCCGCCGTCCAGGAACGCGGTGGTGCCGGTCGCGCCGGCGCCTCCCGAGCCGCCGGACCCCGCGTCACCACCGACACCTCCGGCACCGCCGGCGCCGTCCGTGCCCGCGACACCGGAGGCGGCGGTCCCCCCGGACCCGCCGGATCCGCCGCTGCCGCCGGCACCACCGTCGCCGCCCTTGCCACCGTCACCGCCGACGCCGAGGGCTGCACCGGCCACGCCCGCTGCGCCGGCGGCGCCGGTCCCCCCGGTGCCGCCGTTCCCGGCAGCACCGCCGGCGCCACCCAGCCCGCCGTCGCCGTACAAACCGGCCGCGCTGCCGCCGATACCGCCGGCCCCGCCGTTGCCGCCGATGTCGCCGATCGCACCGTCGGCACCCGCGGTGGTGCCGGAATCGCCGTCGGCGCCCGGTGCACCCGCACCGCCGGCTCCCCCGGCCCCGCCGTTGCCGAACAGCCAGCCCAGTGCGGCGCCCCCGGCGCCACCATCGCCGCCGGCATCACCGCTTTCGGCCGCACCGCCAGCGCCCCCGGCGCCGCCCAGACCCAGGAACGATCCCCCGGCCCCACCGACACCGCCGGCCAGACCCACATCGCCGGCGCCGCCGGCGCCGCCGTCACCGATCCATCCGGCCGCGCCGCCGGCCCCGCCCAGGCCGTCGTAGCCGTCACCGCCGTCGCCGAACCACAGGCCGGCCGCGCCGCCATCGGGGTGTTCGAGGGTGCCGTCGACCCCGTTGCCGATCAGCAGTTGCCCCGGGGACAGGGAGTTGATAAAGCCGTCGACGGCCTGACCGAACGGGCTGGCCATCCAGCCCTGGACGGCCTCGTGCAGCGGGTCGTAGATCCAGGTTTCGAACAGCATCGCGTCGTCGGCCGCCGGCAGAACGGGAGCCTCGGCCAGCACCGGCAGCGTCCAGGTGTCACTCCAGGTCGAGGGATCGAGCCAGCCGAACGGGTCGGCGCCGTCCGCTGGTGCCACCGAGGTGGCATTGACCACCGGATCGAAGATCAGGTCGATGAAGTCGGCCAGCGGGTCCGCATGGACCGGCGGCGCCAGCGGCGCCATCCCGAACGCCGCCAATGCCCCGGCAGCGGTGCCCAGACCGATCCGGCGACGGCCGGCCGCGACGCGGTGACGGTTGGCGCGACGGTGACCAGTCATCAGTGCCCCCCACATCCGCCCCCCAAGCGCAGGGCGACTAAGTGATAACCGACTCAGTCTTCAGTCGCCGCTCAGGGAGCTCATAGGGTAATCGCCTACTCCAATTTGGGCGGGCTCGCAGGTCCGGCTCCGGTCGGCGAGGAAGCGTCAGCAGGCAGAGGGTGAATTACGCCCGGATTGCGCTACTTCCGTACGGCTGGGTCTCGGATCCCGCCAGCGCGACGAAATTGATGATGGGGCCGATGTCGTAGGTGTAGTGCGCGGCGCCGGGGCCGGCTTGCGCGAACAAGCCGCCGTTGATGATCGCCTCGATGATGGGGATGAGCTCGAGCCCCAGGGTGGCGACGACGCCGATCACCTCCAGGATGATCTGGAAAATATCGGCCGCGGTGACGTTCTGGACGATGTTGTAGATATTCGTCTCGACCACACCGGTTGGGGCTTCAGCCGTCCACGGATTGGGCCCGACCGGACAGTCGGCGTACAGGTCGTTTCCGTTGCCGATCGTGTTGACGAATTCTCCCCAGTAGTGCCGCACCGTCTTACTCACCGGCACATACACCGCGGGCTGAAGGTCATCCGGGCCCGCGATGCCACCGGTCACGACGCCGTCCACGTAGGCGGGATCGGGCCATCCCGCGAAATCGTTTCCCGACGCGAAACCAGGTGTTCTGCAGGGATTCCCCCACGTCGCCACGGCCACGATATCGGGCCAGCGGGCGTGGCATTCCCCACTCGGGTTGACCACGTGATCCCTCATGAAGTGCGACACGACGATGGCACCTTGGCTATAGCCCAACAGAATTATGCCCTGCCCCACCGGGTTTCCCGGAGGGTAGACGTCGTTGACGAGTCGAATCAGTTCCCGCACACCGTCTTCGACCGACGGACCCATCGGGAACGGGGCGGCGGGATAGTTACCGACCGGCTGCCAGAAGAACGGACCGCTGTTTCCGCTGGCTACGCCGGGCAGAGCGTTCGCGACGGCAGCCGGTTGCGGCGGCGTCTGGTCCCACATATTGGTGCCGGTTCCGCTGACGGTCATGACCACGTGCTGAGCCATTTCCCCTCCTCGACGGTCGAAGGCATCGGGATCTCGCCCGAACGGCCTACTTTCGAAGCTACGCCGGTGACGGCGCGCCGTCGGGGTGCGCACGGCGACCGCGCCATCCCCACCCGACGCACGCAGAGGCGCATTTGAATCCGCAAACTGCTACGAAATGTAGACTGCATATCGGAACCATGCAGTGCAGAGGAGGGCCTCATGACGCAGGCTTCAGCGGACTCCGGAGCGACGCAGGGGCGCGCCCACGAACCCGGCGCGGTCAGCTATCAGCAGGTCATCGCCGAGGTCACCAAGGCGGGCATCACGCAGGCCGAACTGGCCGAAGCGGTCGGCTCGGGGACCCGGGCGGTGCAGAACTGGGCCAGCGGCCAGAACATGCCGCGCGGCACGACGATCGAACGACTCCTGGACGTCCACACGGTAGTGCGACTGCTCAGCGACACCTACACCGATGAAGGGGTCAACATCTGGCTACACTCCCGCAACCGCAACCTGGAGATGCGCCGACCGATCGACCTGATCAGGGATGGCGCGATCGAGCAGGTCATCGACCAAGCCAATTGGGTGGCGGGCGGTATGTAGCCGATGGCCATCGAGCTGGCCAAGGCTACCCGCACCCACGTCGATGGCGTCTGGCAGCGAAACTCGGGCGAGTAGCGTCAGCAAGGCGGCAAGCGCCACCCCCGCCCCAGTACCCCAGCGAAGGAGACAGCGTTGTCTAAGCGAATCGTGTTGTGGGGCACCGGATTCGTCGGTCGAATGGTGCTGGCTGAGGCGATCGGCCACCCGGAGTTCGAGGTGGTCGGCGTCGGTGTCTCCAACCCCGCCAAGGTCGGCGCCGATGCCGCCCATCTCGCCGGTCTTGACGACCCGATCGGTGTCGCCGCGACCGACGACGTCGACGCGCTGATCGCGCTTCACCCCGACGGCCTAGTCCATTACGGCCCCACCGCCGCGCACGCCGACGACAACATCACCCTGATCAGCCGCTTCCTGCGCGCCGGGATCGACGTGTGTTCCACCGCCATGACGCCGTGGGTGTGGCCGGGCCTGAAGCTGACGCCGCCGAGTTGGATCAACCCGATCACCGCGGCGTGCGATGAGGGTGGTGCGTCATGCTTCACCACCGGCATCGATCCCGGTTTCGCCAACGACCTGTTCCCGATGACATTGATGGGGTTGTGCTCGCAGGTCCGCAGCGTGCGGGCTTCCGAGTTGCTGGACTACACCAACTACGAAGGCGACTACGAGACCGAGATGGGAATCGGGCGCGAGCCGGAGTTCCGGCCGCTGCTGCAGATTCCCGAGGTGCTGATCATGGCGTGGGGCGCCACGGTCCCGATGATCGCCCACGCGGCCGGGATCGAGCTCGATGAGATCACCACGACCTGGGACAAGTGGGTGACCCCGACCGAACGCCAGACCGTCAAGGGTCCGATCAAGGCCGGACATGTTGCCGCCGTGCGGTTCACGATCAACGGCGTCTACCGCGGGCAGACCCGGATCCAGCTGGAGCACGTCAACCGCATCGGGCTCGACGCCGCCCCCGACTGGCCGTCGGGCACCCAGGACGATGTCTACCGGGTGGATATCGAAGGCACGCCGAGCATTTCGCAGGAGACCGCGTTCCGGTTCACCGACGGCTCCGGGCGCGATGCCGCGGCAGCCGGTTGTCTGGCAACAGGTTTGCGGACGCTCAATGCCGTTCCCGCCGTCAACGAGCTGCCGCCGGGTTGGGTTACCGCATTGGATCTGCCGCTGATTCCCGGCTACGGGACCATCCGGTAGGTGCATGGCCTATCGCGCGTGCCGCAGCCGCTCACTCAACTGGTCGGCGTAGGCCAGCGCGTCTTTCCTGCCGGTGAGTCGCGCGATCAGCGCCGGCGCGGTGCCCCCGAACCTGGCCAGGAATCGGACCGCGGCATCAGCGGCATCGACTTCGCCGCGGTCGTTTTCGATGGCGGTGATCACCGCCCGCGCGACGGTGTCCGACGACACCCCCTTGACGCCCGGTGCGACCGGGATGTGGGCGTCCGCCAGCATGCCGGCATCGGTGACCGACCCAGGAAAGACCACCGAGGCGCTCACCCCGGTGCCGCGAAGATCCTGGCGAAGCGATGCGCAAAACCCCCGCAGGCCGTACTTGGTGGCGGCGTAGATCGATGATCGGGCGGTGGGCAGCTTGCCGGAGATCGACGAGATGTACACGAAATGACCGTGTTTGCGACCCAGCATCCCGGGCAGCAGGTGCTGGGTCATCAGCATGGGCACCCGCAGGTTCACCTCGAGCGCGCGGTCCAGTTGCACCGGCGTGAAGGCATCGAGCCGACCGGTGGCGGGGAGCGCGGCATTGGCAACCACGATGTCGGTGTCCGCCAGGCGAGCGGTGAGTTCGGTTACCTGGCCACGATCCGCCAGGTCGCAGACGATGACCTGTGCGCCATCCAACTCCGACGCCAGCGCCTGCAGCGCGTCGGCTCGTCGGCCGGTCAGGATCACGCGTGCGCCGCGCGCGTGCAGCGCCCGGGCGATTGCGGTACCCAGGCCCCCGGCGGCGCCGGTGACCACCGCCTCGGCACCGTTGATCTTCATGGCCGCCTCCCGCTCTGTATCAGGAACCGTAGACCCCTTGGCAACCGAGGTCACCGTCCGCGTGTGGGTCGTCGCATACTTCTACTGCAATGCAAGGTGATTCGTCAGTTGTTACGCAATACAGGAAGAGTCGGATCGGACCTACTTCGGCGACTGAAGGCTGCACGCGCTGGCGTGGATACGCAGTCGAGGCTTAGCCACCGCTGCCACTAGCTCCTCCACCGCCATCACTCGCACCTTGGCTGCCCGTCGCCCCATTGGCGCCATTGAGGCCCGAGGGCGTGCCGGTTCCGGTGAGGCCGCCGGTTCCACCACCACCACCTGTGCCGCCGCTCCCCTTTCCGCCACCGGAACCACCGGTGCCGGCGTCGCCGGGGTTCTTGGATGCACCCCCGCCATTACCTGTGGCATGGCCACCGTTGCCGCCGGTTCCGCCGTTGCCGCCATTACCGCCGGTGCCGCCCGCACCGCCGTCGCCGCCCTTGCCCGCAGTCCCCGCCGTACCGTTGGTGGCTGTGCCCGCGTTGCCGCCGACTCCGCCCTGACCACCAACGCCACCGGTACCACCGGTGCCACCAACGCCACCTTTGCCACCGTTACCCCCGTCGATGTGCTGACCAACCGCATTCACCGATACGTTGGCGGTTCCACCGTTCCCACCGGTACCGCCGGTGACACCTTGTGCGCCTGCGCCACCAGCACCGCCGGTGCCGCCAGCACCGCCGTCGCCGCCGTCACCAGAGATCGACCCGCCCTTACCGCCGGCCCCGCCGGCACCACCGCTGCCCCCCGTCGTCCCAGTGTGGCCGATGCCACCCTGACCACCGTTGCCGCCGACACCCGCGGCCGCGCTACCCGAACCGCCGGTCGTCGCGCCGCCGCCGGCACCACCGTTGCCCGCCGCTGCACCGACACCACCGCTGCCTCCGCTTCCGCCGGCGCTACCGGTGGCCGAGCCCGCAAAGATGCTTCCTCCCCGGTCCTGGGTGTAGCCCGCCCCACCCGCACCGCCGCCTTGTCCTGCGACAGTGCCGTTTGAACCGTTATCGCCCGGATCGCCGGAGCCAGTTCCAGGGCTGCCAGCGCCGGCGGTGCTGGTGGTGCCATTCACCCCGGCAGCCCCCGCCACACCGTTGCCCCCGGCACCGCCATCACCACCGTTGCCGATGTTGCCGCCGTCACCACCGGTGCCGCCCGCGCCGCCGTTGGCCCCGGCCACCGTGGACGTGAAACCGTCACCGCCCTTACCGCCGTTGCCAACCGCGCCGGTGGGCATGCTGCCGTTGCTGCCCGCTGTGGCGCTACCGGCACCGGTGCCACGAGCGCCGCCGGTTCCGCCCGCTCCGGAGTCGCCGCCCTTGCCGCCGTCACCGCCGTTGACCGCAAAGCTGTTGCCGGCAGCGCCATTCCCGCCGTTGCCCGCGGCGCCCCCGGCGCCACCATTGCCTCCGCCGCCTGCGTTTCCGGTGGCACCGACACTGCCACTGCCGCCGGCGGCCACCCCGCCACCGGTGCCGCCGTTACCTCCGGCGCCGCCGTGTCCGCCCGCACCGCCGTCACCGCCGGCCATGCCGTCGTTGGCCTGGTTGCTGCCGACCGGGTTGCCGACGGATGCGTCGGTGCCGCCCAATCCGTAGCCGCCGGCCCCGCCGACCGCACCGGTACCGCCCGCACCGCCGGCGCCGCCGTTGCCGCTGATCGAGCCGCCCAGACCGCCGTTACCGCCGCTGCCACCGCTGCCGCCGGTGGAACCGCTGGTGCCCGAGGCGCCGGCAACCGTGGCGTTGACGCCGTTGCCGCCGGCCACCCCGTTGCCGCCGTCACCGCCGGCGCCGCCGTTGCCGTGATCGCCGCCGTCACCGCCGCTGCCGCCGTTGCCGCCCGAGGCGCCGGCGACGGTGGACGTGAAGCCGTCACCGCCCTTACCGCCGCTGCCGAACACCCCGGTCGGGGTGTTGCCGTCGCTGCCGTCGTTGCCGTGGCTGCCCGCACCGGCGTTGGCGGCGCTGCCGGCCGCGCCCCCGGCGCCGTGATTGCCCGCCGCTCCGGCGTTCCCACCGTTTCCGCCGTCACCGCCGTTGACGTTGGCCGCGGTCCCCTGGGCGCCGTCACCACCATTGCCGCCGGCGCCGGCGTCGCCCCCATTGCCGCCGAGTCCGCCGTTGCCGTTGTTTCCGTTGCCGGCACCACCGGTGCCCGCATTCCCGCCGACTCCGCCGGCACCGCCGTGGCCGCCGTTACCGCCGGCCCCACCGTCGGTTCCGTTGCCGTCACCGGTGGTGAAACTGCCCGCGGTCCCGGCCAATCCGGTACCGCCCTTGCCGCCGGCGCCGGCCGCACCGCCATGTCCGCCGTTGCCGCCGGTCCCGATGTTGCCGTGCCCGCCTTGGCCGCCGGTCCCACCGTCCCCGCCCTGGCCGCCGTTGCCCGCCGCGCCGCCGAGCGCGCCACCGTTTCCGCCGTCGCCCCCCTTGCCGCCGGCACCACCGGCCCCGCCGTTGCCGCCGTTGTAACCCCCGTTGCCCCCGTTGCCGCCGACCCCGCCGTTGCCACCGGTCCCGCCGTTGCCGCCGTTGCCCAACAGGCCGGCTGCACCGCCGTCGCCACCCGCGCCGCCGCGGGCGGCGAACAACATGGCCTGCGGGTGTGCGGCGTTGTAGGCCGCCACGTCGAATCCGGCGCCGCCGACGCCACCGTTGCCGACCACACCGGTGACCTCGCGGCCGGCAGCACCGTCCTGGCCCGCCGTGCCGGTGCCGGTCAAGCCGCCGGTTCCGGCTGCACCGCCCTGGCCGCCTTGGCCTACTTCGCCCGGGTTGCCGCCGTCGCCGCCGTCGCCGGCGTCCGGGTTACCGGCGTCCCCGTCACCGCCGTCGCCGCCGTTGCCTGGGGTACCTCCGCCGCCGCCCTGACCGCCCTCACCGCCGTCGCCGTTGGCGCCGGCCACGCCATGCTCGGAGGTTCCGCCCGCCCCACCGGCGCCGCCGTTACCGCCCAGCGCTCCGTTGCCTCCGTTGCCGGCGTCGCCGCCGTCCACCCCGACCTCGCCGGTTGTTCCGTCCGCGCCGCTTCCGCCGTCGCCGCCCGCGCCGCCTTCGCCCCCGGCTCCACCGGCGCCGCCGTTGCCGAAGACCGCCTTGCTGGCACCGCCGGCACCACCTTGGCCACCGTTGCCACCGGCGGCGCCCTCACCGCCGTTACCCCCGGCTTGACCCGCCTGGCCTGCCGCGCCGTGACCGCCGGCAAGACCGGAGCCGCCCGCGCCACCGGCCCCGCCGGTGCCGACGAACCAGCCGACCGCGTCACCGCCGGCACCAGCGGCACCGCCGCCCGCACCACCGGCCCCGCCGACACCGCCCATGCCCATCCAGAAGCCACCGGCCCCGCCGTCGCCACCGGCACCACCATCGAGGCCACCGACGCCCCCGGCGCCGCCGGTGCCGAAGTATCCGGCGGCCCCGCCGTCACCACCGGCCGCGTCGCCGTACCCGGCACCGCCGGCACCGCCGTCGCCGAACCACAGCCCGCCGTCACCGCCGTCACCGCCGGTCGGGTCGTCGATCGTTCCGTCCGCACCGGCCGCGCCGTTGCCGATGAAAATCGTTCCGGCCGGCGCGAACTGGTTGATCCAGTCATCGACCTGCTGCCCGATGTCGCTGTTGATCCAGTCGACCATCAGCTGATGCATCGGGTCGTACAGGGACTGCTGCAGCAGGCCGGTCAGGTCGAACGGGTCACCGGCGGCGGGCAGCGCATCACCGCCGCTGTGATCCGGCCAGGCCAGGTCCCACCAGGAGTTGACGTCGAGGCTCGGAGTGGCCTGGCCGGTGTCCGCGATCAGGTCGGTCGGCCAGTCGATGTCCAACAGATCGGCGTGTGCACGGGGAGGCGGTGCCAGCGGCGACAACCCGAACGCGAAGAAGGCTCCGGCCGCCGTGGTGGCAGCGCTGGCCCGCAGGCGCCCGCGGGTGTGCGCGCGCAATCCACCGTGACCCCGACCAGCCATTCCGATTCCCCTAGGTGTTCGCGCCTACATCACGACGAACCGAATGGAGCCGGTTCTCAGTCCGCATTAAGGTAGCCGGTCCGGATGGCCAGGGTCAACGCATTGGAATTTCCTCTTTTCGCCGACCATCGATAATTGACGGAGTCGTAATTCTAGCAAGTCAGCTTGTTTTTTCCGCTCTGAAGCCGCGGTGGCCAGGGCGTGAGCAGATCGCTTAGGAACGCTCAGGATTTTGGTAGGTACAGACTAGATTCCCCGGCCTTTTTGGCCGGTTGCGCCAGTGGCCCCGGTGCCGCCGGTACTGCCCGTGCTGCCCGGATCGCCGGCACTGCCGCCGGGGCCGCCGGCCGCGCCGACGGCGCCTGCACCGCCCCCGCCGCCCCCATTCGCGCCGGTACCCCCGGTGCCACCGCTGCCGGCATGTCCGGTGAAGCCCAGCGTGGTGGAGCCATCGCCGCCATTGCCACCCGCGCCCCCGGCACCGCCGGTCCCCCCGCTACCGCCGGAGCCGGCGTTGCCGCCGTCCCCGCCGGAACCGACGGTGCCGTGGGCAGCTGTCCCCCCGGCGCCTCCCGCGCCCCCGTTGCCCCCGG
Organism: Mycobacterium sp. NGS50; assembly: GCF_059812545.1. Lineage (NCBI taxonomy): Bacteria > Bacillati > Actinomycetota > Actinomycetes > Mycobacteriales > Mycobacteriaceae > Mycobacterium > Mycobacterium sp. NGS50. Next base: position 164,415 of record NZ_JCALCW010000006.1, read on the forward strand.
TCCCGCCGCTGCCGCCGAGCGCTCCGACCCCGCCGACGCCGCCGTTACCGGCTTGAACAGTCCCGAGATTCACAGCGACGCTCGCGTTGCCGCCCGTGCCTCCGGCACCCCCCGCGGGGCCGACGGCACCGATGCCGCCGGTGCCCCCGTTGCCTCCGGCACCACCCGCGCCCCCGTCACCGGAGATCGCGCCACCGGCCCCGCCCGCGCCGCCGTGGCCGCCGCTGCCCCCGGTTCCGCCGGCCGTGCCGACACCGCCGGCATTCCCGCCGTGCCCGCCCGTGCCGCCGGTGGCGCTGGTGACGCCCGCGGCCCCGGCTGCCGCTCCCCCGGCACCGCCGACACCGCCGGCCGCCGCCGCACCACCGTTGCCGCCGGCGCCGCCGTTGCCGGCCTGTGCGCCGATACCGAGGAGTCCACCGCCGCTGCCGCCGATACCGCCGGTGCCGCCCACCTGACCGGCAACGGTGCCGTTGCTGCCGGTCTGGCCGTTGGTGGCGGGAGTACAGCCGAGCACGCAGACCTGGTTGGTGCCATTGCCGCCGGTAGCGGCCTGTCCCGCCGAGGGGTTGACGCCGGTTGCCCCGGTGGCGCCGTTTCCACCGTTACCGCCCTGGCCGCCGTTGCCGTGGTCGCCGCCGGCGCCACCATTCCCGCCGTTGCCACCGTTGGAGCCAGAAGTGGCTGGGCTGTAGCCGTTTCCACCGTTTCCGCCGTTGCCCGATGCTGCGGTCGGGATGGTGCCGTCGGTTCCGTCGGCGCCGTGGCTGCCGGCACCCGCGTTCGCCGTGCTGCCCGCCGCACCGCCGTCGCCGTGGGTACCGACCGTGCCGGCGTCCCCGCCCGTGCCGCCGTTACCGCCATCGAGGTGCGCGGCGGTTCCCGCGGCGCCGTCGCCGCCATTACCGCCGACCCCCGCATCGCCGCCGTTGCCGCCGGTACCACCGCTGCCGTTGGTGCCGTTGCCCGCGCCACCGGTGCCCGCGCCGCCCCCGATACCGCCGGTTCCCCCGGCGCCGCCGTTGCCGCCGTTGCTGCCGGCGGTACCGGTGCCGTCCCCGGTGGTGAAGCTGCCCTGGACACCGGCCGTGCCCACGCCGCCCTTGCCGCCGGCGCCCGCCGCGCCGCCATGACCTCCGTTGCCGCCGGTTCCGGTATTGCCGTGCCCGCCTTGGCCGCCGGCCCCGCCGTCGCCGCCCTGCCCGCCGTTGCCGCCGGCCCCGTTCAGCGCACCTCCGGCACCGCCGTCCCCGCCTTTGCCCCCGGCCCCGCCGCCGCCGCCGTTGCCGCCGTTGAAGCCGCCGTTGCCACCGGTTCCGCCCTGGCCGCCGTTACCGCCGGCACCGCCGTCCCCGCCATTGCCGAGTAGCCCGGCCGCACCACCGTCACCGCCCACGCCGCCTCGGACCGAGAACAACATGGCCTGCGGGTGTGCGGTGTTGTAGGCGGCGACGTCGAACCCGGCGCCGCCATCGCCGCCGTTGCCGACGACGCCGCTGACCGCGAGACCAGTTGGGCCGTGGGCGCCTTCGGTACCGGTGCCGGCCCGACCGCCGGTTCCGGCTGCGCCGCCGGCACCGCCCTGGCCGGCCGCGCCCGGATCACCGCCGCGACCGCCGTCGCCGGCGTCGGGGTGGGTCGCGTCGCCGGCGCCCCCGGCTCCGCCGTTGCCCGGCGCACCCGCGTCACCGCCGCGGCCACCTGCTCCGCCATCGCCGTTGATGCCGGCTGACCCATGTGCCGCGGTGCCTCCGCCGCCGCCTTGTCCGCCCTGGCCACCGCCGCCGCCGTTGCCTCCATCGGCGCCGTCGCCACCGGTGGCGCCCGGGTCGGTGGCGGCTTCGCCATCGGCGCCCTGACCGCCCTGCCCGCCCTGGCCGCCGATGCCTCCCCGGCCACCGTGGCCGCCGTCGCCGAGCAGGGCGCTGCTGTGGCCGCCGCTGCCGCCGTCGCCGCCGCCGGCGCCGGATTGGCCGGGTTGGCCCGCTTGGCCGGTGCCTCCATCGCCGCCGGCGCCGCCCGTCCCGAACAACCAACCGACGGCGTCGCCGCCGTCACCGCCGGCCGCTCCCAGACCACCGCTGCCACCGGTGCCACCCAGACCCATCCAGGATCCACCGTCACCGCCAGCACCCCCGGCACCGCCGTCCGCGCCGCCCGCCCCTCCGTCGCCGCCGTCGCCGAAGAAGCCCGCATCCCCGCCGGCCCCGCCGGGCGCGTCGCCGTAACCGGCGCCGCCATGGCCGCCGTCGCCGAACCACAGCCCGCCGTCACCGCCGACGCCACCGAGCGGATCTTCGACGGTCCCGGCCGCGCCGGCGGATCCATTGCCGATGAATATCGTTCCGGCCGGGGCGAACTGATTGATCCAGTCGTCGACCTGCTGCCCGAGGTCGCTGTTGATCCAGTCGACCATCACCTGATGCAGCGGGTCATAGATGGACAGCTGGAACAGCATCGCCGGATCTTGTCCGCCGTCGGCGACCGGGGCGATCAGATCGGAGAGCCAGTCGATGTCGAGCAGGTCAGCGCGCGCCGTCGGCGCCGATGCCCATGGCGACAGGCCGAGTGCCAGCACGGCCCCGACCGCCGTCGTCGCAGCAGCCATCCGCTTACGCCCCCCGCTGCGGTGTCGACCGGCCATGCGGATACCTCAAGCGCCGTGACCTGCTACTGGAGGCCAGACTTGACGAACTGCTAAGTGATTCTTAGTCCGCTTAAAGGTAGTCCGCGCAAACACCCACGTCAACAGAGCTTTTTCGGCTCCGCCCCACCCTTCGGGCCGCCGGGACGGGTTCACCGCCGCGCCCAGCTCTTCCCGGACGCCGCCGGCTCGCCGGAACCCCGGACCCGAGCGCCCGAACCCCGATCCGCCCAACGGATTTCGCCATGGCGGTGATGTCGCGCCGGTTCTCCGATACGCTCACCCCGCCATATGATCCGGGCCCATCGGGCGCCGGTAGTCCCTAAAGCGCTTAGTGAGGAGCCCGTTGAGGTGACCGAGAATCCGCAGGCTGACATTGTTTCGCGCCAGTACGAGCGGTGGCAGTACCCGCCTCCCATTCAGGACCTGGAGCGCTGGCTGACCAGCAACTGGGAGTGGTTCGACCCCAGCCACGCGCACCGGCTGTTGTGGCCCAACCGGGAGTACAAACGCGACGCCGACATTTTGATCGCCGGCTGTGGCACCAATCAGGCCGCGGTTTTCGCATTCACCAATCCCGACGCCAAGGTGTTGGCGATCGACGTCAGCCAGCCGTCGTTGGACCACCAGCAATACCTCAAGGACAAACACGGCCTGTGGAACCTGGAGTTGAAGCTGCTTCCGATTGAGGAAGTGCCGAGCCTGGGCCGCGACTTCGACCTGATCGTGTCCACCGGCGTGCTGCACCACCTGGCCGACCCGGACGCCGGGGCCAAGGCCCTGGCCCAGTGCCTGCGCCCGGATGGCGTGCTGGCCCTGATGCTCTACGCGCGTTACGGCCGCTTCGGTGTGGAACTGATGCAGTCGGTGTTCCGTGACCTGGGACTACGCCAGGACGACGCGTCGGTGCGCACGGTCAAGGACACGCTGAACCTGCTGCCGGCCGATCATCCGGCGCGCGGCTATGTGAAGGTCGCCCGGGATCTGCGCGACGACGCCGCCCTGGTTGACACCTTCCTGCACGGCCGGGATCGCAGCTACACCGTCGACGACTGCATGGCGATGGTGCAATCGGCGGGTCTGGTGTTCCAGTCCTGGCTGCAAAAGGCGCCGTATCACTGCCACGATCTGTTCTCCTCGCCGAATGCGCTTTATGCGCGGGTCAATGACCTGCCCGAGGCGACGCAGTGGTCGGTAATGGAGCGCTTTTACAGCCTGAATGCGTGCCATTTCTTTATCGCCTGCCGGCCGGACCGTCCGCGCGAGACCTACGCCATCGATTTCTCCACCCAGGAGAGCCTGGATTACGTGCCGCTGTGGCGGCAGCGGTGCGGCGTGACCGGTAACGAGATCTTCCGGCCGGACTGGCGGGTCCGACTGAGCCCGGCCCAGTTGCCGTTCGTCCAGAAGATTAATGGTTCTCTCAGCATTCGAGAGATCGTCGCGGCGGTTGCGGAGAGCGGCGAGGCGCCGCGGACCAACACCGTGGAGATGGAGAAGTTCGCCCGCAAGCTGTTCCAGTCGCTGTGGCGGCTGGACTTCATGGCGATGGGGCTACGGTGACGCCCCCGGTGCACTACCTTGGCGGACACTCGATGCTCAACCGATCAGGAGGCATTTCCATGAACCGTTGGCGCTCGATCGGCGTGGGGCTGGCGGCCAGCACCGCGTTGGCATTCGCGATGGCTCCCGGCATGCCCGCCGCCTTCGGCGCACCCGATGACGGCGGTGCCCCCGCCGGCATCAGCATGCCCCGGATGTCCGGGCCCGACGGCGCCGACGGACAGGACGGGGCCGACGGCGCACCAGGTCAGGGCGGCGCCGGCGGCCAAGGGGGCCAGGGCGGCAAGGGCGGTGCCGGCGGCAAGGGCGGCGCCGGTGGGCAAGGTGGCGCCGGCGGCCAGGGCGGCAAAGGCGGTGCCGGCGGTAAAGGCGGCGCCGGAGGCAAGGGCGGCGTCGGCGGCCAGGACGGCGCGGACGGTGCCGACGGTGCGCCCGGCGCTGACGGCGCCGACGGCCACTGAACGACCTCGACGGGCATCCTTCGATGACAGAAAGCACGCGTTACGATCGCGCGGTGAACGACACCGTTGAGCCTGATCACGCCCCGTCGCCGGACAAGCGCGCGCGGTCCGGCGGGGGCGGCGGGCATCGTCCCAGCACAGACTCCGCGGGGTCATCGCCGCGAGTGATGGTGGCGGCCTTGGCGATTGCCGTGCTCGCGGCGGCGCTGGCCGGCGCCTGGTGGTGGCGTTCGTCGTCGGACCAGTCGTCCTACAGCGACGAAGATGTCCGCGACGCCAAGGCCCGGGTGTGCATGCAGTCCAAGGCGGTGCGCGAAGGCGTGGTCATCAACACCCACCTGGTCAACCCGGCCCACGACGACCCCCGCGGCGGTCTCGCCGTGGCCGCCAACGCGCGGCTGGCCTTGCTCGGCGGCGGGGCCTACCTGCACGACCTGCTGGGCGACCAGCCGGCGGCGCCCAAGGACCTGGCCGATGCCGTCTCCTCGCTGGGCGACACCCTGGAGCGACTGGGAGTCAGCTACCTGGCCGGGCAGCCCAACGAGGCTCAGGTTCCGCTGCGTAAGGACCTCGACGAGCAGCTCAAGAAGGTCGACGAGCTCTGCCACTGAGCCCGGTGCTCGACGTCTCGCCAGCTACGCCCGCGCCCGTTGACCTGAGCGCATGTGGGCCGGTAACTTAGCCTTTTCTGAGTCGCGCTAAATCTGAGCACGAGGGGGCTACATGCCGCGTCACAATCGACGCCGTCTGGTCGGGGCCGTTGCCGCAGCCGGGGCCGTCCTGACCTTCGGGATGGCGCCCGTTGCCGTCGCCCCGCCGGCGCACGCCGACTTCGGTCTCGAGGACCTGCTCGACCCCAGCTCCTGGTTCGACGCCGGCACCTGGACGGCGCTGTTCGACGGCCTCTTCGACCCGTCGGCTCTCAGCTTCGGCGACACCGACCTGACCAGCGGATTCGACGACCTGTTCGCGAACAGCGCGAACCTGGGCGACATCGACGCGCTGTCGGCGTCGTCGGTCGCGGTCCCCGACTTCGACCAGTGGCTGCAGCAGGACGTCTTCACCCCGCTGGAGAACGCCTTCAACCAGTGGGTGGCCAACCCGCTGGGCCTGCCGGTCGATGACGACGCCGCCGCCGTGGGCGCGGCCCCCGCGCTCGCCGAAGCCTCGACGCCGTCCACGGTCAGCGTCCCGCTGGACGTCTACAACACCACCGAGCCGCTGGTTGACGTCAAGCTGGGCGGCGGCGCGGCCATCCCGGTTGTGGTCGACACCGGATCCAACGGTCTGGTGGTTCCCTGGTACGACATCGGCTGGAACGACTGGCACTTCCCGACCGGCTGGGGTTTCGGCGCCTACACCGGCGGTCTGAACTACTTCTATCTGGAGATGCCCACCACGATCGACTTCGGTGGCGGCGCCATCACCAGTCCGACCACGGTCGACGCGGTGCTGTTCTCGTGGAACCCGAACACGCTGTGGCCGACCAGCCTGGAGTCGTTCTTGCAGACGGCCGGCGCCGACGGCGTTCTGGGTATCGGCGCCAACGCGGTGGGTCCGGACACCGACGCTGCCGGTAACCCGCTTGACTACAGCGCAATTCTTTCGGCCCTGCCCGGTGATCTGAGCAAGGGTGTGCTGATCGACATGGCTGGCAAGGAGATGATCTTCGGCGCGAACCCGCTGGGTGATGGGGCGATCAGCGTTGCCGGATCGCCCAACGCCGACCTGTGGGTGTCGATCAACGGTGGGGCGTTGCAGCACGTCAACGGTCTGATCGACTCCGGCGGTGTCTACGGCACCATGCCGAGCAACGTCACCGGCTTCACCCCGGTCAACGGGCACGTGCCTGCCGGTACCGAGATCACGGTCTACGGCAATGCCAGTGGCACCGATGAGCTCTACTCGTACACCACCACCGCGTCGAACGCTCCCACGGTCGTGAGCTCGGGTTCGTCGATGAACACCGGGTACATGCCGTTCTGGCAGCAGCCGGTGTGGATCGGGTCCGGCGCCAACGGCGGCGCCGCCGGTGGCAGCACCGTATTCGGCGGCGTCAACTAGCGTTCAGCGACATCGGCCCGGTCTGCTGGATCTTTGATCGGCCTTGCGGCGTGTTGCCATCGGCTGCGGCGCTGCTGAAAACGGCCTCCAGGCTGACATGCGACCCCGGAATTCGGGGGGTTGCGCCGCTGGGAGGCCGGTTTCAGTCACTACCCCGACTATCGCGGGCGGGGCCAGCCCCGATCAGCCGATGCCGAACACGGACTCCATCACGCTCTGCAGCGCGGCCTGCATCGCGGCCTGCACGCTCGCATCGGTGAACAAGTCGCTGAACTGGCTCCAGTCGAACAAGCCACCGGCTGCCGAGAAGAAGGCGTCGCCGTCGAAGTTGGACAGATCGGCGATGGCCGCCTGGAACTGTTCCGGCGAGAGCCCGGCCAGGTCCGCCAGGAACCCGGCGTCACCGCTGTCGAATCCCTGCAGGCTGGCCGTGATGTCGTTCGGGTCGTAGCTGACCCCCAGGAGCCCGTTGAGGCCGTGCTCCTGGGCCAGGATCATCGAGTTGAACTCGTAGAAGGCCTGGTTGACGGCACCGTTGAGGAAGTTCTCATCGGAAGCGTCGGCGCCGAACAGCGCCTCGATCATCGCCGTCTCGCGACCGAGCAGGTTCTCGTTGAACGCCAGCTCGGCGGCGACCAGCGCCTGCCCGAAGGCGAGCTGGACCTGCTGCACGGCTTGGAACAGGGTCGCCGAGATGCCGGCGAAGTCGAGCCCCAGCTGCGTCTGCAGGAAGGTCTGCAGGTCGGTGTTGCCGGCGAAGTTCTGGCCACCCAGGCTCGGGGTCAGGCCGCCGCCGATGCCGTCGCCGCTGACGATGTCCTGGACACCGCCGGGGTCGACCCCCAGCAGGAGTGGGGTGAGCTCGTGCAGAGTGGTGCTGTCGAGGCTGGGGCTGATTCCCAGCAGGGCATCGAGACTTTGCCCGTTGTCGAGAATGGTGTCGTTCGGCCCCTGCGTCGCCGCGAGGTACAAGTCCTGCATGACGTGATACAGGTCCGCCTCGGCGTCGGCGTCGCTGGTCAGCAGCCCGGTACTGCTGGCCTGATCCGACGGGTCGGACACCCCCAGCAGGTTCAGACCCCAGGCGAAGTCGTCGTCGACCGTGGTCTGCAGGCTCGATGCGACATCGGTCAGCTGGATATCGGCTGAGTGCAACGACGGTGAAACCGGCGCCGCTGGGACAGCGGCCATCAGGCCACCGGCAGCCGCCACCATCGCGGTGACCACCGCGGATGCTCGTGCAACGCGCTCCATGGCTTCCCCTAAGACGTGGAACATGCGCTTACCAGTTCCTGAGCGTAACGTAAACGCTCATCAAATCAAGAGGAAATGACTCCTTACACCCAGTAAGGAACCCGGGCCCGGTACTGGCGCATGGCAAACGCCGCGAACACCCAACCCAGCACCGTCAACACCAGCACCACCACCCAGTGCCGCATCTCCTGGTGTGCGCCCAGCAGCGGCGCCCGCACGATGTCCAGGTAGTGCAGCAACGGGTTGAGTTCGACGATCTTGGCCCAACGCTGCGCGCCCTGCTGATGCAGTGTCGCGTCGTTCCAGATGATCGGCGTCATGAAGAACAGCAACTGCACCACGCTGGCCAGCAGCGGCCCGATATCGCGGTAGCGGGTGGCCAGGATGCCGAAGCACAGCGACACCCAGACGCAGTTGAGCACGATCAGCGCCAGCGCCGGCAGCACCGTCAGATCGGCCCACGACCATGGTTTCGGATAGATCATCGCGATCACCACGTAGATGATGATGTTGTGGCCGAACAGGATCAGCTGACGCCACACCAGCCGGTACACATGCACCGAGAGCGGTGTGGGCAGTTGCTTGATCAGTCCCTCGTTGGCGACGAACACGTCGGCGCCTTCCAGGATGGCCGCGTTGATCAGGTTCCACACGATGAGCCCGAGCGTGACGTACGGCAGATGCTCGGCCAGGTTCAGCCGGAACAGCTTGGAGTACAACCCGCCCATCGCGACCGCGGTGGTGCCGGTGGCGATGGTGATCCAGAACGGCCCCAACACGCTGCGCCGGTAGCGCTGCTTGATGTCCTGCCAACCCAGGTGCAGCCACAACTCGCGGCGCTGGAAGCCCTCGACCAGGTCGCGGGTGGCGCGACGCATCGTCTTGGATTCCGAGGCCGCTTCGACTGTGGTCATCGGCGCCACTTCTCCTCATCGCTGCGCTCTGCATCGGCGTTGGCGCGGGTCATCAGCTCTCCCCCGGTCGGCTGAACTGTTCGCGACGACCCAGCCGCCGCAACCGGATCCATTCGATCAACCCGGCCGGGTCACGCCGCGACACCAGGAAGTACCAGCCGAACCGCAGCCATTCCTGCACCAGCAGCTTGCGCATTCCGGGCTGGGCCATCAGGTAGCCGCGGTTGCGGTAGGTGAAGTACCTCTTGGCGTGGTCGTCGGGATACTGGGTGTGCATCCGCCCGCCCAGAATCGGCTTGAACTCATCGGACCCGCACGGATGCAGATACACCGCGCCCAGACAGGTTCCGAACGGCAGCCCGGATCGCATCAACCGGCGGTGCAACTCCACCTCGTCGCCGCGCACGAACAGCCGCAGGTCCGGCACTCCCACCGCCTCCAGCGTCGCCGCCGCGAACAGCGCGCCGTTGAACAACGACGCGATGCCGGGCAGCAGATCCTGATCCGGCCCCTCCGTGCGCAATTCAGACGCCAGCCGCCGCCATACCAGCCCGCGCCGCAGCGGGAACGCCAGCCGCGCCGGATCGTCGAGGTTGCACACCATCGGCGACACCTCCGCCAGCCGATGCGTGGCCGCGCACGCCAACAGGGTGGCCAGCACCTCGGAGTCGGCCGGACGCCCGTCGTCGTCGGCCAGCCACACCCAGTCGGCGCCGGCCGCCAGTGCGTGCAGCATCCCTAAGGCGAAACCGCCTGCGCCACCCAGGTTTCGACGCGAGCCCAGGTAGGTCGAGGGCACCGGCATGCCGGCCACCATCGCGTGGACCTGCTCATCGCAGTCGTTGTCGACCACGATCACACGGTCGGGCAACCGGCTCTGGGTGCTCAGAGCGCGCAGCGATTCGGCCAGCTGCTCGCGCCGGCGGTGGGTGACCACCACCGCGTACACCAGCTCGGTCATATGTCACCGGCGGTTTCGGCCAGTACGTCGCGCACGTGGCGGGCGGCGTCCTCGCCCTCGTAGGCGCCCACCACTTCTTCGATGCCGCCGGTCATCCTGATCGTGCCGTGGTCGATCCACATCGCCGTCTTGCACAGCCGGGCCAGGAATTCATTGGAATGGCTTGCGAAGACCAGGATTCCGGAACGTTCCACCAAACTCTGCAGCCGGGTCTGCGCCTTCTTCAGGAATTCGGCGTCGACGGCGCCGATCCCCTCGTCGAGCAGCAGAATCTCGGGATCGATGCTGGTGACCACGCCCATCGCCAGGCGCACCCGCATCCCGGTGGAATAGGTCCGCAGCGGCATCGACAGGTAGTCGCCGAGCTCGGTGAACTCAGCGATCTCATCGACCTTGGCGGCCATCTGTTTTCGCGTCTGCCCCAGGAACAGTCCGCGGATGATGATGTTCTCGTAGCCGGAGATCTCCGGGTCCATGCCCACACCGAGATCGAACACCGGCGCCACCCGACCGGTCACCGACGCCGACCCGCGGGTGGGCTCGTAGATCCCGGACAACAGCCGTAGCAGCGTCGACTTCCCGGCACCGTTGTGGCCGACCAAGCCCACTCGGTCGCCCAGCTTCAGCGATAACGTGATGTCCCGCAACGCTTCGATGACCACCACATTGGAGTCGTTGCGGCCGATCTTGCCGCCGGCCTTGCCGAGAAACGCTTTCTTCAGCGAACGCGACTTGGCGTCGAAGATGGGGAACTCCACCCACGCCTCGCGCGTCTCGATGTACGGATCGGGCACAGCTACCTCTTACAGGTACTGTCCGGTGTCGGAATGGCCGTGCCCGGCGCCGGGAGCGCGCATCCCGGGCGGAAGCGCACCCTGACGCATCTGCTCCAGCTGGGCGCGGGCAGCCATCTGCTGGGCGAACAACGCCGTCTGGATGCCGTGGAACAGCCCCTCCAGCCAGCCGACCAGCTGGGCCTGCGCGATGCGCAGCTCGGCGTCCGAGGGCACGGTGTCCCCGGTGAACGGCAGGGTCAGCCGGTCGAGTTCTTCGCGCAGTTCGGGCGCCAGGCCGTCCTCGAGTTCGCGAATGCTCTGGGCGTGGATCTCGCGCAACCGGGAACGGCTGGCGTCGTCGAGCGGGGCGGCCCGCACCTCCTCGAGGAGCTGCTTGATCATGGTGCCGATCCGCATCACCTTGGCCGGCTGCTCGACCAGATCGGTCAGCGACCGGTCATCCGCGTCGGACTCGGCCAGCAGGCGCGGGTCGGCGCCGCCGATGATCTCGACGCCGTCGTCGTCGCCGGTGCTCAATGGGCTCCCCTTCCGTCTGTGCCGGGTCCGCGCCATTCGTAGATGCGGGCCCCGCCGTTGTCGTAGATCTTCGCCCACGACTTGGACTTGTCTAGTGACCCTAGCCCGTCGGGCAGTTTGAATCCCCGGACTATCGGGCCGCTGATCAGCACGTAGCGGATGTTGAGGGCGCGCACCACGTCGGCGACCCGCGGGTCGGTGTCGGCGTCGTCGGCGTGCGCCCAGAACAGGAACCGGTTGGGTCCCGGGCCCTGCTGCACCGGGTAGTCGTAGTGGGTCCACAACGGGTGCAGGTCGGCGACGGCGTACATCCATGCCGAGCCGTCGGTGTTGGCGTCCCCGATCACGGTGTCGCGCGCACCGGGCAGGGCGGCCAGGTGGGCGTAGGCGTCCAGGTCGCGTTGGTCGACGATCACCGAGTCGTATTTGTCGCCGAGCAGGAAGCGATGCCGCGGAAAATAATGCCAGCCCAACGCGACGGTGCTGATCACCAGCAGCGCCGCGATCAGCTGCGCCATTCGCGGCGGCTCTGCCGGATGCTCGGGCAGCCAGCGGCCCAGGCGGCGCGACCCGACCACCAGCCAGACCACCACCGCCGCCAACACCACGATGCCGATCAGCGCCAGCACGATGCCGAGCACCGCCGACAGCGGCAGACCCAATTGGCGCACCCACGCCAGCAGCGACTTCAGCGGGCCGCGCACCGGCGCCACCGAGTGCACCGTCACCACCACCGCCACCCACGTGGTCGCGGCCAGCAGCGCCGCGGTGACCCGGGTCCGCGCCGGACCGGCCACCACCGCGGCGATCAGGGTGAACAGCGCGATACCCGCCATCGGCACCAGCAGCAGCGTCACCACCGCCGACAGTCGGCGCGGGTCGTTGTAGAACAGGTCGCCGAACGGGCCGAGCAATGCGCCCAGCGGCCCGCCGAGCGGCTGCGCCGCGTGCACGATCAGCGCGATCAGCCCCGCCCACAGCGCCAGCGGCCACCACACCCGCCTGGCCAGCAGGATCAGCGCGCCGATCAGTGCCAGCGCGATCAGCGTCTGCTGCACCGGGAAATCGTTGAGGTGGCGGGTGTGCTGGAAGATGGCGTCGAACAGGTTCCGCTTCTGGCCCAGGTAGCTCAGGAACGAGTGCCCGGCGATGATGTCGGCCTGTTTACGCACACTGAGCAGCTGCGGCAGCATCACCAGCCCGGTGAGGCCCATGACGCCGGCCAGTGTGCAGAAATCGGCGAGCCGTCCGCGCACCGGATGGCGCAGCGCCTCCAGCAGCCACCACGCCGTCCCCAGCAGGATGACGATGACCCCGCCGGTCAGGTGCACCGACAGCGCCCCCACCAGTGCCAGCACCGCCGCCGGGATCCTGTCGCGGTGCGCCGGGGTAGAGGTGATCAGCACGAACACCGGCACCGCCAGCCCGTAGGCCACCAGGTTGGGCATCGCGGCGGTGCCGAACTCGATGTAGGGCACCGCGGTGAACGACGCGGCCAGCACTGCCGCGGTGGCCGCCACGCCGGCGGTGCGCCGCTCGCAGAGCACCGGCCGCAGCATCCGCCAGGCCAGGGCGGCGGCGCTGACCGGGAACAGCCAGATCGCGGCCGCCAGCGACTGCAGCGTGTAGGCGGTGGTCGGCGCGGCCGCGGTCAGCTGGCACTGCAGCGCGGTCAGGGCGTGAAACGCCGAGGGGTAGTACAGCGGGTCGTGGGTTTCGACGTTGCGCAGCTCGCCCATGTGGGTCGGCGAGGCCTGGCCGGTGTCCAGGATGAAGCGCACGGTGTTGGCGTGCCAGACCGCGTCCCAGGTGCTCGGGATGCTTTGCCAGTGCGGCAGGCCGGCCAGGGCGGCGGCGCCGATCAGCAGGGCGCCGAGCAGCACGCCCGCTGCTACCACTAGCGCCGAATCGCGCCCGGCCGCCAGCGCGTCGGCGCCGGCGTCGCGGTAGCGGGCCAGCAAAGCCCGCAAACCGGCCATCACGGCCAGCGCCACCGCCAGCGCGGCCAGCGCCGTCCATGCGTTCCAAGGGATTCCGACCGCACCGAACGGGACGATCGCCGCGGCGACCACCCCGTAAGTCAGGGCCGGGCCAACAACGACCGCCATCGGCCACGTTAGCCGGGCGACCCGCCCCACCAGCGTGCCCGGCACGATCTGCAGCAACAGCGCAGCTAGCACTCCAAGGCCCAAGCTCACTGGTCTAGTATGTCTGGCCGGGTGACCTGGCTCGGGGCGGCGGGGACGTAACCGGGCGCCCAGCTACCGTTTCGGTTTGCTGATCTGCGGAGCTTTAAGGTGGCAGACATGGTCTACGACGTCGCCCGGGTGCGAGGTTTGCACCCCTCGCTGGGCGATGGATGGGTGCACTTCGACGCCCCCTCCGGGATGCTGATCCCCGATTCGGTCGCCACCACGGTGTCCACCGCGTTCCGCCGTTCAGCCCCCACCAGCACCGGCCCGCATCCGATGGCGCAACGCAGCGCGGCGGTATTGGAAGCGGCTCGTCACGCGATCGCCGACCTGCTGGGCGCCGACCCCGCCGGGGTGGTGCTGGGCGCTGACCGGGCGGTGTTGCTGACCACGCTGGCCGACGCGTCGTCGTCGCGCGCCGGTCTGGGCTACGAGATCGTCGTCACCCGCCTCGACGACGAAGCCAACATCGCGCCCTGGCTGCGCGCCGCCAACCGGTACGGCGCCAAGCTGAAGTGGGCCGAGGTCGACATCGAGACCGGCGAGCTGCCCGCCTGGCAGTGGGAGAACCTGATCGGCAAGTCGACCCGGCTGGTCGCGATCGCCTCGGCGTCGGCGACGCTAGGCACCGTCACCGACCTGCGGGCGGTGACCAAGCTGATTCACGAGGTCGGCGGGTTGGCGGTGGTCGATCACTCCGCGGCCGCGCCGTACCGGCTGCTCGACATCCGCGAGGCCGACGCCGACGTGGTGGCGGTCAACGCGCTGAGTTGGGGTGGGCCGCCGATCGGCGCCCTGGTGTTCCGCGACCCGTCGCTGATCAACCGGTTCGGGTCGATGTCTGCCGATCCGGACGCCTACGGTCCCGCCCGTTTGGAGCTCGGCGGGCACCAGTTCGGTCTGCTGGGCGGGGTGGTGGCCAGCGTGGAGTACCTGGCCGCGCTGGACGAGTCAGCCCGCGGGACCCGCCGCGAGCGGCTCTCGGTGTCGATGCAGTCCGCGGCGTCCTACTTGAACGGGCTGTTCGACTATCTGCTGAGCTCGTTGCGGTCGCTGCCCCGGCTGATGGTGATCGGGCAGCCGGAGGTCCGGATTCCGGTGGTCAGCGTCGCCGTGCAGGATGTGCCCGCCGACCGGGTGGTGCAGCGGCTGGCCGACAACGGCATCCTGGCGATCGCCAGCTGCGGGTCGCGGGCGCTCGAGGTGCTCGGCGTCAACGACGTCGGCGGTGCGGTGACGATCGGGTTGGCGCACTACTCGACGATCGGCGAGGTCGACCAGTTGGTGCGGGCGCTCGCGTCGCTGGGCTGAGCCCCCTTTGGCCGAGCAGACACAAATGTGCTCATTTCACCCCCAGCGA
>NZ_JCALCW010000060.1:0-17395 GCF_059812545.1 Mycobacterium sp. NGS50
GCGAGATGGCGAGATGCCTACACCAGCTCGGGCACCCGCAGATGCGCCAGGGCCAGCTCGAACTCGCACTCCTCGAGTTCCTCGACGCCGGCCTCCCGCATCGAGCGGGTCTTGAGTTCGGTCGCCTGATCCCGGTTTCGTTCCATGGCCTGCAGGCTGTCGAAGGTGGCACACGACACGGCCCGGCCGGACGCCCGGTCGACCAGCAGGCTCGCACTGCAGAACCCGTCGAGGCCCTCGAGTTGCGGCAGGACGGCCGACTTGTAGTACTCGATACCGTCGTCCATGCGCTCGCGCGGCACCTTGACCCAGGTGGCGCGTACACACGAGCCGTCGTTGGTGCGGTGGTCGCGGTGCAAAACCGCGATGTCCCACTCCTCGACCCTGGGCGATCCGCCGAACATGATCGCGGCCCGGTCCCGAATCGGCCGGACCTGCTCGGCACTGGCGTGCATCGCCTCGTCGCTCTCCCACGAGCTGGTCGCGATGCACCGGCCGGTCTGCCGGTCAACCAACAGCGACACACCCATGCAGCCGTCGATCCGCTGGAGCGCGGGCATGACCTCGTCGCGAATATGCGCGATCCCGGCGTCAACCGATAAGGATTGCGCAGTCACAGTGGTGGAGCGTGCGTACACGATCCGCTCCTTTTGATCGGGGCAGCGCCCCGGTGGCGCCACCGGTCCAGGTACCACCATCCTCCGCCGAACGGGTTGTGGCAATAGGTAATTCAGCGCAATGTGGATACGCCTGGAGTAGACGCAAACGCGCACAATTCCGCGCAGAAACATACGAGTTTGCGACTGTTCGACGGGTCGTAGGCTTGACGATATGGACACCGAGGTACTTGACATCGACACCGCTCGTCGGCGCACCGTCGACGTGACCGAGCAGGTGCGGTCATTCTGTGCCGGTCACCGCGACGGCCTGTGCAACGTCTTCGTGCCGCATGCGACGGCAGGAGTGGCGATCATCGAGACCGGCGCCGGCAGCGACGCCGACCTCGTCGACACCCTGGAACGCTTGCTGCCGCGTGACGACCGGTATCGCCACGCCCATGGCTCGGCGGGGCACGGTGCCGATCATGTGCTGCCGGCGTTGGTGTCGCCGTCGGTGACGCTGCCGGTGTCCGGCGGCGAGCCGTTGCTGGGCACGTGGCAGTCGGTGGTGCTGGTGGACCTCAACCGGGACAACCCGCGCCGATCGGTGCGGCTGAGTTTCGTCGGTAGCGCCTGATCGGCGTCGCACCCGCTTGGCGTCAAGGGGGTGATCGGCAGACCGGTACTGTAGGGCCGTCTATTAGGTGCGATAACGGCGGGAAGCGACAGATAGTGCAGACACACGAGATCAGGAAACGGTTCCTCGATCACTTCGTGAAGGCGGGTCACACCGAGGTGCCCAGCGCTTCGGTGATCCTGGATGACCCCAACCTGCTGTTCGTCAACGCCGGCATGGTGCAGTTCGTGCCGTTCTTCCTGGGCCAGCGCACCCCGCCGTACTCGACGGCGACCAGCGTCCAGAAATGCATCCGCACGCCCGACATCGACGAGGTCGGTATCACCACCCGGCACAACACCTTCTTCCAGATGGCCGGCAACTTCTCGTTCGGGGACTACTTCAAGCAGCGTGCGATCGAGCTGGCGTGGTCACTGCTGACCAAGAGCCTCGCAGACGGCGGCTACGGATTCGACCCCGAAAAGCTCTGGGTGACCGTTTATTTGGACGACGACGAAGCCGTGCAGCTGTGGCAGCAGATTGCCGGTCTGCCCGCGGAACGGATCCAGCGCCGCGGCATGGCGGACAACTACTGGTCTATGGGCATCCCGGGGCCGTGCGGGCCGTCCTCGGAGATCTACTACGACCGCGGACCCGAGTACGGCATTGACGGCGGCCCGATCGCCAACGAGGACCGCTACATCGAGATCTGGAACCTCGTCTTCATGGAGAACGAGCGCGGCGAGGGCACCTCCAAGGAGGACTTCGAGATCCTCGGGCCGTTGCCGCGCAAGAACATCGACACCGGCATGGGCGTGGAGCGGGTGGCGTTTCTGCTGCAGGGTGTGCACAACGTCTACGAGACCGACCTGGTCCGCCCGGTCATCGACACGGTCGCGGCCCGCGCGCCCCGCGGCTACGACACCGGCAATCACGCCGACGACGTGCGGTACCGGATCATCGCCGACCATTCCCGCACCGCCGCGATCCTGATCGGCGACGGGGTGAGCCCCGGCAACGACGGTCGCGGCTATGTGCTGCGCCGACTGCTGCGCCGGGTGATCCGGTCGGCCAAGCTGCTGGGCATCGAGGGTCCCATCGTGGGTGAGCTGATGGCCACCGTGCGCGACGCGATGGGCCCGTCGTATCCGGAGCTGGTCACCGACTTCGACCGGATCAGCAGGATCGCGGTGGCCGAGGAGACCGCGTTCAACCGCACCCTGGCGTCGGGCTCCAGGCTGTTCGAGGAAGCCGCGGCAGCCACCAAGTCGGCCGGGGTCACCGTGCTGTCCGGCACCGATGCCTTCACCCTGCACGACACCTACGGTTTCCCGATCGAGCTGACGTGCGAGATGGCATCGGATGCCGGCCTGCAGGTCGACGAGGCCGGGTTCCGGGAGTTGATGGCCGAGCAGCGGCAGCGGGCCAAGGCCGACGCCGCCGCCCGCAAACACGCCCACGCCGACCTGAGCGCCTACCGCGAGCTGATCGACGCCGGACCCACCGAGTTCACCGGATTCGACGAGTTGACCTCCCAGGCCCGGATTCTGGGCATCTTCGTCGACGGCAAACGGGTGCCGGTGGTGGCCCACGAAAAAGACGCGGGCTCACCTGATCGCGTAGAACTGATCCTGGACCGCACCCCGCTCTACGCCGAGGCGGGCGGTCAGATCGCTGACGCGGGCACCATCAGCGCCGGGCCGGCTCAAGCTGCGGTCACCGATGTGCAGAAGATCGCGCAGACCCTGTTCGTGCACCGGGTCAATGTGGAGTCCGGCGAGTTCGTCGAAGGCGACACCGTGACCGCGGCCGTCGACCAGGGCTGGCGCAAAGGCGCCACCCAGGGCCACTCGGGCACGCACATGGTGCACGCTGCGCTGCGGCAGGTGTTGGGCCCCAACGCCGTCCAGGCCGGGTCGCTGAACCGGCCGGGCTACCTGCGGTTCGACTTCAACTGGCAGGGGGCGCTGAGCGACGAGCAACGCCGCCAGGTCGAAGAGGTCACCAACGAGGCGGTGCAGGCCGACTTCGAGGTGCACACCTTCACCGAAGAACTCGAGAAGGCCAAGGCGATGGGCGCCATGGCGATGTTCGGCGAGAAGTACCCCGAGCGGGTGCGGGTCGTCGAGATCGGGGGGCCGTTCTCGCTGGAACTGTGCGGCGGCACCCATGTCCACAACTCGGCGCAGATCGGGCCGGTCACCATCCTGGGTGAATCGTCGGTGGGTTCCGGGGTGCGGCGGGTCGAGGCCTACGTCGGGCTGGAGTCATTCCGTCACCTGGCCAAGGAGCGCGCGCTGATGGCCGGGCTGGCGTCCTCGCTGAAGGTGCCTTCCGAGGAGGTGCCGGCGCGGGTGGCCAACCTGGTGGACCGGCTCAAAGTCGCCGAGAAGGAACTCGAACGGGCCCGGCTGGCCACGGCGCGCGCAGCTGCGGCGAATGCTGCCGCCGGTGCCGAGCGCATCGGTAATGTCCGGCTGGTGGCGCAGCGGATGTCGGCGGGTATGACGGCGGGTGATCTGCGCTCCCTGGTCGGCGACATCCGCGGCAAGTTGGGTGCTGAGCCGGCCGTGGTCGCGCTGATCTGCGAGGGCGACGCCGACACCGTGCCCTACGCGATCGCCGCCAACCCGGCCGCCCAGGAGCTCGGCTTGCGCGCCAACGACCTGGTCAAGCATCTCGCGGAGGCGGTCGACGGACGCGGCGGCGGCAAGGCCGACCTGGCTCAGGGGTCCGGGAAGAATTCCGCCGGCATCGAGGCCGCCCTGCAGGCCGTGCGGGCCGAGATCGCGCGGAGCTGACCCGGTGACCGACACAGACCGCCAGCCCGACCGGCCCACGCCGGAGCGGGGCCGACGGCTGGGCGTCGACGTCGGCAGTGTGCGCATCGGGGTCGCCTGCAGCGATCCCGACGGCATCTTGGCCACCCCGGTGGAGACGGTGCGGCGCGATCGGTCCAATGCGCACCTGTCCCGGCTGGCCGAACTGGTCGCCGAGCTGGAGGTGATCGAAGTGGTGGTCGGCCTGCCGCGGACCCTGGCCGATCGCTCCGGGCCCGCCGCGCGCGATGCGATCCACACCGCCGACGCGCTGGCCCGGCGCATCGCGCCGGTCCCGGTGCGGCTGGCCGACGAGCGGCTGAGCACAGTCAGCGCGCAGCGGTCGCTGCGCGAGGCGGGGGTGCGGGCCAAGGGACAGCGCGGAATCATCGACCAGGCTGCCGCAGTGGCGATCCTGCAATCCTGGCTCGACCAGCGCCGCGCCGCGCTGGCACCGCCCGGCGGGATCAGCGGTGTCTGAGACGGAGCGGGCACAACCTCAGGCAGTCGGCCGGCCCCGGCGCGCGGTGAGCCGGGCCGCGCGTAACCGCGCCCGGCGCAACCAGCGCCGGCGGCGCATCGTCGGCGGGTTGTCCCTGGGTGCGCTGCTCGCGGTGGTCGTGGCGGCGGTGTTCCTGGGCTCCAAACTGTGGCATACGTTGTCCGGCCCGGTCACCGACTACGGCGGCGACGGCAAGACGGATCTGGTGGTCGAGGTGCACGCCGGCGACACCACGACCGCGATCGCCGAGAACCTGCAGAAGCAGGGCGTGGTGGCCACCGTCAAGGCATTCGTCGACGCCGCGCACGGCAACACCGCGATCGCGGCCATCCAGCCGGGCTTCTACCGGGTGCGCACCGAGATTCCGGCCGCCTCGGCGGTCCAGCGGCTGACCGACCCCAGCAATCGGGTGGGCCGGCTGGTCATCCCGGAGGGCCGCCAGCTCGACGACACCAGCGACATGAAGACCAACGCGGTCACCGACGGCATCTTCCGCCTGATCGCGCACGCCACCTGCGTCGACCTCGACGGAGATCAGCGCTGCGTGAAGGAAGAGGATCTGCGCGCCGCGGCCCGTACCGGCACCCTCGAAGCGCTGGCGGTACCCGGCTGGGCCACCCAGCAGGTGACCGCGATGGGCGATGACCATCGACGGCTGGAGGGGCTCATCGCGCCGGGCACCTGGAACGTCGACCCGTCGGCACCGCCGGCCACCATCCTGGGCACGCTGATCACCCAGAGCGCCGCCAGCTACGCCGAAGGTCACCTGCAGGACACCGCGACCGCGCTGAACATGACGCCCTACGAGGTGCTGGTGGTGGCCTCGCTGGTGCAGCGGGAGGCCAAACCGCAGGACTTCCCGAAGGTGGCCCGGGTCATCTACAACCGGCTCGCCGCACACCGCAGCCTGGAGTTCGACTCGACGGTGAACTATCCGCTGGACCGGCGCGAGGTGGCCACCAGCGACGCCGACCGGGCCCAGCACACGCCGTGGAACACCTACCTGCTGCACGGGCTGCCGGCCACCCCGATCGGATCCCCGGGCACGGATGCCCTCGGCGCGGCCGAACGTCCCGCCGAGGGGGACTGGCTGTACTTCGTGACCATCGACGACCAGGGCACCACCTTGTTCACCCGCGACTATCAGCAGCATCTGGCGAACATCGAGTTGGCCAAACGCAACGGTGTCCTCGACAGCACCCGATGAGTCCCCGTAAAGCGGCCGTCCTCGGCTCGCCGATCGCCCATTCCCGGTCCCCGCAACTGCACCTGGCGGCCTACCGCGCGCTGGGTCTGCGGGATTGGAGCTACCAGCGCATCGAATGCGGTGCCGACGAGCTACCCACGCTGGTAAGGGGTTTCGGTCCGGAATGGATCGGTGTGTCGGTGACGATGCCGGGCAAGTTCGCCGCGCTGGCCTGCGCCGACACCGCGACGTCGCGCGCCGAGGTGATCGGCTCGGCGAACACCCTGGTACGCATCGGCGAGGGCTGGCACGCCGACAACACCGACGTCGACGGCGTGCGCGGAGCCTTGGGCGCGGTATCGGGGCACGCTGTGGTCCTTGGGTCGGGCGGGACCGCCCCGGCGGCCGTGGTGGCGCTGGCCGACCTGGGCGTCAGCGATATCACCGTGGTCGCCCGCGACCCCGCCAAGGCGGCCCGGCTGGTGGACCTGGGCATCGGGCTGGGTGTGTCGACCACGTTCGGCAGCCTCGACGGGCTGGCCTTGCCCGACGGTGCGACGGTGCTGATCAACACCATCCCCGCCGAGGTGGCGGCCCGCCACGCACCGGCGCTGGCACGGATCCCGGTGCTGCTGGACGCCATCTACGAGCCGTGGCCGACACCGCTGGCGGCGGCGGTCGCGGCGGCGGGCGGCCGGGTGGTCAGCGGCCTGCAGATGCTGCTGCATCAGGCCTTCACCCAAGTGGAATTGTTCACAGGGCTGCCGGCGCCGCGAGCGGCCATGGAGGCCGCGCTGGGTTAGCCTGCCGTCCATGCTGGCGGGGGTGCTGCTGGGGGTGTGGCTGGTGTTGTTGAGCGGCTACGACGCGACGCGGCGACGGCTGCCCAACTGGCTGACCCTGCCGGGAGCGGCGGTGATCGGCGCGGTGGCCGCGGTCGACGGCCGCGGCGCGCCGGCGGTGGCCGGGGCCCTGGCGCTGGCCGGCATGTATCTGCTGGTGCACCTGGTCGTACCGGCGGCTTTGGGCGCCGGCGACGTCAAACTCGCGCTCGGACTGGGCGCATTGACCGGCAGTTTCGGTGTCGACGTGTGGTTACTGGCGGCGCTGGGTGCCCCGGTGTTGACCGCGGCGTGGGCGCTGCTGCGCGGGGTGCGGATGCTGCCGCACGGTCCGGCGATGTGTGTGGCGAGTACCGCCGCGGTCGGGCTGGCGTTGCTCTGACCGCCGGTCTCGCGTCGAGACGGAAACCCACGGCGCGTCGCGGGCGTGTCGCGTCGGCTGGTTCCCACTCGGCGTCAACGGCGCTGCCGCGCGGCGCTCACGGCGGGTCGGCTTTTGGGCGGACACAACCCGACGTGGGAAGATGGGACACGTGTTGCGTTGGACGACTGCTGGTGAATCCCATGGCCGTGCGTTGATGGCTGTGGTCGAAGGCATGGTCGCCGGCGTCGGTATCACCTCGGAAGACATCGCCGACCAGTTGGCCCGTCGTCGGCTCGGCTACGGCCGGGGCGCGCGGATGAAGTTCGAGCGTGACCAGGTCACCGTGTTGGCCGGGGTTCGCCACGGGCTCACCCTGGGCGGGCCGATCGCGGTGGAGATCGGCAACACCGAGTGGCCGAAGTGGGAATCGGTGATGGCCTCCGACCCGGTCGACCCTGGTGAGCTAGCTGCGCTGGCGCGCAACGAACCGTTGACCCGGCCGCGGCCCGGCCACGCCGATTACGCCGGCATGCTCAAGTACGGCTTCGACGACGCGCGCCCGGTTCTGGAGCGTGCCAGCGCCCGCGAGACCGCGGCCCGGGTGGCCGCCGGGACCATCGCCCGCCAGTTCCTGCGGCAGGCGCTGGGCGTCGAGGTCCTCTCCCACGTCATCTCCATCGGCGACTCCACCCCCTACGACGGCCCGCCGCCGCAGCCGGAGAACCTCGCCGCGATCGACGACAGCCCGGTTCGCGCCTTCGGTGAGGACGCCGAACGGTCCATGATCGAGGAGATCGAGGCCGCCAAGAAGGACGGCGACACCCTCGGCGGTGTCGTCGAGGTGGTCGCGTCCGGGCTGCCGATCGGGCTGGGATCGTTCACCAGCGGCGACAACCGGCTCGACGGGCAGCTGGCCGCGGCCGTGATGGGCATCCAGGCGATCAAAGGCGTCGAAATCGGCGACGGCTTCGCCACCGCGCGCCGCCGCGGCAGCCACGCGCACGACGAGATGTATCCCGGCCCCGACGGCGTGGTGCGTTCCACCAACCGGGCCGGTGGCCTCGAGGGCGGTATGACCAACGGCCAGCCGCTGCGGGTCCGGGCCGCGATGAAGCCGATCTCGACGGTGCCGCGGGCGCTGGCCACCGTCGACATGGCCACCGGCGAGGAAGCCGTCGCCATCCACCAGCGCTCCGACGTGTGCGCGGTCCCGGCCGCCGCGGTGGTGGTGGAGACCATGGTGGCACTGGTGCTGGCCCGGGCGACCCTGGAGAAGTTCGGCGGCGACTCGCTGGCCGAAACCCAGCGCAACATCGAGTCCTACCGCCGCGTCATCGCCGCCGAAAACCGGGCGTCCGGATAATGGCCCCCAAGGCAGTGCTGGTCGGGCTGCCCGGGTCGGGTAAGTCAACCATCGGGCGTCGGCTGGCCAAGGCGCTGGAGGTCGACATGCTCGACACCGACGTCGCGATCGAACAGCAGACCGGCCGCAGCATCGCCGACATCTTCGCCACCGACGGGGAACCGGAGTTCCGCCGGATCGAGGAGCAGGTGGTACGCCAAGCGCTCGCCGAACACGACGGGGTGCTGTCGCTTGGCGGCGGCGCCATCACCACCGACGGGGTGCGTGACGCTCTGGCCGGTCACACCGTGGTCTTCCTGGAAATCTGTGCGGCCGAGGGGATCCGGCGAACCGGCGGCGCCACCGTGCGGCCGCTGCTGGCGGGCGGTGATCGCGCTGAAAAGTACCGCGCGCTGATGAAGCAGCGGGTGCCGCTGTACCGCAAGGTGGCCACCGTCCGGGTCAACACCAACCGGCGCAATCCGGGTGCCGTGGTGCGCTACATCGTGTCGCGGCTGGAGAATCCGGCCGCGGGCGGCGGGGCGCGTCGCCCCCGCTGGCGCCGCTCGCCGGCGCGGCCGCGGCAACCGGTGGCGCTGCGGCCCGCGACAGCAGACGAACAGCCGATCGATCAACCGCGGGTGACACCGGCGACATTGGCCGCCCGCCGAGCCGGGATACGGAAATGACCGACACCACAAAGGCAGTAGCGGACCCCATCGTCGTCCAGGTGGCCGTCGACCCGCCGTACCCGGTGCTGATCGGTACCGGACTGCTGGGGGAGTTGGGTGATCAGCTGGCCGGCCGGCACCGCATCGCGATCCTGCATCAGCCGACGCTGACCCAGACGGCGGAGGCGATTCGTGCGTATCTGGCCGAGCGTGGTGCCGACGCACACCGCATCGAGATCCCCGACGCCGAGGCGGGCAAGGATCTTCCGGTCGTCGGTTTCATCTGGGATGTGCTGGGCCGCATCGGTATCGACCGCAAGGATGCGCTGGTCAGTCTCGGTGGCGGTGCGGCCACCGACGTGGCGGGTTTCGCCGCGGCGACGTGGCTGCGCGGGGTTTCGATCGTGCACGTGCCGACCACCCTGCTGGGCATGGTCGACGCCGCCGTCGGCGGCAAAACCGGAATCAACACCGACGCCGGCAAGAACCTGGTCGGCGCCTTCCATCAGCCTGCCGCCGTCATGGTCGATCTGGCCATGCTGGAAACCTTGCCGCGCAACGAGATCGTGGCGGGCATGGCGGAGATCGTCAAGGCCGGATTCATCGCCGACCCGGTGATCCTGGACCTGATCGAAGCCGACCCGCAAGCCGCCCTGGACCCCGCCGGAGACGTGCTGCCCGAGCTGATCCGGCGGGCGATCACCGTCAAGGCCGAAGTGGTGGCCGCCGACGAACGGGAATCCCAGCTGCGCGAAATCCTCAACTACGGACACACTTTGGCGCACGCGATCGAGCGCCGCGAGCGCTACCAGTGGCGTCACGGTGCAGCCGTATCCGTCGGCTTGGTGTTCGCCGCTGAATTGGGCCGGCTGGCGGGACGGCTCGACGACGCCACCGCCGAGCGGCACCGCACAATCCTGACCTCACTGGGACTGCCGATCAGCTACGACGCCGACGCGCTGCCCCAGTTGCTGGAATACATGGCGGGCGACAAGAAGACCCGCGCCGGCACGCTGCGCTTCGTCGTCCTGGACGCGCTGGCCAAGCCCGGCCGGTTGGAGGCTCCGGACCCGTCGCTGCTGGCCGCCGCCTACGCCGAGGTGGGCACCAAGTGAGCCGGATCAACGTCGTCAACGGCCCGAACCTGGGGCGGCTGGGCCGCCGCGAACCCGCCGTGTACGGCGACAGCACCCACGACGATCTGGTGGCGCTGATCGAGGCCGAAGCTGCCCGGCTGGGTGTGAATGTCGTTGTTCGGCAAAGCGACAGTGAAGCGCAGCTGCTGCAGTGGATTCATGAGGCTGCCGACGCGGGTGAACCGGTGATCCTCAACGCCGGCGGCCTGACCCACACCTCGGTGGCGCTGCGCGATGCGTGCGCGGAACTCAGCGGGCCTCTCATCGAGGTGCACATCTCCAACGTGCACGCTCGCGAGGAATTTCGGCGGCACTCCTACTTGAGCCCGATCGCGACCGGAGTCATCGTGGGGCTCGGGGTACAGGGCTACCTGTTGGCCCTGCGCTACCTGGCCGGCGGGGACTAGCCCTGGTCGTCGGTGCGGATCACCGCCGTCGGCGCGTCATCGGCGACCGCGGCTGAGCCACCACCGACCGCGGCGAACACGTCGGTGTCGGCCCGGTCCTCACCGTGGGCGGCCAGGCCGTGGTGGCGCACCGGGTCCTTGGCGTGCTGGCGGTCGACCAACAACCGGCCCACGGCCACCCCGCCGATGGCGGGCAGGAACACCAGCAGCGCGGTGAACGAGGCGAAGGTGCTGACCTCGTTGAGGAACCCGCCGGTGTACAGCGCCTTGTCGAACAGCGAGATGGCCCACGCCACCACTCCGCTCAGCGCCCCGGCGATCAGCCCGGCGACCAGCCACACCATGGCCAGGTCGGCGCGCCGGTCCGGGTCGGGGTTGGCGGTGGCGTCGGCGCGGCCGTCGCGCAGCCCCCAGATGACCGGGCCGGCGATGAACGCCAGAACCAGCAGCACACTGATCAGGCCCGCGCTGGTGGGGAAGGCGTTGATCAACGCACCCTGCACCAAACGGACGGCCAACATCGCGGCCGCGAACACCAATCCGCGCAACAACCAGTTCCTCATGGGGTGACAGCGTAGCGAGTACCGTCAAGCGACGTGACATATTCCCAGCGTCGCGATCGCCTGCGTGCCGGCCTGATCGCCGCGGAACTGGACGCGATGCTGGTCAGCGACCTGATCAACGTGCGGTACCTGTCCGGGTTCACCGGCTCCAACGCCGCGTTGCTGGTGTTCGCCGACGACCGGCCACCGGTGTTGGCCACCGACGGCCGCTATCGCACCCAGGCCGCCCGCCAGGCGCCAGATCTGGAGGTCGCCATCGAGCGGGCCTGTGGCCACCACCTGGTCGGCCGCGCCGCCGCCGCCCCGGTGCGGCGGGTGGGGTTTGAAAGCCATGTGGTCACCGTGGACGGGCTGGACAAGCTGTCCGGCGCCGCCGAGGGCAGCGATCTGGTCCGCGCCCCGGGGCTGGTGGAGGCGCTGCGCGAGGTCAAGGACGCCGGCGAGGTCGCGCTGCTGCGGCTGGCCTGCGAGGCCGCCGACGCCGCCCTGGCCGAGCTGGTCAGCGGTGGCGGTCTGCGGCCCGGGCGCACCGAACGCCAGGTGGGGCGCGAACTGGAGGCCCTGATGCTCGAGCACGGGGCCGACGGCGTGTCCTTCGAGACGATCGTGGCCGCCGGGCCCAACTCCGCCGTACCGCACCACCGGCCCACCGACGCCGTGCTGGCCGCCGGAGACTTCGTCAAGATCGACTTCGGCGCCCTGGTGGGCGGCTACCACTCCGACATGACCCGCACGTTTGTGCTGGGCCGCGCCGCGGACTGGCAGCGGGAGGTGTATCAGCTGGTGGAGGCCGCGCAACGGGCCGGTCGGCGGGCGGTCCAGCCCGGGGCCGAGTTGGCCGACGTCGACGGCGCCGCGCGCGACATCATCACCGCGGCCGGGCACGGCGAGCACTTCGGTCACGGTCTGGGCCACGGGGTCGGCCTGCAGATACACGAAGCGCCGGGAATCAGCGCGAGCGCCGCCGGTACACTGCTTGCTGGCTCCGTGGTGACCGTGGAGCCCGGCGTCTATCTGCCCGGCCGTGGCGGCGTTCGCATCGAGGACACAGTGCTGGTGCCCCCGGATGCCGCAGGGCAGGACCCGGAATTGCTGACCCGGTTCCCCAAGGAACTGACCATTCTGACTTAGCTGAGCACTGTACTGAACTGGGAAAACCAGGAAAATAAAGATTGCTGTGGTGTTAATTATCTTGGGGAACAGCTAACCCCACATCGTGCGGTAAGTGTCTCTTGACTGGTACACCCGTGGCGGGTGTAAGCCAAGCGGGTGGCCTCACACCGTTCCGCCGGGGACCGGGGCCGACCGATAGGAGAACACACATCATGAGCGTGCATCACGTTACGACGACCTCGCCGAGATCCCCGTGCGGCCGGGGACGCGCGCGGGCCGGTGGGACAACCGCACCGGGGGCCGGTGGCTGGAGGTTGGCCGCGAGCGGGAAATCAAGCTGGCTAACGGTGGCATCGTCAGCCTTTTCAGCGTCGCCCACCAAAGTTTCACGGGTGAGGTTGTGCGTCCCAGGGTGAGCATCGAAGCGGTACCGGACTACCCGCTGGCACCCCGCGAGGTACGCGAGCTGATCGCGGCCCTTACCGATGCCGCTGACCACCTGGAAGGACTGACGCGATGACCGACCGCGCCGAGGTAAGGCGGGAACCTGGGTACGCAATGACCCGCGAGCAATGGTTGCTGGTGCGGGAGCTGTTCGTGCCCGGTGAGGCGTCGCCCGATACCGAGTAGCCACCCGCACGACATACGGCCGTCAGGGGGACTCTGGCGGCCGTTTTCGTTGTGTTGCGTCCGTTTGTCGGGGACTGCGCGCACACTGGAGCGGAGGGGGAAGGCATGAAGCAGATCATCGAATGGTTCCTGGTAATCATCGTCCTGCTGATGTTCCTGGGCGCCACCGGATGGTGGGGTGTCGCCGCGCTGGTGGGCGTGGTCGTGTGGGGTCTCTGGCGGGGCGTCCAGCAGGCGCGTCAGCGGGAGGCGCTTCGGATCGCCGCTGTGCAGGCCCAGCGGGAGGCCGACGCTGCCGCGGAGAGGGCGCGCGTGGCCAACGAGGAGCTGGCGGCGGCCGAGGCAGAGTATAAGGCTGCGCGCAAGGAGAAGAAGCGCGTCAAGAGGATGATGCGCGAGCAAGGGTGGATGGTTGCGGACGGGGACGTCTCGCAGAACTGAGAACGGCGATTTTTTTTGCAATCCGTTTTACGCGGGTTGCGGTTGCCTATCCTGGGGTGTGTGAACGATTACGAAAAACAACTACGAAACGTCAGAATCAAGCTTTACGGCAGCGACGCCAAGAGTATTCCCCGGACGCTGCTGGAGATGCTGAACCACCGCGGCGCGGTCGGATGGACGGCATTCGCCGAGGTATCCGATCAGGTAAAGGGTGAATACACCGTGTACTGGCTTGATGGTGAACTATTGCGCAGCATTGAGTACCGCGGTGAAGAAGAAGCTGCGTCTGCCGAGGAGTCGGCGCGTCCACTATCAACGCTAATCGACGTCAGGACGACATACGGATTTGCCTACGACGACTTTAAGAATCACCACAGTCATTGGTTGCGTGTGGTGACGTTCCAATTCCAGTCTGGGGAAGTGGTCACCCTGGAGGATCGGAAAGCAAGGGTAGCGGAAGATACCCCGGTCAGCGGCCTTGCCGATGCGGTCCTGAGCGCCCTGCGCTAGAAGCCCTGTGCGGGGGCCTGGCGACTAACACCGACACGGCCTCGCGACTAAGACAGCTTGTTGTCGGTAGGCGGCGGTAGGGTCACGGCCGGGAGTTCGCTATGCACTCCCGCCGGGAGACCCGGGCCGCCAAATATCGGAGAACAAAAAATGACGACAAGCAAGAAGGACGCGAGCAAGGCCGCCAAGCTGCTGAGCAACCCGAAGACACCGAAGACGGTGAAAAGTGTTGCCGGGAGTGACCTATCCCAGGCCAAGAAGAAGGGAAAATAGGGGTCCTGGGCAGGCCGTAGACGAAGGAACAGCGCCCGGCTTAGGTAACGAACAACGGGGAGATGTTTCAGCCGCCCAGCGACCGGACGGGTAAGGCCGATCCCTGGGCAAGTTTCTTACGCGCGTTTTGCGCGAGTCGCCCGCATGCAGCGGGACGTTTGTGGTGGGGGCGGCGTTCCAGTTATCCCGCCGCCCCCGGCGCGGCCTTGGAGGTAGCCGTGCCTGTTGTTGCCGCGCAGCAAGCCTTCGGGTGGGAGAGACGCCCGAAGCGCGCAGCGGCAAGATTTAAAAACTCAGGGGGCCGAGGCGGGGACAACCCGATCCGCCTCGGCCCCTTTGCCAGCCGCGTGGTAATCGACTAACCACCGCTGGCCTTCCCGCGTCGCTCCAAACAGACGACGCGCGAACCGTTATTTAGCGCGAAGCGCTGACGGGCCTCGGATTGCTCGCGGCCCTCGGTCGCCTCGGGTTGACGCTCGAATGAGAACTGGCGGCCATCACCCGGACACGCCGACGCTTGCCGACACCTGACCGCCGGTAATTGCGGTGGTGATGGCGGCGCGGAAAAACCGTGCGTACGCGGACGTGACGACGGTCTGAGTCGTGGTGCTGGCCGCGGTGGTGCTGACCGCGGAGCCGAGGTTAAACCAGTTGGTGCCGTCCAGACTGCCTTGCAGTTGGACGTCACCCGCTGAAACGCCGGCCGTGGTGGTTACCGACATCACGGCTACGGACCGCACTGACAGGCCATCTAGGGCGGCGCCGTTCTGCACCGCACTTACGCCCGACAGGGACACAGCGGGGGCCAGCCCGTAGGTGATCGGCTCTACCGAATTACCGTGTGGGTCTTGGTACATCAGCTGATCGGCAATCCGGTTAGGATGTTGATGGCGCTCGCGTACTGCACGCCGATCTGCTCACGGATTTCACCGCGGTAGCCGATGGCGTTCTGAGTCCAGTAGTTAGTTGAGCCGTCGCCCCCGTGCGAGTTGATCTCGATGCTGAATCCCCAACGCACCCAACGTAACACGGCCTTGCTGGTGTCGAATACCAGCGCGGTGCCAGCAGGAATCTTGGTGTTCTGGACTACCTGCATGCCAAAGATGCTCTTGAGGTCACCGATCGCTGATGGATCATCGGGGTTCAGCAAGTATTGGCCGGTGCTGCTCTTGGACAGCGACACGGCGGCCCAGGTGTTCGGGTGCATGGCGATCAGGTTCGCCTCACCGAACGCAGAGCCGACGCGGATATCGTTAGCGGCCTTGCGGATAGCGTCGATGTTCGTGTCCTCACCGACAGACCGTGACAGGGTGCCGGGGACGTGCAACAGTCCAACAGGATCAGACACCGAGTTGACGAACGTCTCCGTCTCGGCGTTGACGATGGCCCGGTAAATCTCATTCGGAACGAACGTCTGGAAGGTGTCGAAGTCGCTTGCGGCTTCCATAGACACCGACGCCGTAGCCGCGATCTTGACCCAGCTTGCCGTGTTCGTGGTCAGGATCATGCCCAGATCGGGCTTGGTTCCCAGCTCTTCCACAACCGCGGCCGGGTTCGTGTTCCCGGTGTGGCTGATCCATTCGACGCCAGGCCCGATAGGGGCGGTCTGTTGGGTGAAGTGATCCAGCAGCCGATCAGGTTCGTACTGAAGCTGAAGGGTGTTCTGCGGCATGATGACCGGCGGCAGCGATCCCGACGTGAAGTCACCTTCGTTGAACGGAGCCTTGGTCTCGATGCGGTAGGTAGGCAGCCGCTTCTGCGTCGCCTCAAACAGTCCGCGCCAGTCCGACTCGGGAATGAACCGTGGGTCGGCCTGCGGGGCGACAACAGCTTTGGTATCGGCTGCGGAGTCGCAGCCCTTAGCGTTAGCACCCCCGGCCAGCTTTGCGGCCGTCTTGCCGCCGGCTTCCAGCTTCGCGCGCTCCCATTTGAGAACGTCGCGTTCGGCTTCCAGTGACTTCGCCTCAAGCTCGTCATCGCGGGCGACGAAACCCTTGGTTTTCACCTTGCCCAGAAGCTTTCCGACCGCTTCCTTGTACTGGCGTTCGCGGGCTTCTAATTGTGCGGTATTCATTTGTTTATTGGTTGTTCTTTCTATGGTTAAGTGAGCCGCAATAAGCGGCGATTACCTAACCTCGCGGGCTTTCAGCCGGGTTAAAATGTGAAGCGGGCTTATTCGGCGGCGCGGTTGTCGGCCTACCAGGCGGCGCGGCGGCGGGTGTCAGTGACAGCGGCGGGCGCGTAGAGCCGGTAGGCCCCTGTGCAGGCGCGGGGCCTGCAAAGTTCTCTAGTGGTCGCCCAGGTGGGCGATTTTGCGGCCCTGGCGTTCCAGGCCCGCGCGCATTGCGTAGGTGCGCAGCGCGTCTTTCAGCGGCCAGACGTCGCCGCCGAACACGGCGTAGTCGCAGGCGCGGTAGGCGACGGTGCGCGCTGAGTCGGGCAGTTCCCCTGCGGCCGGCTGTACCGCGTCCAAGAACGCGCTAGCGGCCCGCAGTAGGGCCCCGGAGTCGGTGCATTCGGGGTTTCGCAGAACGTCCCAGACCAGCGTGATGAAACGCTCGCCTATCTGGTCACTCATTCGGCGGCCTTGTGCTTTCCGCCAACTTCGGCGCCAAACTCTGCTGCGGTACGGGCGGCATATCCGCGTTCCTCAATTTTTGAAGTGCCATATTCCAGCCAGCGCACCACTGGGTCTTTTGAGTAAACCCTTGCGTGAAATGCTGGCTCGTGTTCGTATTTGATCCGAATGGACTTTCTCGCATCTCCCGGCGAATTTGTCTCAACGCCGCCCTTTTGCAGCGGGTGCGTTGCGCGGGTACCGATCGGAATTAGATCACGCCAATACTCTTGAACGGTCTTCGCCTTGGCGATGACCGCAGCCTTTACCGCGGTGCTTTCGTTAAGGGCCTTGGTGATTTTTGCATCGGTGAAGCCGGCCTTTTCAAGATCACCGATAATGGATAGAATGCTCATTCAATTTTCTTGCATATTTGGGTTGTGCTACCAGTCCCACGCGGCCTCGCGCCAGTCTGGGCAGATGATGCGCGACGGGTCGCGGGGAAGCATCCCGGCCGAGTCGGTCAATCCGGGGATACCGTCAACCCGCTTATTGGCCTTGGAGCACGTGGGAAGGTGGACTTTCTTTGTCAGAGTGCGCAGCAGGTGACTCAGCTCCGCGAAACGGCGGTCATCGGCTGCGGTGGCGCGTCCGGTGTCGATCAGCAGGCGCACCGCTTCCCAGCGGGCCGCGACGGCGGCGTACTTGTGGATCAGCACCGGATCAATCGCCCGGTGGGCGCTGGTGAGGTACTGCCGGATCGCTGAGGTGCGATGCAGGATCGCCTGATTCACGGCCCTACCTCCTCAAGGAACTGATCTAGG
>NZ_JCALCW010000061.1:0-17215 GCF_059812545.1 Mycobacterium sp. NGS50
CAGGCGTTTTGGAGCACATTTGCGTCTGCTCGCGCGGTTGGTACTTGCGGCTGCGCGCGATATTACTTCGGGGTCGGTGCCACGCCCAGCGACATCCCGGCCAGCCCGCGGCGACGGGACGCGAGCGCGTCGGCGATCCGGTGCAGTTCCTTGCCCACCGGACTGTCCGGCGCGCCCAGCACGATCGGGACACCGTCGTCGCCGGCCTTGACCATCTCGGGATCCAGCGGGATCTGGCCCAGCAGCGGTACCTCGGCGCCGACCGCGCGGGACAGCCGCTCAGCCACCTGTTCACCGCCGCCCGCGCCGAACACCTGCAGGGTGGACCCATCCGGCATTAGCAGCCCGGACATGTTCTCCACCACGCCGGCGATGCGCTGACGGGTTTGCAGGGCGATGGCCCCGGCGCGTTCGGCCACCTCCGCCGCGGCCAGCTGGGGGGTGGTCACCACCAGGATCTCGGCGCCCGGGATCAGCTGGGCCACCGAGATGGCGATGTCGCCGGTGCCCGGCGGCAGGTCCAGCAGCAGCACATCCAGATCGCCCCAGAACACGTCGGCCAAGAACTGCTGCAGCGCACGGTGCAGCATCGGGCCACGCCACACCACCGGGGTGTTGCCCTGGGTGAACTGCGCGATCGAGATGACCTTCACCTCGTGGGCGATCGGCGGCAGGATCATCGTGTCGACCTGGGTGGGCCGCTCGCCGGTGCCCATCATCCGGGGGATGGAGTGCCCGTAGATGTCGGCGTCGAGCACGCCGACCGACATCCCGCGGGCAGCCAGCGCGGCGGCCAGGTTGACCGTGACACTGGACTTGCCCACCCCGCCCTTGCCCGACGCGACGGCGTACACCTTGGTCAGGGAGCCCGGCTGGGCGAACGGGATCAGCGGTTCGGCGGTGTCGCCGCGCAACCGTTTACGCAGCTCGGTGCGCTGCTCGTCGCTCATCACGTCCAGCTCGACGCTGACCGCGCCGGTCCCGGGAACGTCGGCGACGGCGCGGGTGACGCGCTCGGTGATCTCGGCCTTCATCGGGCAGCCGGCCACCGTCAGGTAGATCCCGACGTGCACGGCACGGTCGGCACCCACGTCGATGCTTTTGACCATGCCGAGCTCGGTGATGGGCCGCCGCAGCTCGGGGTCGATTACTTTGGCCAGCGCGGCGCGGATCGCGGTGGTCAGATCGGAGTCGGTATCGCGAGGTTCAGACATCACCGCCGAGTCTAGGCGGCGGTGAAAACCGTTCCGTAGGGGCTTTGGTCAGTTGGCTGGGCCGGGCGGCGGGCCGGCCGGCGCCGGCAGACCCGCGGGAGGCGCCGGGGCACCCGCCGGCGGCGGTGCCGCGGGCATCGGGTCCGGCGGCGGCGCCGCCGGGAGCTGCTCCGGCGGTGCCGGGGGAGCCTGCGGCTCGATGCAGATCACCGAGCAGGTCGCCGACCGCGGCGGCGGGGCAGGCAGCAGCCCGTTGGGGCTGGGCGGCCAACCTTGCGGCGGCCAACCCTGCTGCGGCCAGCCTTGCGGCGGCAAGCCCTGCTGCGGGAACGCCGGGTAGGGACCCATCCCGGTGGACCCGCCGAGGTCGATCAACGGGATGCGGCCGATCGGGTCGGTGGACGGCAGGCCGACGTTGAACGGCATGTTCGGCCCGAGGCCTTCGGTGCGCTCGAGGTGCGCGTCGCCGATCGGCGGGGGTGGCCCGGTGATCGGGGGCAGGTCCATCGGCGCCACGCCGGTGGCGTAGGCCGCAGCCCAGCCCAACACGTTGCGGGCATAGGGCATCGAGTTGTTGTACCGCAGGATGGCCGACATCACCTGCGACTGGTCGCGCAGATTGAGCCCGCCGCTGCACAGGTAGCGGGCGGCTGCCAGGGTGGAGTCGTACAGATTCTGCGGGTCCGCCTGACCGTCACCGTCGCCGTCGGACGCGTAGCGCGCCCAGGTGCCGGGGAGGAACTGCATCGGCCCCATGGCGCGGGCATAGACCACCCGGGTCGGGGTCTGGTTCGCGACGATGACCTCGTTGCCGGGCAGCGTCCCGTCCAGCGCCGGACCGTAGATCGGGTGCACGGCGGTGCCGCGCGCGTCGGTGAATCCGTTGTTGGCGTGCATCGACTCGATACGTCCGATCCCGGCCAGCAGGTTCCAGCTGATCCCGCAATCCGGTGCCGCCGTGGTCATCTGCTGCTCGGCGTTGCGGTAGGCCGCCAGCGCCGTCCGCGGAATCCCCAGCAGGCCAGGGGAACTGACCACCACAGCCGGCGGCGGGGCGGAGGCGGATGCCGCCGCGACATGGAAGCTGGCGGGGGCGCGACGCGCGGCCACGACGAAGGGGCCGGTCGGGTTGACGGGCTCGACCGCGGCCAGCGGGGTGACCGCAGTTCCCCGGACCGGCAGCGCGGACCGCGGCGCCGTACCGCCGACAGCACCGGCCAACACCAGTGGCGTGATCAGCAACACCCCGAACGCAGGCGTCCGCGTCGTACGACCTAGTTGGCGCCGTAGCGCGGCGAACGCTGGGCGTACACCCAAGGCTCCCCCTTCGCGCACTCGACCGTCCTCATTTCACTAAGCGCAGTGAACCACGTCACCATACATAACGGTTGTGGCCACAGTGGTGACAATCGCCGAGCTCACAGTCAACTCGGTTTGACGCCGTGCGGCACCTGCTGGTCCCGCTCAGTGGACCAGTCCGGTTTCGCCGGTTGCAGCGCCTTCAGCCGCTCACGCAGATCCTCGAGTTCGTGGCGTAGGTAGTCGCGGGTGGCGACCTCACCGATCGCCAGCCGCAGCGCGGCCAGCTCGCGGGCCAGGTACTCGGTGTCGGCCTTGGTCTGTGTCGCGCGGCGCCGGTCTTCCTCCAGGGCGACCCGGTCGCGGTTCTCCTGGCGGTTCTGGGCCAGCAGGATCAGCGGGGCCGCATAGGCGGCCTGGGTGGAGAACGCCAGGTTGAGCAGGATGAACGGGTAGGGGTCCCAGCGCACGCTGACGGCGTAGATGTTCACCGCAATCCACACCACCACCACCACGGTTTGGATGGCCAGGTAGCGACCGGTACCGAAGAAGCGCGCAACGGATTCGGTGAGCTGGCCGAGCAGCTCGACGTCGACGCGGGGTTTGGGCAGCCGGGAGGTGCGTGGTGTGGAAAGCCGCTGCCGCGGTGCCGGATTGGTCACGACGCGCTCCCGGCGCCGTCGAGCTCGGGTTCCTCGATGCTTTCCCGCCAGTCGTGCGGCAGCAGGTGGTCGAGCACGTCGTCCACCGTGACCGCGCCCAGCAGGTGGTTCTGTTCGTCGAGGACCGGCCCGCACACCAGGTTGTAGGCCGCGAAGTAGCGGGCCAGCGCCCCCAGCGAGGTCTCCGGGGTCAGGCTGGGCAGGTCGGAGTCGACGATCCCGCCCACCAGCGAGGCCGGCGGCTCGCGCAGCAGGCGCTGCAGCGCCACGCAACCCAGGTACTGGCCGGTGGGGGTGGCCGTCGGGGACCGCGTCACGAACACCAGCGAGGACAGCGCCGGAGTCAGGTCGGGATCGCGGACGCGGGCCAGCGCCTCGGCCACCGCCGTATCGGGGGTCAACACCACCGGGTTCGGCGTCATCAGACCACCCGCGGTATCGGGGGAGTGGGACAGCAGTCGACGCACCGGATCGGACTCGTCGGGATCCATCCGGGCCAGCAGCAGCTCGGCGTCGCGCGGGTTGAGCACCCCGAGCAGGTCGGCGGCGTCGTCGGGATCCATCTCGCCGAGCACGTCGGCCGCGCGGTCGGTGCCCAGCTGGCCCAACACGTCGGCCTGACGCTCCTCCGGCAGCTCCTGAAGGATGTCGGCGAGCCGGGCGTCGTCCAGCGCCTTGACCACCTCGTAGCGGCGCTTGGGCGGCAGCTCGCGGATCGCGTCGGCGACTTCGATGGGCCGCATCCCCTCGAACTGTTGCAGCAGTTGCGCCACCCCCTGGTCGGGCATGGCCAGCGCCGACGGCGTCAGGCCGACCACGTCATGCCAGTCCACGACGTGGATTTCGCTGCGCCGTCCGAGCCGCCCGGGTTTGCGGACCGCGACCCGGGTCACCATCCAGTCGCGTGAGCGGGTCTGCTCGATACCCAAATCGGTGATCACCACGTCGGTGCCGGCCAGCTGCGGCAGCTCGGGATCGTTGACCCGCACCCTGGTGTCGAGCACCTGGCCCAGCGCCAGTACCTCGCCGGGCCGCTGGGCGAACTTCGCCAGCGAGACGTTGGTGGTGTTGAGGGTGACCGCGTTGGGTTCGATCGCCGCGACCCTCAGGATGGGCACGAAGATTCTGCGCCGGGTGGGCAGTTCGATCACCAGGCCCAGCACCCGGGGTTGCTGGCGCACGATGCTGATGCTGATCACCACGTCGCGGACGCGCCCGACGGACTCGCCGATCGGTCCCAGCACCAGCATCCGCGCCAGCCGCGCCGTATACACCCTGTTGATCGACGCCATGATGCACAGACTAGAAGCTGCCGAGCCCGGAGATGACGCAGTGGTCGGTCCGCGGCGGTCCGGCGGACCGGACCCCGCCGCGCGGGAACCAGACCGGGAACGGTAGGAGTGATTGGGTGGACAACGCGTATCGCCCCCGGCGCACCTGCCTCTCGGTGCCCGGCAGCAGCCAGAAGATGATCGACAAGGCCAAGGCGCTGCCCGCCGACGAGGTGTTCCTCGATCTGGAGGATGCGGTGGCCCCGGAGGCCAAGCAGGCGGCCCGCACGCAGGTGGCGGCCGCGCTGGCGGGGCCGGGCTGGGCCGGGCAGCTGCGCGGGGTCCGGGTCAACGACTGGACGACGCCATGGACGCACGCCGACGTGATCGAGGTGGTCTCGGCGGTCGGTGCCGCCGGCGCCGAGCTGGATGTGGTGGTGCTGCCCAAGGTCACCGAGGCCGCCCACATCCACGCGCTTGACCTGCTGCTGACCCAGGTGGAGACCGTTCACGGGCTGCCGGTCGGCAGGATCGGCATCGACGCGCAGATCGAGGATGCGCGGGGCCTGACGAACATTGACGCCATCGCCGCGGCACCCCGGGTGCAGGCGCTGGTGCTGGGGCCCGCCGACCTGATGGCCAGCTTGAACATGCGCACCCTGGTGGTGGGCGAACAACCCGAGGGATACACCGAGGGCGACGCCTATCACCACGTGCTCATGACGATCCTGATCGCCGCCCGCGCACATGGCGTCGCCGCCATCGACGGGCCCTACCTCAAGGTCCGCGACGTGGACGCGTTCCGGCGGGTCGCCGGGCGCTCGGCGGCGTTGGGCTACGACGGCAAGTGGGTGCTGCATCCCGATCAGATCGCGGCCGGTAACGAGATCTTCAGCCCACGCCAGGCCGAATACGACCACGCCGAGCTGATCCTGGAGGCCTACGAGTGGCACACCTCGGCTGCGGGCGGGGCCCGTGGCGCGGTGATGCTCGGCGACGAGATGATCGACGAAGCCAGCCGCAAGATGGCACTGGTGATCGCCGCCAAGGGCCGCGCCGCGGGCATGTCGCGGCAGGCCGCCCGGTTTGTGCCGCCCAGCTAGCCCACCGTCGCGCCGTTGGTGGCGACGATGACCCCGATGATCCAGAACACCAACAGGATCAGCGCCAGCACGGTGATCACCGCGCCGATGATGACACCGGTCAGCGCCATCCCGTAGCCCTCCTGACCGGTTCTCTTGCATTGGCCGATGGCGACGATCCCCAAGATCAACCCGACGATCGAGGGAACGCCGCAGAAGAACAGACCGCCCAGTGAACACACCAGCGACGCGATGGCCATGCCGTTGGTGCCCGGGGGGCGCCCGGCAAGGTAGGGGTCGTAGCCGCCGGGGTACCCCGGGTATGCCGGCGGTCCGCCCGTGAAGCCCGGCTGCGGATAGCCCGGCTGTGGGTAAGGCGGGGGGTAGGGCGGGGGGCCGGCCGGCGGCGGATACCCGGGTGGGCCCGCCGCCGAGAACGGCGATGCGACCGGCGGGTAGGGCGGGGGCAGCGGCGGGTACCCCGGAACCGGCGGAGACACGTCGTCGGGGTAGTCGATCGGCGCGAAGCCATCGGACGGTCGCGTCAGGTCGTACGGCTGCTCGGGCGTGTCGGTCATGCGACCACCGTAGGTCTGACCGCCGTGTGGCCGCATCGCGGCCGGATCGTTAGCCTGTCCGATGGAGAGAGAGGTAGTGATGACCAGCTCATTCCAGCCCGGACAATCACCCGGCCCGGCGTCGGGTCGCGGCGGGCCGGCCCGGTTACCCACCCCGCCGAAAGGCTGGCCCATCGGGTCGTATCCCACCTACGTGGAGGCGCAGCGCGCCGTCGACTACCTGTCCGACCAGGAGTTCCCGGTCGAGCAGGTCACCATCGTCGGCGTCGACCTGATGCAGGTGGAACGGGTCACCGGCCGGCTGAGCTGGCCCAAGGTGCTCGGCGGGGGTGTCTTGAGCGGCGCCTGGCTGGGTTTGTTCATCGGCCTGGTGCTGGGCTTCTTCAGCCCGCATCTGGGGCCGGCCCTGGCCACCGGTCTGGTCGCCGGCGTGTTCTTCGGGCTGATCACCTCGGCGATCCCGTATGCGATGGCGCGCGGCACCAGGGACTTCAGTTCGACCATGCAACTGGTGGCGGGCCGCTACGACGTGCTGTGCGATCCGCAGAATGCGGAGAAGGCTCGGGATCTGCTGGCGCACCTGACGATCTGACGCGGGAGCGACGAGCGTGTTGCAGACCGTGCGGTCGGGCCTCTACGGTGCGGGCGCGAAACAATCCGATCGAGAGGCGGGTGTCGTGGCGGGTCGCCGCGGGTACGCACGACGGCTGGGCGTGCTGCTGCTGGCGTCGCTGCTGATCGGCTCGGCGGTATCGGCCTGCGGATCGGCCAACGCCGGTGTGGTGATCAGCCTGTACACACCGGCCACCGACGCGTCGACGTTCGCCGCGATCGCCAAACGCTGCTCGGATCAGTTCAGTGCCCGGCCCACGGACCGGTTCAGCATCCGGCAGGTCAGCCTGCCCCGCTCCGCCGACGACCAGCGGCTGCAGCTGGCCCGTCGGCTCACCGGCAACGACCGCACCCTGGACGTGATGGCGATGGACGTGGTGTGGACTGCGGAGTTCGCCGAGGCCGGTTGGGTGCTGCCGCTGTCCGACGACCCGGCCGGCCGTGCCCACGCCGACGCACTGGCCGACACCCTGCCGGGCCCGCTCGCCACCGCCGAATGGCGCGACACCCTGTACGCCGCGCCGCTCTCCACCAACACCCAGCTGCTCTGGTACCGGGCGGATCTGATGGACAGCCCGCCGTCCACCTGGGCCGGGATGGTCGCCGAGGCGGCCCGGTTGCACGCCACCGGCGCCCCCAGCTGGATCGCGGTGCAGGCCAGCCGCGGCGAGGGCCTGGTGGTGTGGTTCAACACGCTGCTGACCAGCGCCGGCGGTCAAGTGCTGGCCGACGACGCGAAGACCGTCACGCTGACCGACACCCCCGAGCATCGGGCGGCCACCGTCACGGCGCTGCAGGTCCTCAAATCGGTGGCCACCGCACCCGGCGCCGACCCGTCGATCACCCAGACCGACGAAGGCACCGCCCGACTGGCGTTCGAACAGGGCAAAGCCGCACTCGAGGTGAACTGGCCCTACGTGCTGGCGTCGCTGCTGGAAAACGCGGTCAAGGGCGGGGTGGCCTTCCTGCCGCTCAACCGCCGGCCGGAGCTGGCCGGCAGCCTCAACCGCGCCGGAGCCTTCGCGCCCACCAGCGACCAGTTCGGCATCGCCTACGACGCGGCCAAAACGGTGTTCGGCTTCGCGCCCTACCCCCGGGTGCAGGCCGGCACGCCCGCCAAGGTGACCATCGGCGGATTGAACCTGGCGGTGGCCAAGACGTCCCGGCACCGCGCCGAGGCCTTCGAAGCCATCCGCTGCCTGCGCGACCCGCAGAACCAGAAGTACCTGTCGCTGGAAGGGGGACTGCCCGCGGTTCGCTCCTCGCTGTATGACGACCCGCAGTTCCAGGCCCGCTACCCCCAGCACGCCATCATCCGCGACCAGCTCAGCAATGCCGCGGTGCGGCCGGCGACGCCGATCTATCAGGCGGTATCCACCCGGATGGCGGCGACGCTGGCCCCGATCAGCGCCATCGACCCGGACAAGACCGCCGACGACCTCACCGTTCAGGTGCAAAAGGCGATCGACGGCAAGGGGCTTCTGCCGTGAGCTCCTCCGCCGATCGCGGGTCGCAACGGCGCCTCGCGTTGCTGCTGGTCACCCCGGCCGTCCTGCTGATGGTGGCGGTGACCGCGTATCCGATCGGCTACGCGGTGTGGCTGAGCCTGCAGCGCTACAACCTGGCCACCCCCGATGACACCGTGTTCGTCGGCCTGGACAACTACGTCACGACCTTGACCGACGGGTACTGGTGGACCGCGCTGTCGGTGACCGCGGCGCTCACCGCCGTGTCGGTGGCCATCGAACTGGTGCTGGGCATGGCGCTGGCGCTGGTCATGCACCGGACCGTATTCACCAGAGGCATCGTGCGCACCGCCGTGCTGATCCCGTACGGCATCGTCACCGTCGCCGCCGCCTACAGCTGGTACTACGCCTGGACTCCGGGAACCGGATATCTGGCCGACCTGCTGCCGCAGGGCAGCGCGCCGCTGACCGCACAGGTCCCGTCGTTGGCGATCGTGATCCTCGCCGAGGTGTGGAAGACGACGCCGTTCATGGCGTTGCTGCTGTTGGCCGGGCTGGCGCTGGTGCCCGACGATCTGCTGCGGGCCGCACAGGTCGACGGCGCCGGCGCCTGGCGGCGGTTGACCCAGATCATCCTGCCGCTGATCAAACCGGCGATCCTGGTCGCGTTGCTGTTCCGCACCCTGGACGCATTCCGGATCTTCGACAACATCTACGTCCTCACCAAGGGATCCAACAACACCGGCTCGGTGTCGGTGCTGGGCTATGACAACCTCTTCAAAGGCTTCAGTGTGGGCCTGGGATCAGCGATCTCGGTGCTGATCTTCATCTGCGTGGTGCTGATCGCGGTCGTGTTCATCAAGGTGTTCGGTGCCGCGGCGCCCGGATCGGAGCGCGATGACTGAGCGGGGGCGGACTCGGCTGCGCAGCGGCGCAGGCTGGGTGATCGTCAACACGCTGGTGGTCCTCTACGCGGTGTTCCCTGTGCTGTGGATTCTGTCCCTGTCGCTCAAGCCGACGGCAACGGTGAAGGACGGCAAGCTGATTCCGTCGTCGATCACCTTCGACAACTATCGCGGCATCTTCTCCGGCGGCTTCTTCACCTCGGCGCTGCTCAACTCGCTGGGGATCGGGCTGATCACCACCGTGGTTGCGGTGGTGATCGGCGCGATGGCGGCCTACGCGGTGGCACGACTGGACTTTCCCGGCCGGCGACTGCTGGTCGGAGCCGCCCTGCTGGTCGCGATGTTCCCGCAAATATCGCTGGTCACACCGTTGTTCAACATCGAACGCCACATCGGGTTGTTCGACACCTGGCTGGGATTGATCATCCCGTACATCACCTTCGCCTTGCCGCTGGCGATCTACACCTTGTCTGCGTTCTTCTCCGAGATTCCCTGGGACCTGGAGAAGGCGGCCAAGATGGACGGCGCCACCCCGGCGCAGGCGTTTCGCAGGGTGATCGCCCCGCTGGCCGCCCCCGGCGTGGTCACCGCGGCCATCCTGGTGTTCATCTTCGCCTGGAACGACCTGCTGCTGGCATTGTCGCTGACCGCCACCGAGTCGGCGATCACCGCGCCGGTGGCGATCGCCAACTTCACCGGCAGTTCGCAATTCGAAGAGCCGACCGGGTCGATCGCCGCCGGCGCCATGGTGATCACGGTCCCGATCATCGTGTTTGTTCTAATCTTCCAGCGACGCATTGTCGCGGGGTTGACCTCCGGCGCGGTGAAGGGATAGCGCGATGGCCGAGATTGTGTTGGATCGGGTGACCAAGAGTTATCCCGACGGCGCCCAGGCCGTGCAGGAGCTGTCGCTGACCATCGTCGACGGCGAGTTCCTGATCCTGGTCGGGCCGTCGGGCTGCGGCAAGTCGACGACCCTGAATATGATTGCCGGACTGGAAGACATCTCCTCGGGCGAGTTGCGTATCGGTGGTGAGCGGGTCAACGAGAAGGCCCCCAAAGACCGTGACATCGCCATGGTGTTCCAGTCCTACGCCCTCTACCCGCACATGACAGTCCGGCAGAACATCGCGTTCCCGCTGACCCTGAAGAAGATGAAGAAGGCCCAGATCGCGGAAAAGGTCGCGGAAGTGGCGAAAATCCTCGACCTGACCGGACTTCTCGACCGAAAGCCGTCCCAGCTCTCCGGTGGCCAACGTCAGCGGGTGGCGATGGGGCGCGCGATCGTGCGCCGTCCCAAGGCATTTCTGATGGATGAGCCGTTGTCCAACCTGGATGCCAAACTCCGGGTACAGATGCGTGGCGAGATCGCCCGGCTACAACGACGGCTGGGGACCACCACCGTCTACGTGACCCACGACCAGACCGAGGCGATGACGCTCGGTGACCGGGTGGTGGTGATGCATGGCGGTGTGGCACAACAGATCGGCACCCCGGACGAACTCTACGAGCGGCCCGCCAACCAGTTCGTCGCCGGCTTCATCGGCTCGCCGGCGATGAACTTCTTTCCGGCCACGCTGACGCCCACGGGCGCGCGGCTACCGTTCGGTGAGGTCACGCTGGAGCAACCGGTCCGCGATGCGCTGAGCCGGCATCCGTCGCCGTCGGGCGTCGTTGTCGGGCTGCGTCCCGAACATTTCGGCGACGCCGCGCTGCTCGACGCCCGGCAGCGCGCCACGGCACTGACCTTCACGGTGACCGTCGACCTGGTCGAATCGGTCGGCGCAGACAAGTATGTGTACTTCAGCGAGTTGGACGGGGAACCCGGGCCGGGCCGCGCCGAGTTGGTGGCCAGAGTCGCCGCCGAGTCCAAGGCGGTCAAAGGTCAGCCCATCGAATTGGCGGTCGACACCAGCAAACTCGCGATCTTCGACGCCGAGTCCGGTGTCAACCTGACCGTGGCGCCGGCGGACGATGCCAAGTGAGCAGCGATCTGGCCAAGGTGCGCGAGCATCTGCGTAACCACTTCGCGGGCAGCGGAATCGACGCCGACCCTGCCTCGGCGAGCGTGACGTTCCTGGGCAGCGAACCGATCGAGGTGCTGCGGTTCGGCCCCGGGCCCGACCAGGTCGTGCATTACGTGTCGCTGGGTTGTTCTCGGCATCCGATGACCGACCCGGCCGAGATCGTCGCCGACCCGCTGCGCGGACCACGCGCTGAAATCGTGCTGCGACTGCGTGATCCCGGTGAGGTGTCCGGGCTGGCGCGCACCCTGGCGGTGTTGGCCGCCGCACCGGCGGTGGAGGGTGTGGTGCTCACCGAGGACGCATTGATCGACCTGTCCGCGCCGCTATGGACGCGGGCCGGCGGGCCGGTGCGGTTCACGGCGGTGCTGTTGGGGGACAGCGGAATCGACGAAGTCGTACTGGAGCCGCCGCGAGAGCCGGTGCGGTTTCTGGCGGCGACGCCGATCACCGCGACCGAGGCGGCGTGGGTGCGGCTCAAAGGTGCTGAGACCATGCGGGAAACCTGGCAGGCCGACGGTGTCGACGTGCTGAACCCCGCCCGCTGACTTAGCTGCGCGCGCAGCTATCCAGGGGGCTTCGCCCCGTGGTGGAGGATGAGAATTTGACCGCGGGTGTTGGGCCCATTTGCGCGAGCAGACGCGAATGTGCCCATTTTGACCCTAAAAGGGCAACATTGGCGTCTGCTCGCGGTAAGAGCTCAGCGCACCTAGAGCCAGCCGTTGCGGCGGAACGTGCGACCCAGGGCCAGACAGATCATTCCCATCACGGCGAGGACCACCGGGTAGCCCCAGGTGTAGTGCAGGATCGGCATCCAGTCGAAGTTCATGCCGTAGATACCCGCGATCATGGTGGGCACGGCGATGATGCCGGCCCAGGCCGACATCTTGCGCATATCGGTGTTCTGCTGCATCCCGACGCGGGCCAGCGCAGCCTGCACCAGTGAGCTGAGCATCTCGTCGTAGCCCGCGATCTGGTCGGCGGCCTGGGCCTGGTGGTCGGCGACGTCCCGCATGTAGCGCCGCACTTCCTTGGAGATCAGGTCCTTGTGGTCGGTCTGCATCCGCTGAAACGGAACCGACAGCGGGTTGACGGCGCGGCGCAACTCGACGACTTCACGCTTGATCTGATAGATCGGTTCGACGTCGGTGCGTCGGCCCGGCGTGAACGCCACCTCCTCGATCGTGTCGAGGTCGTCTTCCATCAGGTTGGTCACTTCGCGGTAGTGGTCCACCACATGGTCGGCGATGGCGTGCATCACCGCGTACGGCCCCAGCCGCATCTGTCCCGGGTCGGCGTCCATGCGCTTGCGCACCTCGGAAAGTCGGCCGTGTTCGCCGTGGCGGACCGTGACGACGAAATCCCTGCCGACGAAGACCATGATCTCGCCGGTTTCGACTATCTCGCGGGCGAGCACCAGCGAGTCGTGCGCCACGTAGTTGACGGTTTTGAGGACCAGGAACAAGGTTTCGTCGTAACGCTCGAGCTTGGGGCGCTGGTGGGCGTGCACGGCATCTTCCACCGCCAGCGCATGCAGGCCGAAAACATCTGCCACACCTTGCATTTGAGCTTCGTCGGGTTCGTGTAGGCCGATCCAGACGAACGCGTTCT
Organism: Mycobacterium sp. NGS50; assembly: GCF_059812545.1. Lineage (NCBI taxonomy): Bacteria > Bacillati > Actinomycetota > Actinomycetes > Mycobacteriales > Mycobacteriaceae > Mycobacterium > Mycobacterium sp. NGS50. The sequence goes on from NZ_JCALCW010000061.1 coordinate 12,725, forward strand.
GCTGCGTCTTTTCGACGTCACGGACCTTGGCCAGTGCTTCCGAATGGGAGAACTTGCCGGGCAGTCGAACTCCGTCGACGTAGACGCCGCAATCCACCATGGCCCGTTCGACGGATACCGGGCCGGGCGCAACGGGTGGTGCCGGTGCACGGGTGATGCCGCGCAACGACGGTTGGCGCGAAAGAAACGACGGCATCATTCCTCCCTCGGGTCCGTCAGCCGTGAAACTCCAATCACTGACGCCCAAATGCTACTCGCCAGTACGGCTGATCTCGGTCCTTGCGGGCCACACAGCCGTCGCCGTGCCACGCGTCGTGAAGTACCCTGACGCGGTGGCAGAAACGCAGCCGTTCGCGCATCTGGTTATCGGCGACGAGGAGATCTTCTCCGCTCACCTCGGCGGGAAGTTGTCCATCGAACTGAAATCGCCATTGGACACCCAACGTGCCCTGTCCATCGCCTACACCCCGGGGGTGGCTCAGGTCAGCCGGGCGATCGCCGCTGACGTGACGCTGGCCGCCCGCTACACCTGGGCGAACCGGTTGGTCGCCGTGGTCAGCGACGGCAGTGCGGTGCTGGGCCTCGGGGACATCGGCCCGGCGGCGTCGCTGCCGGTGATGGAGGGCAAGAGCGCGCTGTTCAAGACCTTCGGCGGGCTGGACTCCATCCCGATCGTGCTGGACACCAAGGACCCCGACGAGATCGTCGAGACCCTGGTCCGGTTGCGTCCGACCTTCGGGGCGGTCAACCTGGAGGACATCTCCGCGCCGCGCTGTTTCGAGATCGAGCGTCGGGTGATCGAGGCGCTGGACTGCCCGGTCATGCACGACGACCAGCACGGCACCGCGATCGTGGTGCTCGCCGCGCTGCGCGGCGCCACCACGGTGCTCAACCGCGACATGGCCGGGCTGCGCGTCGTGGTCTCCGGTGCCGGAGCGGCCGGTGTGGCCTGCACCAACATCCTGTTGGCTGCCGGGATCAGCGACATCACCGTGCTGGACTCGAAGGGAATCGTGCACACCGGACGCGACGACCTCAATAGCTTCAAGGCTGAGCTGGCGACCCGCACCAACCCGTCGGGACGCACCGGGGGACTGGCCCAGGCACTCGACGGGGCCGACGTCTTTCTCGGGGTCTCGGCCGGCATCGTGCCCGAGGACATCATCGCCTCGATGGCGCCGAACGCCATCGTGTTCGCGTTGTCGAACCCGATCCCGGAGATCCACCCCGACCTGGCCAAGAAGTACGCGGCCGTCGTCGCGACCGGGCGCAGCGACTTCCCCAACCAGATCAACAATGTGCTGGCGTTCCCGGGCGTCTTCCGTGGTGCGCTGGACGCCGGCGCCCGACGCATCACCGAGCGGATGAAGGTTGCCGCCGCGGAGGCCATCTTCTCGGTGGCCGGCGAGGAGCTGTCCGTGGACCACATCGTTCCCAGCCCGCTGGACCCGCGGGTCGGGCCGGCGGTCGCGGCGGCCGTTGCCGCGGCGTCGCAGGATCCGGCAGGTGCCGTCTAAGCTGCGCCGGCGGGCAAAGGCGCTGCTGGCGCCGCTGATCCTGCTGGCCGCCGGCTGCGCTGGGCCCTCCGCGCCGCCGTCGGTGGCGGTGGGGACGACGAACGCTCCGGAATCGGTGTTGCTGGCGCATCTGTACGCGGGTGCGCTGCGCGGGTCAGGGGTCGCCGCGCACGTGGAAACCGTGGCGGATCCGGTGGCGACGTTGGACTCGGGATTGGTGACCGTCGTCCCCGCACTGACCGGCCGGCTGCTGCAAGACCTCGCCCCGCACGCCGGCGAGCGATCCGACAAGCAGGTCTACCGCGCCATGGTCGGTGTCCTCCCGGAAGGGATCGCGGCCGGTGACTACGCCACCGCCGCCGAGGACAAACCCGCCCTGGCGATCACCACGGCCACCGCCGACGCCTGGGGCAGCTCCGATCTGCGAACATTGCCCGCGCACTGCGACGGACTGATCGTCGGGGCGTTGCGGGGCGCGGCGACCCCCGCGTCGGTGGGGCGGTGCCGGATGCCGGCGGTGCGAGAGTTCCCCGACACGGCGGCGTTGTTCACCGCGCTGCGGGCGGGCCGGCTGACCGCGGCCTGGACCAGCACCGCAGCGCCTGACACGCCTGCTGACCTGGTGGTGCTGGCCGATCGCGACCCGGCACTGGTGCAGGCGGAGAACGTGGTGCCGATCTACCGGCGCAATGAGCTGGCCGAGCGGCAGCTGCTGGCCATCAACGAGGTGGCCGGTGTGCTGGACACCGCGGCGCTGGTGGACATGCGCAGGCAGGTCGCCGCCGGCGCCGCTCCGCAAGCCGTGGTGGACGGCTGGCTGGCCGAACACCCGCTGGGCCGCTGACGCCGATTGCCCGCCGGCGTGCGCGGGTGGTACCCGTCAGCGCATGCCTGGCATCACTCGGCCCAGCACCGGGGGAACCAGCCGCATATATCCGGATCCGGTGAGACGGACCAGCAGGTCGAGCACCTTGGCGTCGTTGCCGATCAGCACCCGGGCGTGGTTCTTGCGGACACCGTCCAAGATGACCTGCGCGGCCTTCTCCGGCGTCGTGGACGCCAACTTCTGGTCGAAGGTGCGGGCCAGTTTGTCGACGTCGAGCCCCTCGGCGGCGGTCATGTTGCGGGCGATGCCGGTCTTGATCCCGCCCGGGTGCACCGTCGTCACCTTCACCGGGTGCCCGGCCACCACCATCTCCTGTCGCAGCGCTTCGGTGAAGCCACGCACGGCAAACTTGGCCGCGTTGTAGGCGGACTGGCCGCCCACCGCCAACAATCCGAACAGGCTGGACACGTTGATCACGTGGCCGTCGCCGGAGGCGATCAGATGCGGCAGGAACGCCTTGGTGCCGTTGACGACACCCCAGAAGTCGACGTCCATCACCCGTTCGATGTCTTTGAACTGGCTGATCTCGACGTCGCCGGTGAACGCGATGCCGGCGTTGTTGTAGATCTGGTTGACCTTGCCGAAGTGGTCCTTGACCTGGTCGGCGTAGGCGAGGACGACCTCGCGCTCGGTGACGTCGAGGCGGTCGGTCTTCACCTGCGCGCCGATCGCCTTGAGCCGCTTCTCGGTCTCGGCCAGCCCTTCCAGGTCGACGTCGCTGATGGCCAGGCTGGCGCCGGAGCGGGCCAGTTCCACGGCTAGCGCCTGGCCGATCCCCGAACCCGCGCCGGTGACGACCGCGACTTTTCCGGCAAACCCTTGCATGACGCCCACTTTCTGGTGTCGTGACAGTGGTTGTCAGGTTAGCCGGTACCGGCGGTACCCCCTCGCGCGGGTAGTCCCGGATTTCGCTAGCGCTGCCGGGCCCTGATGCTCAGCGGGTCTGCGGCAAGAACCGGTCCAAAACCGTCGGGGTCAGCCGCTGATAGCTGGGTCCGACGACGCGCACCATCAGGTCGAGCACCTTGGCGTCGGGTCCGATCAGCACCCGGGTCCGGTTCTTGCGTACCCCGTCGAGGATCACCCGCGCCGCTTTCTGCGGCGAGGTGGACACCAGCTGTTTGTCGAAAGCCTTCACCAGATCGTCGATTTCGAGGCCCTCTGCCACGGTCATGTTGCGCACGAGCGCGGTTTTCACGCCGCCGGGATGCACGGTGGTGACTTTCACCGGATGCCCGGCCCGCGCCATCTCCTGATGCAGTGCTTCGCTGAAACCGCGGACAGCGAACTTCGCCGAATTGTAGGCGGCGCCGCCGGGTATCGACAGCAGCCCGAAGACACTCGAGACGTTGATGACATGGCCGTTGCCGGAGGCGATCAGGTGCGGCAGGAACGTCTTGGTGCCGTTGACGACGCCCCAGAAGTCGACGTCCATCACCCGTTCGATGTCTTTGAACTTGCTGATCTCGATGTCGCCGGTGAACGAAATGCCGGCGTTGTTGTAGACCTGGTTGACCTTGCCGAAATGGCTGCTCACCTGCTCGGCGTAGGCGATGAACGCTTCGCGTTCGGAGACGTCGAGGCGATCGGCCTTGACCGGGACGCCGATGGCTTTGAGTTGGTCCGTGGTCCGGGCCAGCCCGCCCAGGTCGATGTCGCTGATAGCCAGGCTCGCACCCGAGCGCCCCAATCCGATGGCCAGAGCCTGGCCGATGCCCGAACCGGCGCCGGTGACAACGCAAACTTTTCCGGCAAAACCTTGCACGAACTCACTTTCCGCTGGTCCCCCGGTTATTGCCGCGCTAGTCAATAACGGTGAACACTACCAGAGCGGGGTCCGCCCGGGTTTGGGAAAAGTCGGCCTTTCGCGCCGGGTGGGCGCGCCCTGCTGGCGGGACGGGCCGTTGAGATTGCGTCCAGGGTCGTGGTTTTCCTGGATTCGGGCTGTTGCAAAATCGGTAAGAAGGCGAGCATCGGCATGTCCTGCCTGGATGGGGGTCGGTGGTCGATGAGACTTGCTGGGTGGCTAAGGGATATCGGCCGGTGAATCGTGACCAGCAGTTTTTGATGCCGGAAAGCATGCGTGAG
>NZ_JCALCW010000062.1:0-15117 GCF_059812545.1 Mycobacterium sp. NGS50
TGAGCGTGTCCCTGGATGCAATCTCGGCGAAAAGGCTCAACCCAGCACCGTCAGATCCAGCGCCAGCGCTCCGCCGCACAGCACCAGCACCACGAGAAACGCCAGCCAGTCGGCGGGTGCGGGCCGCGACGGGTACGCCGAGATCTGGCCGGTGCCACCGCGCGCGGTGATCGCATCGCCCATCTCGTCGGCGCGCCGCAGCGCAACGATCAACGCGGCGGCGATCAGGTCGATGACCTCCCGCGCCCAGCGTCGGCGACGTTCGCGACGGGTATGCGCCTCGGGTTTGGGCCGCAACCGGCGGGCGGCGTACAGCACCCGGAATTCGTCGATCAGCATCGGAAACGCCCGCAGCGCCAACGCCAGCGTGACGGCCCAATCGTCGACCGGGATACGAACAATCCGCAGTGGTCGACCCAAAACCGCTACTGCGGGTGCGATTTCGGCGACATTGGTGGTCCACGACACCATCGCGCCCAAGCCCAGCAGCACGATCGTCAGCGTGGTGACCCGCAGGAAGTTCAGCAGCCCGCCGACTTCGAGGTGTACCGCCCCCACCGTCAGAACCGGTTTGCCGCCACCGATTGTGGCCTGAACACACCCGATGGCCGCCAGAATCCACAGCCAGCGCGGAATCGACGGCAGGGCGCCGCGCGGAATGTGCGCCACCCGGGCGGCGACCGCCACCAGCAGGGCCACCGACCCGATCGTGATCCACCCCGGATAGAAGGTGAGCAACACCCCGATCGCGAACACCACGATCAGCTTGGTGCCGGCCCAGAGTCGGTGTATGGCGGAATCGCCGGGGACTGGGCGCAGCAACACAACTGGCCGCGATGTGCGCTGAGCGGGCTGGGTACTCATGCGCCGCTCCTCCTCATCGCGTCGCTCTGCATCGTCGCCGGCGCGGCACTCATGCCGCACCCCCGGCCGTGGCCGGCGCCGGCACCAGCTGACCGCCATGCAGGTGCAGTGTCCGCGGGCACAGCGCTTCCAGCCCGACGAAGTCGTGCGAGATCACCACCACCGTCAGTCCGGTGTCGCGCCGCAGGTCCTCCAGCAGCCGCAGCAGCCCGCGCTGGCTGGCGGCATCCAGACCGGCCAGCGGCTCGTCGAGAATCAACGCCCGCGGGGAACGGGCCAGCAGGCCGGCCAGCACCACCCGGCGCATCTGCCCGCCACTGAGTTGGTCGATGCGCCGCCGCGCCAACGCGGCATCCAGACCGACCACCCCCAGCGCCGCGGCCACCCGCTGGTGATCGGAGGGTGAGAACCCCGCCGCCGAGGCAACTTCCTGGCCGACGTGGCCCCGCATCAACTGCAGCCGGGCCGCCTGAAAGGACAGTGCGATCGCCCCGACCTGCTCGTGGGCCGGCTTGCCTTCGAGCAGGCAGGTGCCGGTGGTCGGCGTCGTCAACCCGGCCATGATCCAGGCCAGCGTCGACTTGCCGGATCCGTTGCCGCCGTGGATCAACAAGCCGTCGCCGGCGTGCACCGCAAAGCTGATGTCGCGCAGCGCGGTCTTGCTCCATGGTGTGCCACTGGCGTATTCGTGGCCGACCTCACACAGCTCCAGCACCGGGGTGCCCGTCGGCGCTTCAGCCATGATGCTGGCCGCCGGCGCCGGGGCGCTCTCCACCATGCCGGTGTTGTCGCAGGTGTCGCCCAGGACGATCGCCCGGTCGGCGGTGTCGGCCTCGTTGTTGTAGTGGGTGATGTGCACCAGCGTGGTTTGGTGGCGCTCCCGCAGCCGCGCCAGCACCCCGAGCAGCACCTCGCGGCCCGCCTGGTCGACCATGCTGGTGATCTCGTCGGCGATCAGCAGCGCCGGTTCGCGGGCCAGCGCCGCGGCCACCGCCAGCCGCTGCAATTCCCCACCCGACAGCCCGCCGGTGTCACGTTCGGCGAAACCCTCCAGGCCGACTTCGCTGAGCAGCCGCGCGATGTCGGTGCTGGTACCGGGCGGCAATCCCCACACCACGTCGTCGGCGACGCGGGTGCCCAGCACCTGGCTTTCCGGGTGCTGCATGACGACCGCGGTGCCGCCGAGCTGGCCGAGACCCACCGCGCCGGGACGGGTGATGGTGCCCGCGGTGGGTCCGCGACCGGCCAGCATCAGCATCAGCGTGGTCTTGCCGGACCCGTTGGCGCCGGTGACGGCGACATGTTCACCGGCGTGCACATCGAGGCGGTCCGCCCGTAGCGCGTCGTGTTCGGTGTTCGGGTAGCGAAAGCGCACCTCGTTCAACTGCACCGGTACCGGCGCCACCGGGCCGCTTTCGGCCAGCGTGTCCAGTTTGTGTACGTCGGGGACACCGCGCAGCCGATGCAGCACCCGCGACAGCGCCCACCATCCGACCAGTGAGATGGCCATCACAGAAATCACACCGTTCGCCAGAACCAGCCACTGCCAGTACTTCAGAGCGCCGCCGGCGATGCGGCGTATCAGGTCGGCGGTCTCCGCGGCCTGCGGCAGCTGCGGAATCTTCTCGACGACCTTCGCGGTCCCCTCGATGTTGGCTTTGACCGCCTCGAAGATCAGCGTCCGCAGCCGCGACAGCACGGTCAACGCCAGAATCCCGAACGCCCCGGAGATCAGGCCGGCAACGAACGAGACGGCGACGACGGTCCAGGTGCCGCGACGTCGCCGCTTGACGATGCCGGTCAGGCCGCCGACGTAGGCGCAGTTCAAGACCGTGATGAGCCCGCCCAGACCGGCGATCAAGAAGGCGATCGTGCCCGCGGCGACCGTCGCGGCGACCAGCACCCGCAACCGGTAGCGGTAGGCCAGCAGCCCCATCGGCACGGTGCCCAGCACCGCCAGGCCGTGCCCGAGTGGAACCACGATCGCCAGGATCGCCGTCGCGGCCGACAACGCGGCCATCACCGATGCCTGCGCGAGTTCGCCGGGTGGCAATGACCGAGCCCCGTGGGGCTGAGTCGGCACGCCGGTCGCAGTCATCTCATTGATTGTGCCAGCAGCCGAGGACCCGGCCCATATAGCAAACCTATGGGACACTGGGGTATGCCGTCGTCTCCCATCGTGGACACCACAGCCAGTCTGGGCGCCGATTTGCTCAGTGTGGTCGCCCGGCTCAATCGGCTGGCCACCCAGCGCGTGCAGCTACCGCTGCCCGGGGCACAGGCTCGGTTGTTGGCGAACATCGAGGCGCTCGGCGAGGCCCGCATCTGCGAGCTGGCGGCCGCCGACCACTGCTCACAGCCGACGATGACGACCCAGGTACGCCGGCTCGAGGACGCCGGCCTGGTCACCCGCAGCGGTGATCCCGGCGATGCGCGCGCCGTCCTGATCCGCATCACCCCGGCGGGGGTACGCACCCTGGACCGGGTGCGGGTGGACCGCGCCGCGGTCATCGACCCGCAGTTGGCCCTGCTCTCCGACGAGGACCGCCAGGTCCTGACCGACGCGGTCGCCGTGTTGCGCCGCGTGCTGGACAACGCGGCACCGCCACCACGGCAGGGCTGACCGCGGCGGCGACGATACTGGAAGCCGGAGGGGCCGGTACGTAAGCCAACAACCACGGTGAGGGGGCCGCAGGTGTTCGCTTCCCCATTGACGGTGTGGCTGGGATCCAAGGCGTTCACCGTCCAGCCCGGCCGCGACGTGACCGTCGGGCCCGGAAACCGCTGTGACATCCGCGTGGACACGGCGACATCGGCGAGCCGGCTGGTGCTGCGGTTCGACGGCCGCAGATGGGTGGCCATCGACGAGGGCCGCACCGGCATCTATCTGCAGGGGGTACGGACGCCGACGGTGCCGATCCGCGACGGCCTGGTGATCAGCGTCGGGGATCCGCGGCGCGGGCCGCAGCTGAAGTTCACCCTCAACGAAGCCCCGCCGCCCAAGCCGGATCAGCCGCGGACCCGCCCCACCGTTCCGATCCCCACCGATCCGGCCACCGATGCGATCCCCCGACGACTGCTGGCCCGCCGGCCGGCCCTCGGCGGGGTCACCATCGGGCGGCACGCGGACAGCGACATCGTGGTCGACGACCCGCTGGTCTCCCGGCTGCACGCCCGGCTGCTGCCCACGCCCAGCGGCCCGGAGATCGTCGACAACATCAGCATCAACGGCACATTCGTCAACGGCCGCCACGTCTCGCGTGCGCTGCTGCGCGACGGCGACATCGTGACGCTCGGCAACACCGACCTGCTGGTCTCGGACGGCAGCCTGGTCCCCGCGCCGGCAACACCGAACACCAGCGGTGTCGAGGCGCACCGGCTCGGGCTCACCGTCGAGGGACACCGACTGCTCAGCGACGTGTCGTTCACCGCACGTCCGGGCACCCTGACCGCCGTCATCGGGCCGTCCGGGGCGGGCAAAACCACCCTGATCAAGCTGCTCGGCGGCGCCACCCAACCCGTCCTGGGCCGCGTCATCTTCGACGGCCGCGACATCCACGCCGAGTACGCGTCGATGCGGTCCCGCATCGGTGTGGTCCCCCAGGACGACGTCCTGCACAGGCAGCTCACCATCGAGCAGGCGCTCGGTTATGCCGCCGAGCTGCGGCTGCCGCCCGACACCTCCGCGGCCGACCGCAAGCAGGTGGTCACCCGGGTCCTCGACGAGTTGGAGTTGACGGCGCACCGCAGCACCCGGGTCGACAAACTGTCTGGCGGACAACGCAAACGCGCCTCGGTGGCGATGGAGCTGATCACCGGTCCATCCCTGTTGATCCTCGACGAACCCACCTCCGGGCTCGACCCCGCGCTGGACCGCCAGGTGATGACGATGCTGCGCCGGCTGGCCGACGCCGGACGGGTGGTCGTCGTGGTGACGCATTCGCTGGCCTACCTGCGGATGTGCGATCAGGTGCTGCTGCTGGCGACCGGCGGCAAGACGGCCTTCCTCGGTCCCCCGTCCGCGATCGGTACGGCCATGGGCAGCGACGACTGGGCGGACATCTTCGCGTTCGTCAGCAACGACCCGGACGGTGCGCATCGCCGCTATCTGGCCCGCCAGCACGGCTCATCGCCGCGCACCCAGACGCCGAGGGCGCACCCCGGACCCCGCGGCGCCCCGGCACGCACCAGCCTGGTGCGCCAGATCTCCAGCGTGGCGCGGCGCCAGGCCCGCCTGATCGTCGCCGACCGCGGGTATTTCGTCTTCTTGTCGCTGCTGCCGCTGATCCTAGGGGTGCTGACCCTGGTGGTGCCCGGCAACAGCGGGTTCGGGCCCGTCCCCGCCGAAAGCAGCAATCCCGACGAAGCCGCCGAGCTGCTGCTGATCGTGATGGTGGGCGTGGTGTTCATGGGCACCGCGTTGACCATCCGCGACCTGGTCAGCGAACGCACCATTTTCCGGCGCGAACAGTCGGTGGGCCTGTCGGCGTCGGCGTATCTGATCGCCAAGGTGATCGTGTTCAGCATCGCGGCAATGATCCAGACCGGGGTGTTGGCGGCCATCATGATCATCGGCAAGGCGGCCCCCGCAAGCGGTGCGCTGGTGCTCGGCAACGCCTCCCTGGAGCTCTACGTGGCGCTGGCCGCCACCGCGATCGTCTCGGCACTGGTCGGGCTGGCGCTGTCCACCCTGGCGAAATCGTCCGACCAGATCCTGCCGATGCTGGTGGTGGCGATCATGATCTCGCTGGTGTTCTGCGGCGGGATGTTCCCGCTGACCGGTCAGGCCGGGCTCGAGCAGGTGTCCTGGTACATGCCGTCGCGCTGGGGGTTTGCGGCCACGGCGGCCACCGTCGACCTGGCGAACGTCGATCCGCTCTCCCCGCACGATCAGCTGTGGACGCACACCGCGGGCTGGTGGATGGCCGATATGACGATCCTGGTGCTGCTGGGCGCGATGTGGACCGCGGTGGTCCGCTGGCGATTGCGGCTGCCCGGTCAGCGCTAAGGGCGCTACCGTCGGGTATGCCCACCACCGCCGAACACCTGCGACACACCCTGGACGGCCGCTGGCGTGACGTGAAGGACCGCGTCCGACTGATGCTGGCCGACGAGATCTTCCGTCCGCATTACACGCCGAACACCGTCATCGCCCGCACCAAGGTGGCCGAACAGCTCAAGATCATGGCGGCCGCCGGCACCGCCGCCGACGGCTTCAACAAGGAGCACGGCGGCACCGGGGACGTGGGTGCGGCGATCAGCATGATCGAAATGCTGGCGATGTCCGATCTGTCGTTGATGGTCAAGGCCGGCGTGCAATGGGGGCTGTTCGGCGGGGCGATCGAAAACCTGGGCACCCAGCGGCACCACGAGAGCTTCGTCAAACCGATCATCGACCTCGAGGTGCTCGGATGTTTCGCGATGACCGAGACCGGCCACGGCAGCGATGTCCAGTCGCTGGAGACGACGGCGACCTATGACGCGGGGACCCAAGAGTTCATCATCGACTCCCCCACCCCGTCCTCGCGCAAGGATTACATCGGCGGTGCCGCCGAAACAGCCACCGTCGCAGCTGTGTTCGCGCAGCTGGTCACCGAGGGCGAGAGCCAGGGCGTGCATTGTTTCGTGGTGCCGATCCGCGACGGCGAGGGCAACGACCTGCCGGGGGTGACGACCTCGGACTGCCACTACAAGGGCGGCCTGCCCGGCGTCGACAACGGCCGCATCGTCTTCGACCGGGTCCGCATCCCGCGGGAGAACCTGCTGAACCGCTACGGCGACGTGACCGCCGACGGTGTGTACAGCTCACCGATCGAAAGCACCGGCCGCCGGTTCTTCACCATGCTGGGCACGCTGATCCGGGGCCGGGTGACGGTCGGCGGCAGCGCGGCCGCCGCAGCCCGCGTTGCCCTCGACATCGCCACCCGGTATGCGCTGCAGCGCAGGCAATTCAACGCCCCCGGCGACGACGGCGAGGTGCTGATCATGGATTACCTGGTGCATCAACGCCGGCTGTTCCCGCTCATCGCCCGGTCCTATGCGCTGCAATTCGCCCAGAACGAGTTGGTGTCACGCTGTCACGACCTGCAGACCGCGGAGGATCCCGACCCCGAGGAGCAGCGCGAGTTGGAGGCGCGTGCCGCCGGACTGAAGGCGGCGAACACCTGGCACGCCAGCCGGGCCATCCAGGAGGCCCGCGAGGCGTGCGGCGGTGCGGGGTACATGGCCGAGAACCGGCTGATCGCGTTGCGGGCCGACACCGACGTGTTCACCACCTTCGAAGGCGACAACCATGTGCTGACCCAGTTGGTCGCCAAACAGCTGCTGACCGACTACGCCGACGACATCGGGTCGATGAGCCCGGTCGACTGGGTGCGGTTCGCGGCCAACGCGGTCGGCGACCGGGTGATGAAACGCACTGCGGCCGAGACGATCATCCAGCGGATCGTGGACGCGCGCCAGGACAGCGAGGAGGAGGGCAGCCTGTTCAACCGCGGCACCCAGGTGCACATGTTCGAAGACCGCGAGGACTACCTGCTGTCGTCGGTGGCGCGCCGACTGCAGGGCAAGTCCAAGGAGATGAACGAGTTCGACGCGTTCAACGCGGTGCAAGACCACGTGCTGCACGCCGCGCACGCGCACATCGACCGGGTGGTGCTGGAAGCCTTCGTCGCCGGAATCGAATCCTGCGAGGACGAGCAGGCCCGCGAGCTACTGGAATTGGTGTGTGACCTGTACGCATTGACCGTGATCGAAGACGACAAGGCCTGGTACATCGAGCATCGCTACCTGTCCACGGAGCGGGCCAAGGCGGTGACCCGCGCCATCAACGACCGGTGCCGCAAGCTGCGGCCGCACACCGAGACCCTGGTCGACGGGTTCGGGATCCCGGAGCAGTTGCGCTACGCGGAGATGCTGCACCCGGAGAACCTGCCCGACTGACCCGTCGACACCGCGACAGGGGCTCCTCGCGGTTTTCGTCCAACGACGGTTCGACGCACGATAGGTTGCAGCACGACCTCCGGACTCGCCGCGGGAACTCCGTCGACGATCTCCTACGCTGAGGTCGTCGTCACACCGAACAAAGGAGTTAGCGATGGCGTGGTTCCTCGCGCTGCAAGGACCGCCCAACAAGGTCGGCCAGTCCCTGACCTACGAACTGCACGAATCGGCGGATCGCGACCAGATCGCGCAGGACATGACCAGCGCGGCGACGATCGACCGGGTGGTCCCGGTTCCGGTCATGTTCAACAACCGCCCCCAGCCGGTGACGTTGTACGTCCGTCCGGCGGCGTGGGGTCTGTGGGCGTTCTACGAGATGACCGCTGAAGAGCGTCGTGAGATGTTGGCTGCGAGCCCGCTGATGAATGCAATGGCCCAGGCAGCGAAGCAGAAGCAGGCGCAGGGCGCCCAGCCGGGACAGGGCCCCTCGGTGGTGACGCTCCCCCGGCTGGACTCGAACCAGCAACCCTTCGGTTAACAGCCGAATGCTCTGCCAATTGAGCTACAGGGGACTGACCGTTCACTCTAGGCGCTTGCGCGCCTTCGTGGACTGCGGGATGACTGTAGCGCACCGACGCGGCAGCTGGCAGAGCGGGCCGACCCATCCTGCCTCACCCACCCGGATGAGGCAGGATGGAGTCATCGACTTGTCGGGAGGAAACCGTTGATCGGCTACGTGTTCGTGCTGGGTGTCGGCTACGTCATGGGGACGAAGGCCGGCCGACGACGCTACGAGCAGATCGCCGGCACCTATCGGGCCCTGACCGGCAGCCCGGTGGTGAAGTCCGCGATCGACGCCGGTCGCCGCTCGATCGCCAACCGGGTCTCCCCCGAACCGCGGATGGTGCGTCTGACCGAGATCGACAACCAGACCTCCGTCGTGCAGCCACAACGCCCCCAGGACGACTGAGACGTCGATCACCCGGCTATAGGTCTCTGCTGCTCGCCGAGTGTGAAACGACGGCGGAAAATCGGCGAATTCGCCGCCAACGTTTCACACTCGGTGGCTCAAGGCGGCTCAAGGTGGAGCTACCCACTCACCGCTGGGCCATCAGGCGGCGACCCGCTGCACCCGGCGTCGCCGCGTTTGCGATCTCCGCTAGGCCGTCAGGTCGTCGCCGCTGGCCTGCTCCAGCAGGCTGCGCCGGTAGGACTCCATCGCAACCAGATCACCGAACAGGGCGTGGTACTCGTCGCTGTGCTCCGTCGGTGACATGCGCTGCAGCTTGGATTTGACCTCGGCAATCTGGCGGCCCACCCACACCTCTTGCAGCCGCGCCAGCACGCCGGCGATGTAGCGCGGCAGCTTGTCGTCCTCGACCCGGATCGCCTCCACCCCGAGTTCATTGATCAGCCCGGCGGTGGCCGCCGCGGTGGTCTGCTGACGCACGGCATCAATCCAAGTCGCGCCCGCAATCCCGGACGAGGTACCGCCGGCCGCGCCCAGCGCGGTCCGCACCGCCGCATAGCCGGGGTGGGTGAAGCTTTCGACCGTCAACTCGTCGAACACCGGGCCGGCCAGCGCGGGATACTGCAACGCCGCCTTGAGCGCCTCACGCTGCGGCCACAGTGTCGGATCGGCCGGATCCGGACGCGACACCGCGGGCGCCGTCGTGTCCGTGGGCGCGGTGTCGCCCACCGGCGAACGCCGAACCCTGGCCTGCGCGCCGCCCTGGGATTTGGCCTCACCACGCACCCGGCCGATGACCTGCGCGACATCCGACCAGCCCACCCACCCGGCGAGCTGGCGCGCGTACTCGTCGCGCAGCATGGGGTCCTTGATCAGCGCGACCATCGGCACACAGCGCCGCAGCGCGGCCACCCGGCCCTCGGCGCTGTCCAGATCCATCTCGGCCAGTGCTGAGCGAATAGCGAACTCGAACAGCGGGATTCGTCGCGCCACCAGGTCCCGCAACGCCCCATCACCGGACTTCAGACGCAGGTCACAGGGGTCCATCCCGTCGGAGGCCACCGCCACGAAGGACTGGCCGGCCAGCTGCTGTTCGCCGTCGAGCGCCTTGACGGCGGCCGCCTGACCGGCGGCGTCACCGTCGAACACGTAGATCAATTCGCCGCGGAAGAAGTGGTCGTCCATCATCAGCCGCCGCAGCATGGCCAGGTGCTCGTCCCCGAACGCGGTGCCGCACGACGCCACGGCGGTGGTGACCCCGGCCAGGTGCATCGCCATGACGTCGGTGTAGCCCTCGACGACGACGGCCTGATGGCCCTTGGCGATGTCGCGTTTCGCCAGGTCGATGCCGAACAGCACGTGCGACTTCTTGTACAGCACCGTCTCGGGGGTGTTGACGTACTTGGCTTCCATCGGGTCGTCGGCGAAGATCCGGCGCGCCCCGAACCCGATCACCTCCCCCGCCGAGCTGCGGATCGGCCACAGCAACCGGCGGTGGAACCGGTCGATCGGACCGCGGCGGCCCTGCCGGGACAGCCCGGCGGACTCCAACTCCTTGAATTCAAAGCCTTTGCGCTGCAGGTGCTTGGTCAACGAATCCCAGCCCGACGGCGCGAATCCACAGCCGAACTGGCGGGCGGTTTCGGCGTCGAAGTTGCGCTCGATGAGGTACTGCCGCGCCGGCGCAGCCTCATCCGAGGCCAGCGCTGCGGCGTAGAACTCCTGAGCGGCGGCATTGGCCGCGACCAGCCGGCTGCGGCTGCCCCGGTCACGCTGCACGCTGGTGGCTGCCCCGGTATAGGTCAGGGTGTAGCCGACCCGATCGGCGAGCAGTTCGACGGCTTCGACGAAGCTGACGTGTTCGATCTTCTGGACGAACGCGTACACGTCGCCGCCCTCGCCGCAGCCGAAGCAGTGGAAGTGGCCGTGGTTGGGGCGGACGTGGAAGGACGGCGACTTCTCGCTGTGAAACGGGCACAGGCCTTTCAGCGAATCCGCGCCGGCGCGCCGCAGCTGCACGTGATCGCCGACGACGTCCTCGATGCGGACCTGGTCACGGATGGCGGCGATATCGCGATCGGAAATGCGGCCGGCCATCGGGCTAGTGTAAAGCGCCGGGTCGCACCCGCGCCGTCGTGCTTTAATGCTTCGGTTAACAGCCGGTGTCAGGAGCGTGGATGAGTGAGCCCGGAGGACCTGTGGAGGGTCCCAGCGACGGTGACAGACCGCCCACTCCTGCGAAGAAGCCCATCCCGCGCTGGGCGGTAGCGGCGGCGGTGACCGTCGTCGTGATCGCGGCCGGCACCTGGATGATCACCTCCGGCCGGCAGCCCACAGCGCCGACGTCCCCCTCCGCATCAGGCCAGATCGTCACCGGCGACACCGTCAAGCAGGTGCTGCTCAACGGCGCCGAACTGACCAAGATGCTCAACCAGCCGTTCAAGAAGACGATGGGGCCGACCAGGTACGGCGGCCTTGACGCGATGGGCGAACCGTCCACCTCCGGGGAGTGCGTCGGGGTCGTGGACCTGGCCACCAGGCTCGTCTACGAATCCGCCGACGTGCGAAGCTTCGCCCACCAGACCTGGAGTGACCTGGCGCCGGGAGATGCCGGGTTCAAACCACTGAGCGCAATGCTGATGTTCGCCGACGAGGCGGTGGTGGCGCTGCCGAGTGCGGCGGACGCCCAGGCGCTGTTCGCGAAATTCTCCGAGCAATGGAAGAAGTGCAACGGCCAGGCGGTCAACCAGGAGCCCAACGCCGACGATCCCGACGATCCGCCACCGCTGCCCGGCAGTGAAATGCACATCGCCGACGTCCGGGTGAGCGAGAACATCCTGGCCGCCTCGGTGGTGCTCGACAAGAAGCCGGAGGCACCGGACACCCGGGCCATCGGCCTGCAGGACAACTGCATCGTCGAGGTCCTGCTGCCGTTCACCGGCGCCAAGAACGTGCCGGGATCAGCGGTGCCCGCGACCAGCGCCACCGAGGTGGCCAAGGCCATCATGGCCAAGATCGACAAGCACGGCTGAACCGGCTAGGCCGCCAAGATCCGCTCCAGCCGGCTCTCGGTATAGGACGCCAGCTGGTCGATGATCACCCGCAGCCGTGCGTCGTCGTCGGCGGCGGTATTGAACGTCGGCACGAAGATCGGATCCAGCGCGCCCGGCGCCCCGGCCAACAGCTTGGCCGCCACGGCGTGGATGCGCTCACGCTGACCGGCCTGGATTTCCCGATGTCCCCGTTCTGACATGATGAACTGCACCGCAAGGGTTTTCAGCACTGCCACCTCGGCCTGGACCAGATCGGGTACCTGCAGGTCGGCTTGGTAGCGGGCCAGCGGTCCCGGTCCGGCGACCTCGTGCGTCGCGCTGATCGCGGCGGACGCGAACCGCCCCACCAGCTCACTGGTCAGCCGTTTGAGCGCCACCGACGCCGACAGGGTGCCGTCGTACCGGCCGATGGCGGCGACCACCGGCAACCCCGACAGCCGCTTCGCGGCGGCGATGAACTCGGCGGGGTGCTCGGTTTCGGCCAGCCAGGCCAGCGCAGCGATTTCGTCGTCGTCGCCCAGCACCCGCAGGTCGATGCGCCCGGAGATCACCCCGTCTTCGACGTCGTGCACGGAATAGGCGACGTCGTCGGCCCAGTTCATCACCTGCGCCTCAAGGCACAACCGTTCCCCCGGCGCACCCTTGCGCATCCAGTCCGCCTGATCGCGGTCGTCGTCGTAGAAGCCGAACTTGACCCGACCCGGCTCACGTGTCCACGGATATTTGGTTGCGGCGTCCAGCGCGGCGCGGGTGAGGTTGAGCCCGGCGCTGCGACCTTGTGGATCAAGGACTTTGGGTTCCAGCCCGGTGAGGATGCGGAAGTTCTGCGCGTTGCCTTCGAAGCCGCCGCAACTCGCCGCGAGCTCGTTGAGCGCCTGCTCGCCGTTGTGCCCGTACGGCGGATGCCCGATGTCGTGGGCCAGGCCGGCGAGCTCGACCAGGTCGGGGTCGCAGCCCAAGCCGACCGCCATGCCCCGGCCGATCTGGGCCACCTCTAGCGAATGGGTCAGCCGGGTGCGTGGGGTGTCGCCTTCGCGCGGACCGACGACCTGTGTCTTGTCGGCGAGCCGGCGCAGCGCCGCGCAGTGCAGCACCCGGGCGCGGTCGCGGGCGAAATCCGTGCGGTGCTGTCCCTCCGTGCCGGGCAGTCCCGCGGTCTTGTCTGCCTCGACGACTCGGCGCTCGCGGTCGTGCGCGTCGTAGGGATCCGATGTATTCACCGACGCACAGTCTGCCAGGACGCTCGACCGGTCATCTGCCGGTCAGCAGCACGCCGCCCGCGACGCGTCCACGGCCCCTCCCAGACCGTTAGATTGGCTCCCATGCGTACCCGCCTGCTCAGCTTGCTCCTGGCAGTGTTCACCGCCGGCGCCCTGTTCGCGCCGGCCGCGCTGGCGGACCCGCCGGTGCGGTTGACCGACTACGTCACCGACAGCGCCGGCGCCTTGTCGGCGTCGGGTCGCGCGGACGTGGAACGCGCCGTCGACGCGCTCTACTCCGATCGCCACATCCGGCTGTGGGTGATCTACGTCAACGACTTCTCCGGCCAATCCCCGGACAGCTGGGGCCAGGCAACCATCCGGCTGAACTATTTCGGCGGCAACGACGCCCTACTCGCGGTGGCCACCGGCGAACGCAGCTATGCGTTTCTGGTGTCGTCGGCGGCAAAGAACGTGACGTCAGGCCAGGTAACGGAGTTGCGCCACAATCAGATTGAACCTGCACTGCACCGAGGCGACTGGGCGGGGGCGGCGGTGGCAGCGGCCAACGGACTGGGCCGGTCGAGTGCCAGCGAATTCAGCTGGCGAGCGGTGCTGATCGTCATGGCTGTCGTGGTTCTGGCCGCTGTGGCGCTGGCGCTGGTGGTGCGCTTGCGCCGCAATCGCCGACACGCCGCCGAATTGGCCGCGGCCCAACGCGTGGACCCCACCGATCCGGACGCGCTCGCCGCGCTGCCGGTGGACGTGCTCGACGACCTCTCGCGCGCGAAAGTGGTCGAGGTGGACAACGCGGTGCGCACCAGCACCAACGAACTGGAGTTGGCGATCGAGGAGTTCGGTGCGCAGCGGACCCAGCCGTTCAGCCACGCCGTCGACAACGCCAAAGCGGCCCTGACGCAGGCGTTCAACGTGCGTCACCAACTCGACGACGCGATTCCCGAAACACCCGAGCAGCGGCGGGAGATGTTGACCCGGGTGATCGTGGCCGCCGCCAAGGCCGACCGCGAGCTGGAGGCGCAGACCGACGCGTTCGAGCAACTACGTGACCTGGTGATCAATGCCCCCTCGCGCCTGGACAGCCTGACCCGGCAACTGGTCGAGCTGACCGCACGCATTCCGGCCTCCGAACAACGGCTGCAGCAGTTGCACAGCGAATTCGACGCCGCCGCACTGTCTTCTGTGTCCAGCAACGTTGCCACCGGCAAGGAGCGGCTGTCGTTCGCCGACCACAACATCACCCGGGCACGAGAACTCGCCGCCCGCGCGGTCGCCGGAGGGCAGAGCGAACTGGTGGATACGGTACGGGCCGCCGAATCGGCTGTGGGCCAGGTGCGCGCCCTGCTCGACGCGGTGGACAGCGCCGCCAGCGACATCCGGCATGCGGTGACGGCACTGCCCGCGGCGATCACCGACATCGAGGCGGGCATCGCCCAGGCCCGCAGCCTGCTGGACAAGGGGGGCGCCGACTCCCATCACAGCGAACTGACCGCGGTCCTCGACGCGGCGGCGGCAGCTGTCGCGGCGGCCGGCGAATGCCGCGATCCGCTCGGCACATTCACCCAACTGACCAAGGCCGACGCCGACCTGGACCAGCTGCTGGACACCCTAGAAGAGGAACGCGCAGCGGCCGAACGACTCCGCCGCACGCTGGACCAGGCGGTGTTCACCGCACAGTCACGGGTGCGGGCGGTATCGGACTACATCGACACCCGACGCGGCAGCATCGGTCCGGAGGCGCGGACCCGGCTCGCCGAAGCCCGGCGTCATCTCGACGCGGCGCAGGACGCCAACGTCGAGATCAACACCGCCATCGCCCACGCCAACAACGGTGCGGCGCTGGCCGCGCAGGCGCAGGCACTGGCCAAGGCCGACGCCCAGACCGCCCAGCAGGCCTACTACGGGCGGTACGGCGGCGGGGACAGTACCGGCGCGATGCTGGGCGGGATCATCATCGGCAACATCCTCAGCGGCGGCGGACGCGGCTCCGGAGGCTATTCGGATGGCTGGAGCCCGACATCGTTCGGTGGCTCCGACCCGGGCGGCGGCGGTTTCTTCGGCGGCGGTGGCC